>JAFSWC010000023.1 GCA_017444665.1 Oscillospiraceae bacterium
CGGGCGTGGGTTCCGGCGTGGGCGCGGGCGTCACGGCCGCCGCCGCAGCGGCCGCGGCCGCCGCTTCCGCTTCGGCCCGGCTGGCGTCCTCCCGGGTGACGAACCCGGACGCGATAACGGCGACGATCAGCAGAAAAACGATGATGAAAAGCACCGCTTTGATTTTTCCGGAAGTCATATGCGAACTCCTTTCCAGAGGAAACTGCTTAACATAATATCAGTATAGCGCATCGGGAAAGAATTGTCCACGCTCGGCGGGAAAGTTTTAGACTTCTTAACAATTGCGCCCGAGCGCCGTCCCGATCCCGGCGGCGCAGAACAACATCTTGTGTTCGGCGCCGCGCGGAGCAACGAATTGTGCCATGTGAAAAAAAGCGGCGCGAAATGCGCAAAAAGGGCGAAAATTTTGCTTGCATTTGCCTTTCCTCTCTGCTATTATATAAAAGCTGTTTATCCGACCAGGATAAAAACACACGAGCAAGGAGGTGCTTCAGATGGCAAAGTGCCAGTTCTGTGACAAGGGCGTGAGCTTCGGCATCAAGGTCAGCCATTCCCACAGACGGACCAACCGTTCCTGGAAGCCGAATGTGAAGCGCGTCAAGGCCATCGTCGACGGGACGCCTCAGCACGTCTACGTCTGCACCCGCTGCCTCCGCAGCGGCAAGGTCACCCGCGCTGTGTAATAGAACATTACCCGAAACAAGCCTGTCTGCCGATAAAGACGGGCTTTTTTCGGTATTTTTTGGGGTAAGCGCGGGCCGAAACGCCATCGGCGTCTCGCGGACGATTTGCGCCCTGCCTTTGTCTCTTTTTCTTGACATACACAAAGTATGCCTGCGAAAAAGAACCTTCGGCAAAACACAAATCCTCTCGCGATCCGCTCTCGACGCTCCGTCCCTTGCTTACCGGAAGTTCTAATGCTCACAGGAGGAACGAATATGAAACTGCTTGAAGAGCGCATCCTGTCCGACGGCAAAGTGCTGCCCGGCGGCATCCTGAAGGTCGGCAGCTTTCTCAACCAGCAGATCGATACCGCGCTGCTCTGGGAGATGGCGCAGGAGCTCCGCCGCCTCTACGGCGGCGAGGGCGTGAACAAGATCCTCACGATCGAGGCCTCCGGCATCGCGATCGCGGCCGTAACCGGCTATGTTTTCGGCTGCCCGATGGTCTTCGCCAAAAAGAGCAAGACGAAAAACATCTCCGGCGAGGTCTACGCCGCCGAGGTCGAGTCCTTCACCCACGGCAACACCAGCACCGTCGTCGTCTCAAAGGACTATCTCGGCCCCGAAGACCGCGTGCTGATCGTCGACGACTTCCTCGCCACCGGCGCGGCGCTCGTCGGGCTGCGCGCGCTCTGCGAGCAGGCGGGGGCCGCCGTCGTCGGCGCGGGGATCGCGATCGAGAAGGTCTTCCAGGGCGGCGGAAACGCCCTGCGCGCACAGGGGATGAGGATCGAGTCGCTGGCGAAGATCGCGGAGATGAGCGACGAGGGGCTGACGTTTTGTCAATAATTTCCTTTTAATACTTAAAGCATTCTCTCGCAAGGCTTTAGAGACTTTTCAACAGGGCGGCGTTTTTGGTAGAAGTTCACAAAAACGCCGCCCTCTGCCTGTGCAAATCTGCGGAATAACACACTTGACTTTTTTCGACACAACTGATATGTTGGTAGCGTAAAAACCGAATACCGCTTTCGATATATAGCAAATGATATGGATTTGAAGTTTCTACCCGGACGCCGTAAATGACCGGACTATCGAAGACCGATTCGAGGGCGCAGTGTTTTTCCTACTGCGCCTCTTGTGTTGTTTTTCGCATTGTCTTTGTCGTTCACCGGCAAGGCAGTGCGAGTTTGCTTTTATGGCAGGCGGTATCGGCTAAAATGAAAAGGAGAGACAACATGAAAAAGACTATCGCTCTGTTCCTCGCGCTCGTGATGGTGTTCGCCCTGTGCGCCTGCGGCCAGACCGCCGCGCCCGCCGCCGAGGCTCCCGCTGCCGAGGCTCCCGCGGATCCCGAGGCCGCCTACTTTGACGAGCTGATCGCCGCGGCCAAGGCTGATGGCGAGCTGGTCGTCTACGGCTCCTGCGAAGATCCGTACATCGCCGCCGCATGCGACGCCTTCACGGCCAAGTACGGCATCCCGACTTCGTGGCAGCGCCTGACCGGCGGTGAAGTCCAGGCCAAGATCCAGGAAGAGAACGGCAACCCCTCCGGCGACGTCTGGTTCGGCGGCACCTCCGACCCGCAGGCTGTCTGCGCCGGCCAGGGCCTGCTGGAGCAGTATGACGCCCACAACGCCGTCAACCTGATCTCCGACAAGTACAAGGATGCCGACGGCTACTGGTACGGCATCTACACCGGCGTCATGGGCTTCTTCTACGACATGGAAGCTCTCGACGAGATGGGCCTTCCCTATCCGCAGGACTGGGCCGACCTCATCAAGCCCGAGTATGAACAGGCCGTTATCTGGTTCTCCAACCCGAACAC
>JAFSWC010000024.1 GCA_017444665.1 Oscillospiraceae bacterium
GAAAGCGGCGAATCTCCACGCGGTCTTGAAAGACGGCGTAATACAGCACATAGTTCTTGACCGGCACCTTGCGGATCTCGTCTTTCATCGGGCGGTCTGTCCGATAAAGCGCGTTGGCGTAGGGAAACTCCGCGACGCGCCGTACCGTCTCGTCAAACGCGACCAGCAGCTCGCGGGCGGCTTTCGGCGCGTCCAGCGCGTGGGCAATGTAGCCCAGCGCATCCATCAAGTCGCTCTCCGCCAGCGGCAGATAAACGATCTTATGCACGCGTTTGCTCCTCCGCAGCGCTCAGAAGCGCACGCGCTTTTGCCATAACCTCCGCATGGTTCAAACGCTCCGTCGTGCTGGCGGCCTGCAGCTCCGCCTCACGCAGCTTGTCGTAGACCATGCTGTCATAGCGGTTCTGCTCATAGCTCTCCATGCTCATGACAACGATGGAGCCGACGCCGTTTTTGGTCAGGAAGATCGGCTCACCGCTGAGCTGTGCGTCTTTCGTGATCTCAGCGAAATGATTTCTCAGATCGGAAACAGGACGAATATTCGGCATCTCGCCACCTCCTTACTTAGCATTATTATATGCATAATTGCGCTAATTGTCAACGACATATCTTGGCGTACAGCGTTCCTCCAGCGGGCGTCCGTTTGTTGCGCTACGTGGGGTCTTAGGGGGCATCTCCCTAACAAGGGCGTTTGTGTTTAACAAATGCCATACTTGCTTAACACGGTGCGCATCTTGCTTTCTCGCCGTATCAAAGCGAAAACTTGTCTCATGGTGAGACATGTTTCCGATGCCAGACTTCTGCTTTTTGCGCGTAGATTAGTACGATGGATAGATAGATGGATAGATCAATCAGTATAATTCTCTCGGTTTCTTTCTATCAGTCTTATTAGGGCATAAGTTTTTCGCTTCTTGATGTAAAAGTTTTTAACCTCCAGACTTCGGGAAAACCGAAGTCTAGAAGTCTGATTTTGCGCAAAAATGCAGGACATAAATCCGATCCGGCTTGCCCTGGCCCTGCTTCCTGCGCTCGATCAGGCCGATCCGCTCCAGTTCCGAGAGCAGCTTCCCGGCGGTGACGCGGCTGCAGCCGAAGTCCTCGCAGATCTCTGCAAGCGCGTAATACACATACGTCCGGCCTTCCCCGTCCTGCCAGCCGTTCTTGACGGACAGGCTCACGCGGTCGAGCAGCAGGCCAAACAGCAGCTTCCCCGCGGGCGACAGCGGGCGGTATTCCCGCTCCTTGACCAGCAGCTTGGGGATCCGGTAAAAAGAAAAGCCCTCGCTCTGAGGGCGCAATTCCATCATAAAAACCTCCTATAAACGCAGCAAGAGCACAGCAATACCGCCGCGCTCTTGTTGCTTTTTCCGTTTTTTTCGCTTTTCCGTGACTATGTATGATTCGTGTGAGGAAACGCTTTTTTCGGTGGGTATCATGTGGGTACCGACACATGCGTCACCGCGCCGACGATGCTGCCGTCCTGGATGATCGGGCTGCCGGACATGCCCTGCACGATGCCCCCCGAGGCGGAGGAGAGCGCGCCGTCCGTCACCGTGAGCAGCGCGTGGGTCTGGCCGCCCTCGCTGTAGACGCGGTCGATCTCCACGTCGTACTCCTTCGCCTCGCGGCCCGAGAGCGTCGAGACGATGCTGGCCCGTCCGGTCTTCATCTCGCCGGTCTGCAGCAGCCGCCCGCTCGGCACCGCCGTGACATGGCCGAAAATGCCGGCGGGCGTGTTTTTTTCGACGCTGCCGAGCCTCTCCGCCGTGTCGCCGCCGCAGAGCTCGCCGGGCGTGCCCGGCACGCCGGGGCTGACGGACACGATCTCCGCCGCGCACAGCTGCCCCGCGCGCAGCGGGACGGGGCAGGCGCTGTTCTCGTCGTTGACGCTGTGGCCCAGCGCGCCGAACACGCCGCTGCGCGGTTCGATAAAGGTCAGCGTGCCGATGCCCGACACGCCGTCGCGCAGCCAGAGCCCCAGCAGCCACTGCCGCGAGCTTGAGAGCGCGGGGCGCACGCGCAGACGCTGCGTCTTCCCGCCGCGCAGGATCTCCATTTCGCTCTCCGCGCCCCCGAGGCGTGCCACAGCCGCGATCAGATCCTCGGCGCTGCGGATCTCGGCGCCGTCCATCTTCACGATCAGATCCCCCACGGCAAAGCCCGCCTCCCGCGCCGGAGAGACGGCGCCCTCGGGCGTGTCCACCTCGCAGAAGCCGGAGACAAGTACGCCGTCGGCTTCGATCTCGATGCCGACGGCCTGGCCGCCGACGAGCAGCTCATCCGCCCAGACCCCGGGCGCAAGCGCAAAAAACAAAAGGCCGCACATCGCCGCGGCGATCCTCTTTTTCATCGAAAAATCTCCTCTCTGTGCGTTTGCCCGCATCATTCAGTATGCGCGCCGCGGCGCAAAAAAACGGAGGATAAATCTTTCAGCGCTTCCAAAACAAACACGGCCTCTGCGCGCGTGCAGAGACCGTGTTTTTCCATTATTTTCTGTTGTCGTTTTTTATTTTCTGTCCAGATAGCCCTGGAGGATCAGGCTCGCCGCGACGGCGTCGACGGTCTTGCGGTGGAGCTTTTCCTTCTTGCCGACCGCGTGGAGGATCGCGTGGGCCTCGACGCTGCTGCGCCGCTCGTCCCAGAGCACGACCTCCAGGCCGCTCTGCTCCTCGAGCAGGGCGGCGAAGGCGCGGCTCTTCTCGGCGCGCGGGCCCTCGCTGCCGTCCATGTTCTTCGGCAGCCCGAGCACGAGCGTCCCGACCTCGCGGCGCGCCGCCTCCTCGGCGATGCGCAGCGCGGCGCGCTCCGTATTCCATTCCTCCATCGTCCAGGCCTCGCCGCAGAGCAGACCCGTCGGGTCCGAGACCGCCAGGCCGATCCGGGCGTCGCCGTAGTCGATCGCCATGATGCGCATGAGGATTCTCCTTTTATTTGTAATGGCTTCCCTTTGAGGGTAGCGAAGCGGCGCTGCGGGAGTGAATGACATGCCGGGGGCATGTCAGAGCCGCAGCGTGACCGAGCCGCAGCGAGACAGCTGTCAGCCGCAAGGCTGACTGATGAGGTGTCCTGGGCTTCCCCTTGAGGGGAAGCTGGCAGCCGCAAGGCTGACTGATGAGGTGGAAAAAGCTTATCGTCCACCTCATCCGGCCTCGGCTTCGCTCGGCCACCTTCCCCTCAAGGGGAAGGCTATAAAGAAGGGATCCTCATCCGGCCTCGGCGCCGCTCGGCCACCTGTCCGCCTTGCCGCATTTGCCGTTTGCGTGCCTCGCCGTAAAGGCTCGGAGACGCAAAGCGGCGCGGCTGCGGAAATTGCGTCTTTGCTTTTTCCGCCCCCGGCGGCGCATAGCCGCAATCCCCTCAAGGGGAAGGCTATAAAGTATATTATATTATACCATATATTTTGTGTTTGAAAAGCACCCGTTAACAAGATAGCCGAAAGCGGCCGGAAGCCTTGAAAAATCATGAAAAATCCCGCAAAAAATGGTTGACCTGACCGAGCGGCTGTGCTATACTTCAACTTACCTGTCGGACGAGAGGTTTCTTTTTGTGCGCTTTTTTCCGCGCGGACGAGCTTTTCTCGCCCCATACAGGGAGGCAATGCCCGCTTGATTTTCGCGGGTAAATAAAATAGGAGGTGCCGAAAAAATGGCTGCAGACGCAAGAGTCAAAATCACGCTCAGATGCGAAGAATGCAAGCAGAGGAACTACAACACGGTCAAGAACAAGAAGAACAAGTCCGACCGTTTGGAGCGCAGCAAGTACTGCCCCTTCTGCCGCAAGCATACCAAGCACGTGGAAACCAAGTAACTTCTGAAAGGACGCGTAAAGATGGCTGAAGAAAAGAAAATGAACGCCGCTCCGGCCAAGGCTGTTACCGCTGCCGTGAAGAAGGAAGACACCAAGCTCGGCTTTTTCAAGCGCGTGGCGAAGTGGTTCCGCGAGATGAAGAGCGAGCTGAAGAAGGTCGTTTGGCCCACGGGCAAACAGCTTTTCAACAACACGTTCGTTTCCGTCGCCGTGATGCTGGCTTCCGCTGTCGTGCTCTGGGGCTTTGACTCGCTCGCCAGCTGGTTCGTGCAGGGCATAATCACACTCACGACCGCAAGGTAAGGCGCCATGGCTGAAGAGGCGAAATGGTACGTTGTTCATACCTATTCTGGGTATGAAAACGCGGTTTCCGCCGCGATCCTGAAGGCCGCGGAGAACCGCAAAATGACCGACCTGATCCGGGAGGTCAATATTCCGATGGAGACCGTTACCGAGTATACAGACGCCGGCGAAAAGACCGTCGAGCGCAAGGTGTTCCCCGGTTACGTTCTCGTCAAAATGATCATGACGGACGAAAGCTGGCACCTGGTGCGCAACGTGCGCGGGGCCACCGGCTTCGTCGGCAGCGACGGCAAGGCCGTGCCCCTC
>JAFSWC010000025.1 GCA_017444665.1 Oscillospiraceae bacterium
CCCTGTCCGCCGGCCAGAAGCATGGCGATGCAGGTTTTCTTCATGGGCAGCCTCCTCTGTCTGGTTCATTCTTTTGGTTGAAGCGGTTCATGGCCCGCTCCGGGCCTTGCGTGACGTAAGCTTCGACGGCCTGCGCGGCGCGCGCGGCGGCGTCCTGCAGCTGCTCGGCGTCCCGGTCGTGAAACACCCCGAGCACCCAGTCTGCCATGTCGTAGTCCGGGTGGGGCGGCGCGCCGACGCCGATGCGGATGCGGGGGAAGGCGTCGCTGCCGAGGGCTTCGATGATGCTCCTGAGCCCGTTGTGCCCGCCCGCGGAGCCCTTGGCGCGCACGCGCAGCCGTCCGACGGGCAGACTTACTTCATCCGAGACGACGAGCACATGCTCGGGCGGGATCTTGTAAAAGCGCGCGGCGGCTGCCACGGCCTCGCCGGAGAGGTTCATATAGGTCTGCGGCTTCATGACCAGCACGCGCGCATCCCCCAGCGTGAGCTCCCCGGTGAGCGCGTGAAAGCGCAGGCGGTCGATGCGGATGCCCTTGTCCTTTGCCAGCGCGTCCGCCGCCATGAGGCCCGCGTTGTGCCGCGTGAGCGCATAGCGCGGTCCGGGGTTGCCGAGGAACACGGCGAGCCAGGAAATGGGACCGGATGATTTGAAAAGCATCGGAATCAGTCGAACAGGTTGGAGATTGAGACCTCCTCGTAGATCCGGCGGATGGCCTCGGCGAAGACGCCGGCGGCGCTCAGATAGCGGATCTTGGCGCAGGCGGGGGCGTCGGCGGGATAGGGGATGGTGTCGAGCAGAAGCAGCTCCTTGATGCAGCTTTCCTCGATGCGGCCCAGCGCGGGGCCGGAGAGCACGCCGTGGGTCGCGCAGGCGTAGACCTCCTTCGCGCCGCCGATGTCCTTGATGGCCTTGGCCGCGCCGCACAGCGAGCCCGCGGTGTCCACGATGTCGTCGAGCAGGATGCAGATCTTGCCCGAGACGTCGCCGATGATGTTCATGACCTCGGACTGGTTGGCGCGCTCACGCCGCTTGTCCACGATGGCCATGTTGACGCCCAGCTTCATGGCGAAGGAGCGGGCGCGGGCCGTGCTGCCCACGTCCGGGGAGACGACCATAAAGTCCTCGTTGCCCTTTCCGTACTGCTTGATGTAGTGCTTGGCAAACAGATGCGCGCCCATGAGATTGTCCACGGGGATGTCGAAAAAGCCCTGGATCTGAGCGGCGTGGAGGTCCATCGTCAGGACGCGGTCCGCGCCGGCGGCGGTAATGAGGTTCGCCACCAGCTTTGCGGAGATGGGATCGCGGCTTTTGGCCTTGCGGTCCTGCCGGGCGTAGCCGAAATAGGGGATCACAGCCGTGATGCGTCCGGCGGAGGCGCGGCGCATGGCGTCGGTCATGACCAAAAGCTCCATCAGATGGTCGTTGACGGGATTGCAGGTGGACTGGACAATGAACACGTCCTTGCCGCGGACCGCCTCGCCGACGGAGATGGAACACTCGCCGTCCGCGAACTGGGAGACCGTGGCCTCGCCGAGGCGCGTAAAGAGCTGGCTGCAGATATCTTCGGCCAGCGAGGGATTGGAGTTGCCGCAGAAAACTTTGATTTCCTTGCCGTGTGCGATCATGTTTTTTCTCCTCATCCATTCATTTCCCGCCGCTGTCTCCGCGGCGGAAGGACGCAAAGATACACAATAATATTATCATACTTTCCCTCTCTTGAAAAGAGAAAAGGCTGAAATGTGCGCGGAAAAAAGCAGATAAAAATAGCGATTTACAAGGCGGGGCTTTTTGTATATAATAGTAAAGTCGACGTCGGCGCGATCAGCCTCGCCGAGACAAGTCTGCAAAGACGCATCAATCGTCATTTGAAAGTGGTTATGACTATGCTGGAATTTGAAGAATACAAGGCCAAACTGAACGCCGCCAAGCCGACCCTGGAGGTGCTGCGCGGCGCGCTGAAGCTCGAGGCCGCCTCGAAGGAGATCGAGGAGCTGGAGGCCATGAGTGCGCGCGACGGCTTCTGGAACGACGTGGAGAATTCCCAGAAGGTGCAGAAGCGCCTGAAAACGCTCAAAAGCAAGGTCGAGAGCTATGAAAAGCTCTGCGCCTCGTGGGACGACCTCTATGCCCTGTGCGAGATGGCCATCGAGGAGAACGACGCCTCGATGCTCGAAGAGCTGCAGAGCGAATTCGCCGCCTTTTCCGAGAAGGCCGAGGCGATGCGCCTGTCCACGCTGCTCACGGGCGAGTACGACGCGAACAACGCGATCCTGACCTTCCACGCCGGCGCGGGCGGCACCGAGGCGCAGGACTGGGCCTCGATGCTCTACCGCATGTACAACATGTGGGCAGAGCGCCACGGCTACAAGGTCAAGCTGCTCGACTATCTCGACGGCGACGAGGCCGGCATCAAGAGCGCCACGATCATGATCGAGGGCGAGAACGCCTACGGCTTCCTCAAGAGCGAGCACGGCGTGCACAGGCTGGTGCGCGTATCCCCCTTCGACGCGGCCGGGCGGCGGCACACCTCCTTCGCCGCGGTCGAGGTCATGCCCGAGATCGCCGATGCAGGCGAGATCGAGCTGCGCGAGGAGGACATCAAGATGGACGTGTACCGCTCCTCCGGCGCGGGCGGGCAGAAAGTCAACAAGACCTCCTCGGCCGTGAGACTGACCCATATCCCCACGGGCATCGTTGTGTCCAGCCAGGTCGAGCGCAGCCATTTCCAGAACCTCGAGAACTGCCGCAACATGCTGCGCGCGAGGCTGGCCGAGATCAAAGAGCGCGAGCATCTCGAGAAGATCAGCGACATCAAGGGCGTGCAGATGAAGATCGAGTGGGGCAGCCAGATCCGTTCCTACGTCTTCATGCCCTACCAGCTCGTCAAGGACCTGCGCACCGAGTACGAGACCGGCAACATCCAGAACGTCATGGACGGCGATCTCGACGGCTTCATCAACGCCTTCCTCTCGATGAAGGCCGCCGGCTGATTGCCCGAAGCGGTCAGATCCCGTTGTCCGCTGTCTGAAGGATTCAATAAGAAACCGGGGGAGCCGCGTGCTCCCCCGGTTTATTTCGCACTGATATACGACTCGCAGTCCTCAAAAATGAAATCGTCGACGTCTTTTTCCATGTTTCGACCTCCCGTTTGCTCAACATACCCTCATTGTATGCCCGCGGCGCGGCGGATATGCGTCGTCTATTTGTATCTTTTCTCTTGAATCGCGCCGTGCTTTGCGTTATAATATTTCAGCTTGTTTCCCGTTCGTCTGCGGCGGACCGCCCTCCGGCGGGAGACGGGCCATGTATCACACGGAAAAAGGATGAATACCAATGAGCGCATCGACTGAAAGAAGGACCCGTTTTTGCCGCGCGCTATGCCTGTGCCTCGCGCTCGCGCTGCTCGTCTCGCTGCTCGCCGCCTGCGGCCGGCGGGAGACCGCGTCCGGGGCCGCTTCGAAGAACGCGGAGAGCGCCGCGCCTTCGTCCTCCCCCTTCGAGCTCTCGGCGGACGCGATCGCGGGCTTCGCCCTCGACGACTGGCTCCCGGGCGAGTGCCTCGTCGCGGTCTTCGAGCGCGGCGGGCAGCTTCTCCTCGCCTACGGGCTCGCCGAGCCGGTCGACGGCGAGGACCGCTTCACGTTCACCGAGCTGTTCACCGGTACGCCGCTGTTTCGCTTTGAGGGCCGATACGACGGGGGATCAAGCTATTACCGTTACGACGCGCCGATCGATTTTGAGCCGCTTGACCCCGTCATGGAGGGACGGGTCACGCTCCTCGAGGTCAATAACTTCGGCTGCGACGAGAACTATTTCGGCTGGGTCGACAGCCCGTACGATCAAGGGGTCGACAGCTCGTACGATCACGGGGTCGCTACGCTCCGCGACGCGGGTGACCGTTATTTCAACCTGATCCCCGCGGAGCTGCGGCTCGTCACGCTTGCCCCGGACGCCGGGGAGATCGTCTGGGGCGAGACGCCCTATGAGCTCCTGTATCCCGAAGAGGCGGGCGGCGGCACGGAGCCGGAGCCGGATCCGGACCTTCGGATGCGCCGGCTGTCCGCGGAGGAAGAGGCCGCCGCGGTCGAGGCGCTGGGCGTCGTCGACCCGGACGGCGTGTTTTACGACGACAGCTATGAACGCGCCAGCAAATCCTTTGACCGCATCGTTTCTCCCCCGGCCCTCGCCGCCTGCTTTTTGAAGGACGGCCGCCCGCACGTCATGTGGGGAACGCCGGAGCCCGATCCGGAGACGGAATCCTTCGTTTTCTGCGATTTCTTCACCCGCGTCCCGCTGTTCCGCTACGAGCCGTACGAGGTCATATCTGACGGCGAGATCTTTTTTGCCGCGACGCCGATGTTTGTCAATTACGGCTGGGAATCCATCGGGATCACGCCGCTCCACGCCTATTTTGACGATCCGGGCGTCGAAATGCGCGTCGTGCTGAACTGGCGGGTCGTAGTGAATTATTTCAACGAACTGGACATTCCGTGGGACGAAGAAACCATGGCCCTCGTTTATGAAATGACCGAGGAGACCGACCCGGACACCGGGGAGACCGTATACCGCGATCCGGCCTCGATCGAGTGCTCCCGGCTGGACATGGCGCGGAAATACGTCACGCTCACCCCCCGGGCCCTGTGGGTCACGGCCGCGGATCTGGCCGCCGCGGAAGCCGCGGGATAAAACCGCATAAAGCGAGGAAGCGCATCCCCTTCTCGGGGATGCGCTTCCCTGCGTTTTGTATGTGAAAAAGCACGGAACGCCGGGGCGCGAAGGGAGCGCCGTCCCTTCTCCGCTCCCGGCGCGCGTTTTTCTATCGGCTGCTCACGGCCGACTCGCAGTCCTCAAAAATGAAATCGTCGACGTCCTTTTCCATGCTTCGACCTCCCGTTTCTCAACATACCCGCATTGTATGCGCCCGGCGCGACGGATATGCGGCGTTTTTTGTATCTTTTCTCTTGAATCGCGCCGCGCTTTGCGTTATAATATTTCAGCTTGTTTCCCGTTCGTCTGCGGCGGACCGCCCTCCGGCGGGAGACGGGCCATGTATCACACGGAAAAAGGATGAATACCAATGAGCGCATCGACTGAAAGAAAGAACCGCGTTGCCGCGCGCGAAGCCGGCACCGACAAGAAAATGCTCGCCCGCCAGGAGGCCGACAAGAAGGCCGCCAAGAGCAGGCGCCAGTGGACGATCGGATCGATCCTCGTCGCCGTTCTGCTGATCGTGATCCTTCTGCTCAACACGGGCTTTGTTTACAAGCACACCACCGCGGCGACCGTGGGCGACACCAAATACTCCCCCGCGGAGCTGAGCTATTACTACGTCAACCAGTATTCCAACTTCGTCAGCCAGTACGGCTCCTATGCCAGCCTCTTCGGCCTTGACACCACGCAGGGCATCGCCTCGCTCGGCAAGCAGGAGTGCTCGATGCTCGGCGAGGGCCAGACCTGGCGCGATTACTTCATGCAGGGCGCGCTCGGCGCGATGCAGCAGATCACCGCGCTCAAGGACTACGCCGCCGGGAACGGCGTCGCCCTGGACGAGAGCGAGCTTGCCGCGATCGACGCCGACCTGGAAAGCGCCGCGGCCTCCGCGAAGCAGGCCGGCTTTTCCAATCTCAACAACTTCTTTGCCGCCCAGTTCGGCACCGGCGTGAACACCGCCGTCGTGCGCCGTCTCACGGCGGACAGCCAGCTTGCCTCCAAGGTGCTGCAGCAGTATGCCGATTCTATCGAGCACACGCCCGAGGAGCTGGAGGAGTACTACGCCTCGCTCGAGGGCAGCAGCGACCTTTTTGATTACGCCTATTACTTTGTCGCGGCCGCGACCGTCCCGGCGGAAGGCGCCGAGGGCGAAGAGGCCGAGGAGACCGTTACCGAGCAGACTCTGCTTGAGGCCCGCATGACCGCCCAGGCGATCGAGATGGCCTACAACGACGGCGCGGACATCGCCGATCCGACCGAGCGTCTCAATGCCGCGATCGAGGCGGAATCCGACACCGACTCCGCGACCGAGCGCAGCGGCGTTTCCGGCGGCAGTCTCGGCGATATGAGCGACTGGCTGCGCGACGGCGCCCGCAAGGCCGGCGACGTCTCCGTGGTCGAAAGCGCGGCGGGCGACGGCTATTACGTCGTCGTGTTCCTCGCGCGCGAGGACAACCATTATCCCACCGTCTCGGTCCGCCACATCCTGATCCAGGCGCAGGCCGACGCCGAGGGCAACTACACCGACGAGGCCAAGCAGGCCGCGCTGGAGCGCATCAACGAGATCAAGGCCGAGTTTGAAAGCGGCGACAAGAGCGAAGAGAGCTTTGCCGCCCTGGCCGAGCAGTATTCCGAGGACGCCGGTTCGAACACCAACGGCGGCCTGTATGAGAACATCTACAAGGGTCAGATGGTCGAGGCCTTTGACGCCTTCTGCTTCGGCGACCGCAAGGCGGGCGACGTCGACGTCGTCTACGGCGAGAGCGGCAGCTATGCCGGCTATCATCTGGTCTACTTCGTCGGCGAGGGCGATCTTTACAGCAATGTGATCGCGGACAACGCGCTGACCACCGACGCGGTCAACGAATTTGTCGACGCGCAGATGGAGGGCTATGAGCCCGTGCTGCGCTTCTGGTCGCGCTACGCCGGCCGCTGATTTCCCCTTTTTGTATGCAAAACGCCGTCCCTTTTTCCGGGACGGCGTTTTTCCCGACTTTTAAGGCGAAAGGAGTTTTCATATGAACGAAGGAACCAACAACGTCCAGCCTGTCGTCTGGACGACGCCGGAGCCGCAGGCGCCCCGAAAGAAGATCCGCCACATGATCTGGGCGGTCGTCCTGATCGCGCTGGCGCTGATGTTTGTCGGTCAGCTTCTGGGCGAGCTCGGCGTCTATGCGCTTGCCGGGGCTTTTGACATCACAGACGGACCCACGCTGTTTCTCTTTATGTACCTTTCCTTTATCGGGATCGACCTTGTCGTGCTGCTCTACACGCTGATCTGCGAGCGGCCGATCCTCCGCTCGTTCGGCCTTCGCGGGCCGAACGGCGGCCGCGGCAACACCTGGAAGCTTTTCGGCCTCGGTCTGCTCGTCGGCTTCGGGCTCAACGCGCTGTGCATCCTCGCGGCGTATCTCCACGGCGATCTGGACTTTTCCGCCGGCCGTTTCGACCCGCTGTATCTGCTTGCCGCCCTCGTGTGCGTCTGCATCCAGTCCGGCGCGGAGGAGCTGCTCTGCCGCGGCTATATGATCGGCGCGCTGCGCGAGCGCTATAACGTATGGGTCGGCGCGGCGGTCAACACGCTGCTCTTCGGCGCGCTGCATCTGTCCAATCCCGGCGTCACGGTGTTTTCCGTCGTCAACATCGTTGCGTTCGGTCTTGCGATGAGCGTGGCGATGATCAAGCTTGAAAGCCTGTGGTTCTGCATCGCCGTCCACACGGCCTGGAACTATTCGCAGAGCATTTTCTTCGGTCTGCCCAACTCCGGCGTCGTGTCCAAGGGCTCGTTCCTGCACCTCGAGGCCGCGACGGACAGCGCGCTGTACAGCACCGCCTTCGGTGTGGAGGGCGCGATCACAACGACGCTCGTGATGCTCGTTTTCTCCCTTGCGGTGCTGCTTATCGCCCGCCGCAAAGCCGTCGGATAAGGCTTCTCGTAAACGCCCGGCCGCTCGCTCGGCCGGGGCGTTTTTTGTATCTTTCCCGCCCGAGAGCAAATTCTTTTTTCCGGGCGGGAACTTTTTTCCCTCCCCGCCGTCTTATGGGGTGAAAGCCAACAGGCATTCGATGAGGAGGATAAAAAATGAAAATGAAAAAGATCGCCGCGCTTGCGCTTGCCGTGTTGACGCTCCTTTCGCTGTGCGCCTGCGGCAGCAGCGCCCCCAAGGGGCAGAGCAGCTATGCCGTCGCCGCGCCGAGCGAGAGCTACGTCAGCTATGACTCCGCCGCCTATGAAAAGGAAGAGCCGATGGCCGCCGAGGAGGCCGCTTACGGCGGCTTCTCCGCAAACGGCGCGCCCGTGCCCGCGCCCGACGAGTCGGCCGAAACTCAGGCCGCGGCTCCCTCCGCCGGCGAGATCGCCGTGGACAAGATCATCTATTCGGCCAGCGCGACGGTGGAGACCACCGCCTTTGACGAGACGCTGGAAAAGCTGGAGGCGCTTATCGCCCATTACGGCGGCTTTGTTGAGCAGAGCAGCATCGGCGGCAACAACTATTACACGACCTCGCACGGCTATGCTTCCAACCGCAGCGCCACTTACCGCATCCGCATCCCCAGCGGAGACTTTTCCGCGGTGATGAACAGTCTCTCCACGCTGGGCAACATCCCCTACAGCAACACCTACACTGAAAACATCACCAGCCAGTACTATGACGTGCAGGCGCGCCTGAACGCCTTCCGCACCCAGGAGCAGAGCCTGCTTGCCATGATGGAAAAGGCCGAGAAGGTATCTGATCTGCTGGAGATCCAGTCCCAGCTTTCCGACGTGCGCTATCACATCGAAAGCCTGCAGTCGACGCTGACCAACTGGGACCGCCAGGTCAGCTACAGCACGATCACCCTCTCCGTCGAAGAGGTCACCGAGTACACGCCCGAGGCCAAGCTCTCCTTCGGCCGCCAGCTCGCGCTTGCCTTTTCGCGCGGTCTGAAGGGCATCGGCGCCTTCTTCCGCGACCTGCTTTTGTTTGTGATCGAGGCGCTGCCCGCGCTGGTGATCCTGGCCGTCGCCGCCGTCCTTGTCGTGCTGCTGATCCGCCGCATCCGCCGCGGCCGCGCCGCGAAGCGGGCGCAAAAGGCCGACGGGCAGAACGGCGCCGTTCCGCCGCAGCAGTAAACCTGTTTTCTGATTAAAAGAAGACTTTGTCTGCTTTTAATCGGAGTGCAGCATAAGTTGCCAATTCCGTTTCCCCGTGGTATAGTGGTACCAATCAAACGAAACGGAGGAATGACCATGAGCAAATGGAAAGTGATCGCTCCCCTCGGCTTGCTGGCCGCCGCCGGCGCCGCCGCGGCCGCCGTGCTGCTGAAGAAAAAGGACGGCGGGAGCGCACCGAAGGGCGCATCCCCGGCCGCCGCGAAAAAGGCCGCGCCGAAGGAGACGCTGATGAAGACGGGCGAATACAGCTTTGTCTCCGGCTTCAAAGACGCCCGCACGGTCGAGGTAAAGCTCGACTACGACGCGCTGCGCTTCGGCTTCGACGTGATCGGCGAGGACTTCTTGACCTATTCCAGCGACTCCCACGTCGCCGTCGTCTCCGGCGAGGATTTCTCGTTCCAGATGGAGTACGCCTCCTTCTACAAGGGCGAGGACTTTGCGCTCGTCACCGAAACGGCCGCGCAGAAATACGCCGGCTTTGCGTCTGTCCGCTTCGGCGGCGTCGAGGGCTTTTCCTACCGCGAAGGCGACAGCGTCTGCTTCTGCCTGCCGGTGGACGAGTACAGCTATCTGCTGCTGACGCTCCTGAAGGCCGAGGGCTGCGACAAGACGCTCGAGGAGCTTGCCGGGGGCGAGGAGCTCAAGGCCCTTCTCTCCACCCTGCGCATCGAGACGAAATGATCCAAAAACGCCAAAAAGATCCCGGTTCCTGTCGGAACCGGGATCTTTTTTCTTTCCTCCCGCAAAGGCGTCACGCCCGAGCTTCGCTCTGTCTGATCCAGCCGGAGCGGAAGTAATACACCGTCAGCGCGATCGCCGTGATCGTCCAGGAGACGGGGTAGGAATAGCTGATGCAGCGGATGCCGGGATAATGCGGCACGACGAGCGTGATCCACAGGATGCGCATCAGGCACACGCCGATCGTCACGATCAGCATCGGGCGCACGGCGTCGCCGACGCCGCGCAGCGTGTTCGACACGATCTCGATGACGATCCACACGGCGTAATACGGCACGAAAAAGCGCATGATCTGCGCCGCAAGAGAGATGACCTGCCGATCCGCCGTCACCAGGCGCAGCAGCGGGCGGGCAAAGCCGATCAGCCCCGCGCTCATCACCGCCGCGGTGCCGAGCGCCATCAGAAAGCACACCCGCACGCTCTTGCGCATCCGCTCGATCTTGCCGGCGCCGTAGCACTGGCCGACAAAGGAGCAGATCGCGATGCCGAAGGCGTTGCTGGTCACCCAGAAAACGCCGTCGATCTTGCCCGTGGCCGTCCAGGCCGCGACGATCGTCGTGCCCAGGTCGTTGACCGCCGCCTGGATGATGATGTTGGAAAGCGAATACATAGCGCTTTGGATGCCGGCGGATACGCCGATGCCCAGCGTGCTGCGCAGCGCCGGCCGGTCGATGCGAAGCTCTGCGGGGCGCAGCTTTTCCGGCCCGTCGGCGCGCATCAGGCAGCGCATGACGAGCACGGCGCTCATCAGCTGGGCCAGCACCGTGGCCCACGCGACGCCCGCCACGCCCATCCGCAGCACCACGACGAACACGACGTCAAGGGCGATGTTGCTCAGACAGCAGACGATCAGATAGCGCAGCGGCCGCTGCGAATCGCCGATCGCGCGCAGGATGCCCGAGCCGATGTTGAAGAGCATCAGCGGGATCGTGCCGGCAAAATAGATGCGCAGATATAAAACCGAATCGGCCATCGTCTCGGCCGGGTTGCGCACAAGGCGCAGCGCCCACGGCGAAAGAAAATACGCCGCGGCGGAGACGATCGCGCCGCCGATCAGACAGAAGCAGACGATCGTGTGCGCCGTACGGGACAGCCGCTCGTCGTCGTGCGCGCCGTAGCACTGCGAAATGACGACAGACGCGCCGGAGGCAAGCCCGGCGAAAAAGCCGATGACCAGATTAATGATCACGCTTGCGCTGCCGCCGACCGCGGCCAGCGCCGCGGTGCCGACAAACTGGCCGACGATGATCGCGTCGGCGGTATTGTAAAGCTGCTGAAACAGCATGCCGAAGAGGATGGGTAAGAAAAAGCCGAGCAGCTTTTTCCAGATCACGCCCTCGGTCAGATCGCCGCTTGCCGCAGTCCTTTTTGTTTTAACCATCTCGATTCCCCCAAAGCACAGCGAATTATACGACGCGCCACGGAAGAAATCAATCGCGCGAAATCAACAAAAAAAACAGCGGAAGAATCAGCTTCTTCCGCTGTTTTGCTTTGTTTTTCCGTCAGATGAACCGGTCTCGCCGCGACAGGCGCCGCAGCAGCGCCGCGGCCGAGAGGAACACCAGCGCCACGAAGAGAAAGAAGGCCCCGCCGTTCTCCTCGCTTCTGACGATGGCGATATAGTCGTAGCCGCCGTGGATCGCCGCGGGCAGCAGGACGGACAGCCATTGCCAGAAACGGCTTGCCTCGTGCTCTCCCTGGTTTTCGTTCTGTCTTGCCAGCCCGTAGCACGCGCCCATGAACACGCCGAAGCTGGCGTGGCCGGGGACGGCCGTAAGCGCACGCGCCACCGCCGCGTCAAGCCCGTAGAGCGTCACATAGCCGATGTTTTCCCACAGCGCAAAGCCCAGCGAGACGTACGCCGCGTACACCACGCCGTCAAAGCGGCAGTTGAAGTGCGCCGAGTTCCAGGTGCGCCAGCGCAGCACGAGATACTTGAAGCCCTCCTCCGACAGCGCGACGACCACGAAGAACATCCAGAAGCCGTAGGCCGGGTTTTCCTCGCCGCCCGGCAGGAAGAAGGCCAGCGCCGCGGCGCCGACGGATTCGCTGACGACGGCGAGAAAGGTCGACACGATGCCCCACAGAAGCAGCCGCGCCAGCAGGCGGTTCGGCTCTTTTTCGATGTGGTCCTTGCGATAGACGTAGACCAGCAGCACCAGCGCCGGCACGACCGCCGCGGCGATCAGCAAGAGGTTCGGGCTTGCGAGCCTGTAGGTAAAAAGCAGCGTGGCAATCTTCATGTCTTATCCCTCGATCGGCAGCGACCAGTAGTGCTGGGCAAAAAGGTCGGTAAAGCGGTAGGACATCAGCGTGCGCGTGCCCGCGGGCAGGTAGGAAACGGTGACCTTCGGCGCGCCGTTGACGGTCAGCTGTCTGCCGAAGAGATAGCTGTTGTCATACGCGCCGTCATAGCTGTAATAGTCGCAGATGAAGTCCAGCGTGTCGCCGTTCTGCAGCTGGCCGACCGCGCCGGTCTCCTCGGCGGGCGGGGCGGCAAAGTCGACCTCCGCGCCGGAAAGGACCTGGCTCTTGGCGACGGTTTCGGTCTCGCCGTCCGTGTAGACATAGCGCACGCCCGTGACGGCGCCGTAGCCCTCGGCGTCAAAGCTGATCAGCAGCTCGGCGCGCGTACCGTTGAGCAGCACGGGCACATAGCCGGTGTCCACGCGCTCTCCGCCGCGGCCGGTCGTGTACTCGTGATAATACGGGACGACCTGACCGTCGATCGCGACCCAGGCGTTCTCCGCGGGGGCCAGCAGCGCGCCGTCGTCGTCAAAGTCAAAGACGTTGTCCAGACCGAGATCCACGTAGCCCGTGCCGTCGTCGAAGAACAGGTTCAGCTCAAGCGCGTTGACAAGCGCCCACTGGTCCTCGCCCAGGACGATCACGTCCTCGCCCGCGGCGTTTTTCGACCATACGAGCGCGGCGGGATCGAAGAGATTGTCCGCAATATACGAAGCGGTATCTTCGGTGTTCAGCGAGCGGCCGAAGAGGAAGTCCATCGAGCCGTAGGGCGACGAGGACGAAGCCGCCGACGAGGACGACGAGCCGCCGAGGAAGGCCTCGAGCAGCGAGCCGATCAGCTCGGTGCTGTCCATCGAGCCGTAGGAGCCGCCGTAGCCCGACGAACCCGACGAGCCGCCGTAGCCGGAAGAGCCGCCGTACCCGGAGGCGCCGGACGAGCCGTAAAGCCCGTACTGGCTCAGATCGCCGAAGAGCGAGGCATAGGGGTTGGTGCTGTAGCCGCCGGTCGAGTACTGGCCCGCGCCTTCAAGCGAGGCAAATTCGCGGATGCACTGCGAATAGCTCTCGTCCAGGCCGATGGCGTCATAGGTGCGGATAGCCTTGTCGACGTTCGACAGCTTGCGGTAGGGGAAGTAGATCGACACGCCGTAGGAGTTGTTCATGTTCGAGGAGGTGCGGTTGTACTTGACCGCGCCGAGCACGGCCTTGGAAAGGGCCTTGCCCTCGGCGTTGCCGATGTTGCCGGCAAAGTGGACGAGGTCGATCTGGTCGATCGCGGTCGAGCGCGCAAATTCGCGCGTGTTGCTGCGCGCGGTGGAGATCTGGCTGTATTCCTTGTCGGCGATCATGCCGCTGATCGACTCGCTGAAGGCCTTGAAGGCGGGCGGCACGGTGTGGGACAGCTCCGCCAGGTCGACCACGGAAAGCGTGGCGGACTGGCCCGGCGTGCCCTGCGCGCAGGCCGCGACGAAGTCGTCGACGATCGTCTTGCCGATCTCCAGCGTCGAAAGCGAGGTGTTCTGCGAAAGCTTGTTCAGCCAGTTGGTGTAATACCAGCCGGTGCCGGGCTCGGTCTCCTCCGAGGCGATCAGATAGTCCGCGCGGTTCGACAGCATCAGGCCGTTTTCCAGCGTGCCCATCAAACAGGCGTCAAAGCCGATAAAGTCAAAGGTCACGTCCGCCTTGTCCAGCGCCTGCTTGATCCCCGCCAGCGTCATCGAGCCGGAGGAGGAGAATTTCTGGTCATAGCCGTAGCCGCTGACAGACCCGCCGCCGTGATCCCAGAAGATCAGCTCGTAGCGGTTGGCCTCAAAGTTTTTCGCGCAGTAGGAGATAAAGCCCGCCAGCGTGTTCGGATCGGTCATCGAGACGTTGCCGGCGTCCCGATCCAGCACCTTCAGGTTGCCGCTGACGACCTGGTAGATCTGGTTGGTGCGGGCGCTGACAACGTTGTTGTTCCAGCGCGTGCAGCCGCCGGTATAGACGATCACGTTCACCTTGTCGGCGATCGTGGCGCGCGTCATCTCCAAAAGGTCCTTGGTGGCCATGCCGCCCTTTGCCTCCAGGTCGGTGCCGCACATATAGACCATCACCGTCACGACGTCCCGGCCCTTGCCGCGGATCGCCGTAAACTTGTCGCGCGCGCCGGAGGCGACGGTGCTGCTGACGGTCTGGACGTTTGCGGGCTCTTTCCAGTCGCTCTGGACCGAGCCGCCGCCGAGGCCCTGCTGCAGAATGGCGCCGAGCCCGCCGGACGGCGCGGGCGTCTGCACCGCGGCGCTGGGCTTGGGCGAGGGGGTGACGTAGACGATCTGCTCCTGGCTCTGCGTGGACGAGCCGCCGCCCAGCAGCCCGGACAGCGCGCCGCCGCCACCGCCGAAGAGCAGAAGCAGGATGATCGCAATGATGCCGATGCCGCCGCCTCCGCCGCGCTTGCCGCGGTAGTTGCCGCCTCCGCCGCCGTTTTCGGTAAACTGCTGCCCGCTCTTTCGCGGCGCAAAGCTGTTCCCCTTTCCGACCGGGCCGGTGTTCAGTCCGTCGCCGCGGCGGTACATGCCGCCGCCGGTGCCCTCGATCCGTCTTTTTCTGCCCTCGGGGCGATTGTTGTTATCCATGCGCTTGCCTCACTTTCCGTACAAAAAGCTCCTGAAAACCACCCTGACACGGGCGGTGAAACAACAAACCTTATTAGATTACTATATCAGAAACCGCGTAAAATAGCTATACCCGCCGCGTATTTTTTCTCACGTTCCCTTTTGCAGGTTGCGAACGGCCGTCCGTTCTGCTATAATCCAGTCAGAAAGAAACGGATAAGGCGGTGGGCGCATGGCGCTGGATCGGAATTATCTCTCCTCCCTCGGGCTGGAGATCGCGAAGAAAAAATACTATAACGCCGCAAAGGTCGAGGACGTGCTGGAAAGCTTTCAGCTTGACGCCGCGCGGCTGGCGCAGGAAAACAGCGCGCTTGGCCGGGAAAACAGCGATCTGCGCGCCAAGCTCGACTCGCTCTCCTACGGGCGCGAGGAGATCGGCGACGCGATCCTGTCGGCCAAGACGATCGCCCAGCAGCTGATCGCCGACGCGCAGCAGCGTGCCGAGGCGCTCACGGCCGAATCGATCGAAAACGCCGACGCGCTGATCACCGCCGCCCAGGAAAAGGCCGAGCGCATCGTCGCCGAGGCGCGCGAGCGGGCGACGGCCCTTGTCTCCGACGCGGAGGCCAAGCGCGACGCGATCCTGGCCGAAAGGGAAAAGCGCGAGCATGACGCCGCCGAAAGCGCAAGCCGCCTCTATCAGCAGCTCCGCGCCCGGGCCGATGACAACATCAAGCTGCTTGACCGCGCATGGCAGGAGTTCCTTTGCTCGCTCGGCGACGAGGACGCCGCCGCCCCCGAAGCGCTGCCCGAGGGGCTGAGCGAAAAGCTCGGCGCGCTGGCCGAAAGCCTGTCCTCTCTTGACGACGAGGACTGACGGATACAACAAGAAAAAAGGCTGTGAAAACCGACAGTTTTCACAGCCTTTCTTTTTTATTCGCTCAGCTTGCCGGCCTCGCGGAAGGTCTCGCGCACGAGATTGGCATACGGCGCGATCTCCGCGTCCGGCGGCGGCATGACAAGCCGGAAGCGCGAGCCGCGGTGCTCCAGCCCCGTCAGCACGTCCCACAGCGCGTCGAGATTGCTGCCGTACCAGTCCTGCCATTCCATCTCCCGGCGCAGCACGGCGTAGATCCCCGCCCGGTCGCGGCAGGCGGAGAGATCAAGCGTCAGCTCGCCGGAGAGCGCCTGCAGCATCGCCTCGCAGCCCGCGGTGATTTCGCGCAGGGCGGTTTCGAAGTCGCGGGTGTACCACGGGTCGTCGATCTCCTCGCCCGTACGGCCGGCATAGTCGAGCAGGTTTTTCACCTTGCCCTCCGGGTCGCCGCCGAAGAAGCGCCGCGTCCGGCCGATCGTGGCCTCGTCCATGCAGACCAGCAGATCAAAGGCCTCATAGTCGTCGGGGCGGATCCTGCGCGCGGTCTTGCCCGCGCAGTCGATGCCCCGCGCCGCAAGTAGACGGCGCATCGGCGGATAGACGCCGTTGCCCTCCTCCTCGTCGCTGACGCCGGCGGAGGCGGCGAAAAAGTTCGCTTCCTCTCCCCTTTGCCGCGCCAGGTCGGAAAACACGAATTCCGCGGCGGGGCTGCGGCAGATATTGCCCCAGCAGATAAAAAGCACATTTATCATATATTTATAACCCTTTATAAGTATTTATTTCAAATTTTAAGAACTTTTTGCAAACATTGATTTTTTATAAATCTACGAAAAACTACGTTTTTTCACTGCAATTGGTGTAAAAATGGTGTACGATTTTTCTTATCCGATACGGGTCAATGCACTGTATTTCTGGAACGACCTTTCAGCCGCATCATAGTCCATATGGGTATAGATGCGCAGGGTCGTTTCAACATCGGAATGGCCCATCAGATACTGCAGTTCCTTCACAGGCATCCCTGCCCTGGCAAGTTTCGTGCAGAAAGTGTGGCGCAAAACATGCGGCGTAACGACAAGCTGTTCGCAATGCTCTGCGTTGTACTTCTCTACGATCCGCTTGAGTGCATGCTCGAAGTGTCCGGCGACCTTCGGTTTCATGTCCTTGTCAAGGAACAGGAAACCGCTCTTTCCGTCAACGGCAACCTCGATCTTGGGCTTCGGCCGGTTCCGCAACACCCGCTTGAGTGCATTCAGCACCTCGTCGCTCATGGGGATCGTGCGCTTCCCTCTCTCTGTTTTCGGCTTCTGCAGATAGTACTCGCAGTGCTTCGTCCGCACAAGCTGACGTTCCACATGGATGCATCGGCGGGAAAAATCCAGATCCGAAACGGTAAGGCCGCAAAGCTCGCTGATTCGCATCCCGGTCCCAAGCAAAATGATAACCGGGTCATAATAGCGGGCGCGGCAGAGGTCGGTCTGAAGGTATTCCAGGAAAGCCATTTCCTGTGCTTCCGTCAAAGGTTTGCGCTCGACCGTGTCATCCGGAACAACTTTGGTCAACGGAAAAGAAAACGGGTTCTTGCCGAGAATTTCTTCTTCCACCGCCATATCAAACGCAGGCTTCACGACGCCGCGGATACTCTGGATCGTGCTGTAGCGTCTGCCCCCGCAATTGAGCCTGATAAACCACTCCTTGGCATCCGAGGTTTTAATCGTCCTGATCTGTCGGTAGGAAAAGTCTTCCCCCTTCAGGACGCCTAGGACGAA
Source organism: Oscillospiraceae bacterium (assembly GCA_017444665.1). Taxonomy (GTDB): domain Bacteria; phylum Bacillota; class Clostridia; order Oscillospirales; family Oscillospiraceae; genus Limivicinus. The sequence continues at coordinate 17,093 of JAFSWC010000025.1, forward strand.
ATCATAGCTTAAGCGTGTGTTGTAACGCATTCCCTGCTTAAGGCCAAGGTATTTCTCTACCAGTGCCAATACCGTGATCTCGCCGGCACAGTAATCAAGTCCCTTGTCGAAGACGTTTCTTTGGATTTGGATCTCTTTTTCACGCAGCTCAAGAAGCGTCTTTGCATAGATATACTTCCGTTTGCCTTTTATGTCGGTGTATCGGTACTGGTACCGGCCGTCTGGACGCTGGCTCTCGCCGTCCTTTAATACGATTCCTTTGTTGTCTTTGCGCTTTTCTGACATAAAAACCTCCTTCTTCTTCGAAAAGCGCTTGATATGACGGTAACGAGTATATCATACTTTAGCGCTCGTGGAAAGAGATAGGTGTTTTATACGGAATAACTTTTTTCGAGGAACGCCTCGAAAGCCTTTCGTTTAATCAGCCGCTTGCTCCCGACCCATAATACAAACGGGCAGTTTTTATCGTCGCTGATTTCCCGCAGCCGATTGATCCCGATGTTGCTGAACGCAGCCGCTTCCTCCAAAGTAAGAAACGTTAACTCGGCGCTCTTCAAAACAACAAGAGGACGTCCGGTCGGTTTTCTATCCGTCCGGTCGTCCTCTTGTTGTCTCTCTGTTAAGCGCTTGCGGGCACTACTTTCTATGGTTTTTCTCTTTTTCCTGTCGCTGCGCTCAAAGAAGCTGTTTCGATTATTTTCAGAACGTTCACGGCGTCTGTCGGATCAATCAACTGCCTGACGCCGCAGCAGAGGACCTCATAGACATTGTCATAAAATCTCCCGTAGTTGCCTTGTTCGGTTTCGATTTTTTCTGTCTTTACCAGACCGTCCTCGACTCTTGACAGGGTTCCGTACTGCTCCGGCCGATCGCTCCCCCAGTCCGCACTTCCCGGTCGTTCCCACCGCATTAACGCCTCTTCCTGCGGGTCCATCCCGTACTTCACAAAACTTCCGTTCCTGCCATAAACCACGTAATGAGGCGCCGGATTCAGCGCAACTTCTGATGCAGAAAGAACAGCCTTGGTCTTTTCATAGTATAGGATCACTTCAAAAGCGTCAAACCCGGTCGACTCCGCACGTTCTTTTCGAAAATCCGCATAGATCTCATCGGGCATCCCAAACAGGCAATAGGCCTGATCGATCAGGTGTACGCCGAGGTCATAAAGAATATTAACGCCTCTGCCGCCTTTTGCCTTCCACGCTCTGTTGCTGCCCCCCGAAACGAAGCGATCGTAACGCGCGTAGTATTCCAGAATTTCGCCCAGGATTCCGTCCGCAGCAAGTCTTTGAACCGTAAGATAATCTCCGTCAAATCTGCGGTTTTGGAAAGGGCTGTAGAACACTCCCTTCTTTTTCGCAAGGGCAAGCAGTTCCTGCGCTTCCTCCGCCGTCGCTGTGACAGGCTTTTCGACGACCACATTTTTCCCGGCAAGGATCGCTTCTTTTGCCATCGGAAAATGTAAGGGATTGGGCGTGCAGATGACCACCAGGTCGATGTCCGCGCCCAACAGATCTTCAAACTCTCTCACGCTCTCCGTTCCGGGATATGCCTCTTTTGCACGTCCCGCGTTTCGCTCGAGGATCTTTCTCAGCCGGAAATGCGGATTGCTGCTGATAAAAGGTGTATGGAATAATTGCGCCGACATCCCGAAACCGGCCACTCCGACCTGAATGATTCTGTCCTTTTCCGGCATCTTTTCAACTCCTTTATAGATAAGAGCATTCTTATCTTTTTGTCCCTTGCGCTGCTCTATGTCAGCGCTAGGCAGTGTGGTTCGGTCTGGCGTTTCCCGTCACCACAGCGTGCTCTTCGCGTCATAAGGAAAATCGTCCTCAAACGGATACAGCGGCCTGCGCTGATTCCGGTAAAGAAACTTGCCGATCGTGAGCATGGCGTTGCCCTCGGTCAAGGCGATATAGCTGTCATCGGCGATGGCAGAGAGTCCCGGGAAAAGATAGCCCAGCTTTACAACGATTACATGATAATCGTGATAGGAAACGCCGTAATCAATTAAATCCTGTTCGCCGGTGAATGAACAGCGCACTGAGTTGACAATGACCGTAATGCCTCCCGTGCGCAGTACGACGCCGTCTGCGCGTCCCTGCACATCTCTGTGGAGGGACAGAATGCGTGCGTTTTCAAGCAGGACGCTCTGACTGTTCCGATCATGGCGGCCGCCGAGATAAAGCGTCAGCTCCGCTCCATCGCCTGCTTCGGCGCACAGGTTCACCGCCGCCTCGTCCCAGATCCCGGCGACCAGCGTATGCTCCGCGGCCACCCGGAGCAGAAGACCAAGCATCAGCGCGTTGTCTCCCACAGCTCCCGCGGTGACATTGTCTCCGGAATCGCTGAGAAGGACTGTTTTTCCGGGGCTGGATAAGGCTTTGCGGATTGCCTCCTCCGGCGGAAGGGAATTGTCGCTCAAGCAGAACGCGTGACGCATTTCCCAGATTTCCTGCGCGTTTTGTATCAACGCGGCTTCCAGATCAGATCTGTTTTGACCTGTCCCGCTCACCACGAGGGTGGATCCGTTATGGGGACAGTCGATCCAGGACATGCCGGTAAAGTAGGAGCTGCGCCATACCCCGTCCCTTCTATCGAGTGCGTCGAGCATCTCCATAATTCTCCGGACGTGCGGCATATCCGTCGTAGCGGCTTCCCCAGGCTGCAGCATGGGGACGCGGACAAGTGTGTTCTGCGGGAGGATATCATCCTTTGCCGCCCGGCATACAAGCTCTGCGGCGATCTGCTGGGTTTGCGCGATATCTGTGTGAGGGGCAGTTCGATAGCCGACAATAATGTTTGCGCAGCGGGCAAGCGTGTGACTCATGTTTCCGTGAAAATCCATCGCTACGGCGATGGGAATGGAAGGGCCTACTCTCTCTCGTATGGCGGACACCAGAAAGGCTTCTCCGCTGCCGATAAATTCGACCTGCATGGAGCCGTGAAGATAAAGCCACACGCCATCCACGTTGCCGTCCAGAGGAACATCGGCGATAATCCGCTCGGCAATGCTTCGATAACTGGCTAATTCCAGCACGCCCGCCGCCACGCAGAGTGACTCTGCATAGATGGAAGGAAGGACCTCGCAGCCGGCGTTTGTTATGGCAGAAACCGCATCCGGAAAGTGCAGGAGCAACTCGGAAGGAGAAAGGATTCGAAAATCCGCTTCCGTAACGGGGACGGGATTGGAAGTGTTGCTCTCCAGATGAAACCCTGCCATTAAGATTCGTTTCCTTTGGTTTTTCATTCTGCCCTCCTTGTTATGCTAAGAAATGCTGCCCTATGCAGGATTTATCCTTTCAATCCGGTCGTGGCAATACCTTCTACGAGGTACTTTTGGAAGCTTACAAACAGAATGCAGGCCGGGACGACGGACAACGTCGCCATCGCAAACATGGCGCCGAAATCGGACGAAGAGGAGGGATCGCTGAACAGCTTCAGCGCAAGACTTGCGGTATACAACTCCGGCTTATTCAGATAGAGGAAGGGACCTAGGAAATCTTCCCAGCGCCAAATAAACGAGAAAATCGCCGATGTGCAGATTACCGGCACGCACAGCGGAAGCATGATGTGCCAAAAAACACCGAAGCGGCTGCAGCCGTCGATCATGGCGGCTTCGTCCAATTCTTTGGGAATGCTGCGCATAAACTGCACGTCCATATAAATAAAGAACGCCTGTCCGCAGAAGAAAGGAACTATCAACGGCAGATAGGTGCCTGTCCAGCCGAGTTTGGTGAACAGCAGAAATTGCGGCACCATGATTACCTGGAACGGCAGCATCAACGTTACCATCATACAGGCAAACCAAAAGTCGGAACCGCGGAATTTGATACGGGCAAAACCATAGGCAATCAACACGCTGGAGAACACGGCACCGATAGTGGAGAGCCCGGCCACCAGGAGAGAATTTCGGAAGAAAGTCCCGAAGCTGTGGCCGGCAAAGCCCTTCCATCCGTTAATAAAGTTCTGAACCGTCCACTGGGTCGGCAGCAGCTTGTCTGCTTCGCGCATGACAGTGCTGGAGACCTTAAAGGAACTGAACAGCATCCACAGCAGAGGATAGAGCATGATGACAGCGACACATACGCAGGTAAAGTGGAAAAGAGCCTTTCTGGCTCGTTTTTGCTGGGTCATCTTATTTTTCCTCCTTTACGTCAGTTTCATAATAGACCCAGTATCTCTGCGATCTGAAAAGGACGATCGTAATGGTCGCAATAAGAACCAAAAGAACCCAGGCCTGCGCGCAGCCATAGCCCATCTTGCTGTACTTGAATGACGTTTCGTACATATAGACGGCGGAGAACTTCGTCAATCCCATCGGTTCGCCGCGTGTAATAAGCAGACTTTGGGTAAAGCAAGTCAGCGCCAGAATAATCTGCATCACGAGATTGAAGAAGATCGTGGGCGTCAGCAGCGGAAGCGTAATCCGGAAGAAACGCTGGATCGGGCTTGCTCCGTCGATGCTAGCCGCCTCATAATAGGTCGGCGGGATCTGTTTAAGCCCGGAAAGGAAGTTCAGCATGGACGAGCCATACTGCCAGACAGACAGAATGATAAGCGTCCATATAGCCGTGTCTGGGCTTCCTATCCAGCTTTTTTTTAAATCTGCGCCGAAGATGGAGTTGAAAAGGGTATTCAACATGCCGTCTCCCGAAAAGACCTGACGCCAGACGATCGCGATCGCGACGCTCCCCCCGATGATCGAAGGGAGGTAAAACGCCGCGCGGTAGAAAGCGGTGACTCTGTTCGTCTTATAGAGAAGCATGGCAATCGCCAGAGAAAAAAGCAGCTTCAATGGCACAGAGAAAACGACGTACTTGCTGGTAACCTTCAGGGCAAGCCAAAACTTGGTGTCGCTAATCAGGGTCTGATAGTTTTTCAGCCCTGCAAATTTGGGAGGCGTAATAACATTATAGTTGCAGAAAGAATAGACGAGGGACGATAGAATCGGGATGATGGTAAATGCAATGAACCCGATGCAAAACAGGCCGATAAACAGATAGCCGTCTCGCGTGTTCTGCAGCGTTTTTTTAGACCAGCGTTTGTTCATGTTTCCCTCCTTTCTTGCGACCCCGGCCCAGCGCTCACTCAGCCGCAAGGTCTCCAATAGAACCAGTGGTTTTGCAGGCAAAAAGATAACTCAGGATTTCGATGCCGTCACATCCATGTCGATCTCGCGGGCGACCTTGGTCCGGGAGGCATTGGTGCGCTTTTCGTTCAGCATCGACAGATACCGATCCTTATCGACCGGAAGCTCTGCCCAGTTATCCGTCCAGGCGGAGGTGTTGATGGCATTGATAAGCTGCACGGCATTCAATCCTTCTTCGCCGGGGGCGATCAACGGCTCACCGTGACGGATAGCAGCGACAAAATTGCGTATAATCTTTTTGTGCCCGTCCCAATAAGGAACCACCTCGTCGGGCACATATTCAAACATCTCGGCTGCCGGCTCGCCGAATCCTCCTGTGAAAGTTGCGTTGAACTCCCGTTCGGATGGAGAGAACTTCCAGTATCGGAAGCGGAATTCGTTCTCGGCAGTCTCTTCAATGATGACCTTTCCCTTGTCGGCTGTCAGCTCGATCCGGTTCGTACCGCAAGGTTCGCCGGTGGTGGTGATAAACTGCGCGGTCATGCCGTTTTTGTATTCGGCATAAATTGTGGCGGAGTCCTCCACATCAATGGTGTGGTACCGGCCGTACTGGCAGAAAGCACGCACTCTGACGGGCAGGCCGCACACCAGCTGCCACATGTCGATGTTGTGAGGGCACTGGTTGATGAGAACGCCGCCGCCCTCTCCGTCCCAGGTGGCGCGCCAGTCACTAGAATCATAATAGCTTTGAGAGCGATACCAGTTCGTAATGATCCAGGTAAAGCGTCTCAGTTCCCCCAGTTCGCCAGAGGAAACCATTTCTCGCAGCTTTAGGTAATAAGGGTTTGTTCTTTGATTGTACATCAAGCTGAACACCTTACCGCTTTTTTTCGCGGCGGCGTTCATTTCCTCCACTTGGGCCGCATAGACGCCGGCAGGCTTTTCGCAGATGACGTGAAGCCCTCTTTCAAAAGCATAGATCGAATAATCGGTGTGTAGATAATGCGGAACGGCAACAAGAACCGCATCCACCAGCCCACTATCAATCAGATCCTCAGCACGTTCAAAACGGGCGACCTTGTCGCCAAACTGAGCTTCCGCCCAGGCAAGGCGACCGGGTTTAATATCGCACACAGCCGTCAGGACCATGCCATCTATATCGCCGGCGAAAATCGATGAAGCGTGACGGGATCCCATAACACCGATCCCGATAAGTCCCATCCTGATATCCTGCATGTTTATCCTCTCCTTTTCAGTTGATTACGTGGCCTCCTGTGTTTTGAGTAACACAAAGTCTCGGCTTCCTGCCGCACTCCGGATGATATAAAAGGAAGAGCCGGTAAAGAAGGGATTCCGGCTCTTTATCGGCTCTTCCGCGTTACGCGGTAATATTGGCTTTTTTAGCCGGCATACTCTGCGAGGATCGCATTCGCCTGCGCGACAAACTGCGCAGCGGCGTCTTCTGCGGTCATGCTGCCGAACAGAACGGCGGCGCGCATGTCTTTGTCCACATCAAAGATCTGCTGGCCGCAGCCGGGCTCAAGCGCTGGGGCAGGCGCTCCATGCTCAGAAATATAGGTCACATAGTCCGCAATACGGACCGAGATGGGAGCAAGATCATCGGAGAGGGCTTCGCATACCTTGGCGTTCATGGAAACACCGCGCTCCATCAAGAGAACCTTGTTGGCGTCAATATCGTTGATGATGTAGCTCAGGAACGCCGCGGAGGCCTCCTTGTCGGCGTCAGAGCCGATATTGCCCAGACCCGTCAGCTGAGAGGGCTGAATGTTGCAGGGCTGGCGGACACAATCTGCGAAGATCGGGGTAGCGCACAGGTCAAGGCTGATATCATCGCCGGCTGCTGCTTGGAGACCGACACCCATGTTGCTGGTGAAGAAGCTGTTCCATGTCTTGCCGGTCGTGATGGGATCGACCTCAGCGCCGGTCACGGCAGCATACTCGGCCGGATCCTGAACCCAATCCTGCTGTCCGAGCTCGGCCAGCAGCTCGTAGCATTTCACTGCGACGGTCTCGTCAAATCCGAGGGACGAATAATCGTCGGTGTAGAACTCATAGCCGTATCCGCGGACAACACTGCGCAGCAGTTCGGCATAGGAAATGCTCCAGCAAAGGCTGGTCTGAACACCGGTCTGCTCGTAAATGGTCTTGCCAAGCTCAATGAACTCGTCCCAGGTGGGTTCCATGCTGATGCTCAGGCCGAGACTATCAAGCAACGTGGCGTTGTAGAACATGGAGCGGGCGTTGTTGCCCATGCTCAAGGCATAGAGACTTCCATCGACGGTACCGGCCGCGATCGTGTTGGGGTCGCAGTCCGAGATGTCAAGGATACCGGCTTCCACATAGGGATCCAGAGGAATAAGCAGGCCGGCCTCCGCCCATTCGGGAACCCAGTACCAGTCAGTCTGAAGAACATTGGGCAGCGCGCCGCCGGCAGAACGGGTTTTTACCAGATCCTCGTAAGAACCGCCGTCGGTAAATTCGGGATTGATTGTAACATTTTGATTGGCAGCCATGAACATTTCAACGACCTTGGTCGTGCGCTCGGCACGTACCTGATTGCCCCACCAGGTATAGCTCAACGTGACGTTGGGAACCTCTGCGGGAGTGGTTTCGGAGGCAGGAGCCTCAGCGGCTGGAGCTTCAGCGGCGGGGGCGGGAGCGGAGGCATTGCTGCTGGAGCCGCAGCCTGATAAGACGGCAACCAGCATTGTCAGAACCAGCAACAATGCAAGAGTTCTCTTCTTCATCGTAATCATAGTCCTCCTTTTTTCTTTGTTTTGTTTCTTGTTATTTCGCTTCAAAGGCCTCTGTAAAGCGCCGGAGTGTACTGAACGATCTCTGAAGCAAATCTATTTTTAGAATAACATGTTTGCCTCTCTCCGCAATATCAACGATTGCGCCCTTTGTTTCAAAACTTGCGATTTCATTTCTTGTGAAAATGCAACACCTTGCTTTTTGGGCTTTCCCGTTTTAATATCAAAATATACCGCTTTTCCGAAAAAAAAGAGTCTTTTTTGAGCAGATTTCGTCACTTGTCTCAGGGAGGGGCAGCCGCATGAAAGACATGAAAAAAACAAGCCCATCATTCCGTCAGGCAAATTACGCCGCTTCGGAAGATGTCGCCATGCAGCCTGTCCTTTACAAAAACCAGGTGATTTATGAGCAGCAGTTCTATCAGAGCAAAAGCCCGGATACGCTTTGGTATCTTGCATACGATACGCAGCCGCTCCAACCGGACTTTCCGCTGCACATCCACTCGTTCACTGAGATCTACATGCTGATTGCCGGAGAAGTGGACTATCTTGTCAACACGGAGATCTATCATCTTCAGCCCGGTGACATCATGATTATCCCGATCAACTGCCCACATCAGACAATCGTTCACCAGCCGGGCTTGCCGTATGAACGCATCAATCTGTGGATCAAGCCGGAAGCGTTGGAAAAGCTGAGCAGCAACGCGCCGGATCTTTCCAGATGCCTGGATATGGACGTGATAAGTCCCAACCATCTCATCCCCTGCGCAACACGTGAGAACGAGGTGATATGTACCGCCATCGAGCAGCTGGCCATCCTGCAGAACGAAAAAAAGTTTGCCGGTGACATACTGGCTGAGGGCTTCCTGCGCCAGATTGTAGTCTATGCATATGAATACTGTCGAACGGACATGAGCCGGCCCCCCCAGGATCGCGTGTTGAGGAACCATCTGATCACATCCGCTATTGACGAGATCTCCCGTCATTTGGCCGAGCCGATCACGCTCGAGTCGATTGCGTCGTCGCTGTTCGTCAGTAAGTACCATCTTGCCCACACCTTCAAGCAGTACATGGGTGTTTCCGTGCATCAATTTGTTATCAACCGTCGCCTTGCCAAAGCCAGAGAGATGGTAAACGCCGGCTTCCCTCTAAAAAATGTCAGTGCGGAGTGTGGCTTCAGCAACTATTCCAATTTCTACAAGATTTTTCGCACCCATGTCGGGATGAGCCCCACAGAATATCGCGCTGCGGGAAAAAAGCATGCGGAAAAAGGAAAAGCGCCATAAATAAATCGGGATATCGTCTTGCCGCGATATCCCGATTTGTTTTTCTTTTTGTCTGCCTATGCAGGGGAATCCTTCGGATCAAAAGAATCAGGAGTCGTCCGCGCCGAAGTCCGAACGAAAGGCGAGGGCAGAGCCCTTGAGAAGCGGAAGGGAAATCGGTTGCCCCTGTTGTGCGGAGGCATAAATCGCTAGGACCAGCTCCAGCGCTCGCCGGCCGGCCTGTCCGTCGATTGCGGGGGATCTGTCCTCCGCAACCGCCTGCAGCATGTCGGCGTAGACGAGATCATGGCCGCTCCCGTATACATTTTCGCTTTCCTGGCTGTTTTCCCGGCAGACAGCGTCAGCATCCGTTTCGCCCCGGACGTGCCAGGTCTCCATCCGATTCGTGGCCAGGCCGCCGACACAGACGGTGCCTTCCGTGCCGAACAAGCAGAGGCGCTCTTCAAAATCATCGTCGTAACAGTTTACGGTCCCTTCGATCATTCCGTATCCGCCGTTGGCAAAGCGGACGATGGCCAGACCAAGGTCTTCCCCTTCAATATACGGGTGCCTCTGCCGGGCGGTAACAGCTGTAACGTCGATCACGTCGTTTCCCATCATCCAGCGAAGCAGATCGATGCCGTGAATGCACTGATTCATCAGACATCCACCATCATCCGCCCAGGTGCCCCGCCAAGCAGCCTGGCGATAGTATGCCTCGCCACGGCTCCAGCGAACCTGTATGGTTCCATAGAGCATTCTGCCCAACGCCTGGTCCTCAACTGCTTGGTGCATTTTCTGGATCGCTTTATTAAAGCGGTTTTGATGGCACACGCCGAGCTTCACCTTTTTGAGCGCTGCGCGGCGAATCATTTCATCCGCATCCTCCAACGACATGGCCATCGGCTTTTCGACAAGGACATTTGCGCCGCTGTCGATACAGTCCAGCGCGATCTGTGCGTGCGCTCCCGAACTCGTCGCCACCGCCACCAATTCCGGAGCACACTCCGAAAGCAGGCGGCGGTGGTCGGTGTATGCCCGCACCTTGGAATGATCCAACTCGAGACGTTTCATGGCCAGCCGTAATTCTTCCGGATCCCGACAACAAACGGCGACGATCTCAAGCCCGTTGCTTTTTGCCGCGCGAATGTGGTTCGGAGCGATCCTGCCCAGTCCGATCAGTGCATAACGCATCGTCTTTTCCCCCCTATATTTAGTATCGTAATGGAAGCTAACAAGTTTGGCAATTTTATTCGCAAGTTCTTACATTGAGTTTGAAGACTCCCTTTGTTAAGATAAATTGTAAGAGTTGTCCGTCAGAAGCCAGTACCGCACAGGCAGCCCTGCGGAACAACCTGCGGCCGCCTGCCAAAAGAAGGAGAGCGTGTATGAAAAATCTTATCCCAGCTGTACAGATGTTTACATTGCGCGAATTTACGCAAACACCGGAAGGCTTGGAAACCTGTTTTAAGCGGATCCGGGAAGAGATGGAATGCGGCGCAGTCCAGATCTCCTGCATTGGCCGCGACATTCCTGCGGATTTTATTGCGGGAATCTGCAGCGAGTACGATATCAAGATCTGCATCACGCATGCGCCTCCCGACGAGGTGTTCAGCGGCGATCTTGACGTATACCGCAAACTGATCCGCAACCACAAGACATATCACTGTGATATCCTTGGCGTCGGGAATTCTCTGCCTCGCTATATTGACGACGGTTACGACGGATTTAAGCGCATGCTGCGGGATATCCAACCTCTGCTCGATATGATCCGTGACAACGGCATGACCTTTGCCTATCACAGCCATACGTATGAGTTCTACAAGGATCCATATGCCGGACGCAGTCTGTATGATATGCTCGTTGAGGACACGGACCCGGAGATATTCCACTTTATCCAGGACTCCTTCTGGATCCGTTACGGAGGGCTGAATCAGGCAAAATGGCTTGATAAAGTAAAGGGAAGGATCCCGGTCCTCCATGTGAAGGATTCTACGCCGCGAGAGTCTTTTACCGGAGAGGCCGAGCCGTATTTTGGCACGATCGGCGAAGGCAATATCTGCTATGCTCCGATCCTGGATGCCTGCGAAAAGGCAGGCGTCCGATACCTCGCCATCGAGCAGGACGTCTGCCAGAGAGATCCCTTTGAAAGCTTGAAGGCCGCTATGGTCGAGCTGAAAAAGGCAATTGCCGAAAGCTGAAAGGAGGAAGGATCATGGCTACATTCAAAATCGCAGCACAGCTTTACACCCTTCGGGATTATTGTCTGACAAAAGATGATCTGTTTGAAACCTTGCGTCGGCTGTGTGACATGGGTTATGACGGCGTGGAACTGGAGGATACGCACAAAGCTGCAGATCCGGCGGAGCTAGCCTCTTTCCTGAAGAAAATTGGCTTCCAAGTCTGCTGCACCAGAAACAAATACGGCCGTACAGAATTTGATTTGGACGGAATGCTTCGGGAGGCAGAGCTCTATGGCACGCCTTTTATGGGCGTAGGCACCACAAGCTGTGAGCAAACAATCCACGCCGGTCCGGACGGTCCTCTCAACTATGGCGCTTACATGACACAGTTGACAGAGAAAGCGAGAGCAAGGGGCATCATCCCCCAGTATGACCTTCGCTCACATGAGTTTTTGCGTGACAAGGAAAACGGGCTTGCCTTTCTTCGCAGCCCCGGAACGCCCTTTCCCATTGAAAAAATACTGGCCTCTACACCGCAGGACTTTCATTTTACGGCAGACAGCTGGTATGTTCGCTGCGCCAGTCTGACGGTCCCGGAGGTCTTGAATCTGCTGAAGGGGCGTTGCGACATCTTCCGCTTCCGGGACAACAAGATCACACTCAACGAGCTGGATTTCTATCGTGCCCAGCTGGATCCCTGCGAATGCGGAGAGGGCGTCATGGATTTTGAATCCTGGCTTCCCAGTTTGGAAACGGCCGGCGTGAAGTGGATCGCGCTGGGCCAGGAATTCTGCACCAAAGATCCCTTCCGCTGCATGGAGATCAGCCTGAAAAATGTCCATGCGATGTTGAATTGATAACTCCTGTTCGCATACAAACGCGATCTGCTGTGAGGTGTTTTCGCAGCAGATCGCTTTTTTGAAGAAAACGCCCAAGAAAGGGGCTCACAGGTACTTTCTGAACAAAGGTAGGCTTTTTTTGATGCCTGCATCGATGTTCATATCGAAGCATTCCAGTGTGATACGGTCGTCATAGCCGATGCTTTTCAATGCCGAGAAGAACGGGCCGTAATCAAATCCGTCGCCGAGCGCCGGGTATCCCCGCGCCTCGTCCACTGCCGAAATATGGGCATGCCGAATCCAGCCTCCGGCATCAACAATGTTGGACATCGGTTCGTTTTCATAGTACATGTGATACAAATCACACAGCGCGAACAGATGAGGATCTGCCACATCTTTCGCCAATTGGATTGCATCCGGCACAATTTTGATGGGATTGCTGAGGCCTTCCCTGCCGCACACAGGCTCGATGACGACAGAAATGTCAAAATGGTCGGCATATTCCATCATCAGCCGCATGAACGACACCAACTCCTGATGCGCCTGCTCCGGGCTGTACCCATCGGGGACAGACCTAGCACGGGCACTGCCAAATACCATCATATCCGCACCCATCCGGCACGCACGGGGAAAGGCTCGGGAGAAATACTCTCTTTGCTGCGCCTCATCCGCCGCGGGACCGATAAGCGGGATGCTTCCATCCAATGGAAAAAGAAGATTAAATACTTCGATTTTGATCGGGGCTGCATCGATCCTTCGGGCAAAGCGTTCAAAGTCCTCATCTGGCAGCTCCATCAAACGGCAGAGATTCATTTCGATGAAATCCAATTGATGTTGAATGACCACCTCAGCCTGAGCGGCATCCCGTACATTACAGCCGATTCGCATGATTTATCCTCCTTTTTTTCTTCATTTTTTCTTCATCATAGCATTTGAAAGAAAACGGAACAAGTTAGTATCTTGTGGAAAAGATTTCAAAACTTGTGCTCTGGTTGCGGAGAAAGCTCTGTCCTTGAGTTCAAAGACACCGCTTTTCTCCGAATCATTTCTGCCGAGATGTTATGCGAAGGACGGTCTCTTGCTCATCTACCCAAGAAAAAAGGACCGGCAAGAGAAGACTCCTGCCTGTCCTTTTTTTCTTGTCATACCAAGCGTTTGCGGGCACTGCTGGTGTAAAATTGGTGTAAAACGTGTTTTTGAAGGTGAAAAAATCCAGTGTTTGCAATGATTTCAGGGTTTATGTGCAGATATTGCCCCAGCAGATAAACAAGATCTTTGTCATATTTCAAAACTCCCCTGCAGGCCTGTCGGTCGTTTTCCTGTCCGCCTCCGTCCGCTGTCGGCGGGGGCTGAGAGTATCATATCAAATCGGCGCGAGAAACGCAATCCGAAAGCGTATATCCCCGCAAGAGCGGCGCGCCGCTTCCTCTTGCATTTGCGCGGCGCGGGTGATATGATTTGCCTGTCCGGTGCTTTTGTCCCCTTCCCCTCATAGCTTTGCCGGACAGAAGGAGCATTGAACCATGAAAACGACCTCGAAACGTCTTGTCAGACTTTTATGCGCCGTGCTGATCGGCGCCATGCTGCTCGGTTTGGGCGGCTGCTCGTTCGTCCGCCCGAATCTCGCGGAGCCGACGCCGGAGCCGACCGTGGAGCCGACGCCCGCGCCCACCCCGGAGCCGACGCCCGAGCCCACGCCTGAACCGACGCCCGAGCCGACGCCCGAGCCGACGCCGGAGCCCACCCCGGAGCCGACGCCCGAGCCCACGCCCGAGCCCACGCCCGACCCGAAGCAGTTTATCGACATCTCCACGTCCAAGCTCATCCGGATCTACAAGCAGCCCACCGCCGAAACGGTGTTCAAGGGCGCGAACATCCTGATGATCGCCCGCGCCGAGGGCGCCTCTTCGCTGGAATGGCGCTTTGTCGCGCCGGACAAGAGCCGCGAAGTGCTGTGGAACTCGCCGGATCTGCAAAAGGAATTCCCGGGTCTGAGCTGCCGTGACGGCGACAAGGAGATCTTTTACATCGACAACGTCTGCGCCGAGCTCAACGGCTGGACGGCCGTCTGCCTGTTCACCGACAAGGACGGCGGGATGCTGGCCTCGAAGGGGGCCGCGATCAACGTCAACGGCGCCCCGGTCTACACGCCGCCGAGCGACACGCCGTCTCCCGAGCCGACCGACGACGGCACCATCGATTATGTTGTGGGCGGCCAGACCACGCCCACGCCCTCGCCGTCCGAAAGTCCTTCGCCGAGCGAGAGCCCCGCTCCGTCCGAGAGCCCGACTCCGTCCGAGAGCCCCGCTCCGTCCGAAAGCCCGTCTCCTTCCGCCGACCCCTCCGGGACCGAGAATCACTGAGCGGACGCGATCCTCACACACAGGCGAAAAAAGCAGAGAGCAACAGGCTCTCTGCTTTTTTTATTCTTATAAGGGGAAAGCGCTTTGTCAGACGCGCTCGAAGCCGCCCTCCTCCACCGCGGCCTCGGCGATCGGGTCGACCTTGCGGTGGCGCATGTTTTTGATCAGGATCCAGTTGTACAGCATCAGCATGCCCGCCGTGGCAAGCAGCATCAGCTGCTGGCCCATATAGCGGCCGTCCGCCAGACACACGATTGCGAGGAAAGCGCCGAACATGCAGAAAAACAGGCTGTTCCAGCCGTCGGCCGCGGAATAGATGAAGCCCGCGACGCGGAAGAACGCCAGCAGCAGCACGCAGCAGGCAATGGTCTCGATCGCATAGGCCCACAACACGCCGTTAATCGAGTTGATCTTATAGCAGGTCACCAGCCAGAACGCATAAAGCAGCATCGGGGCGAGGGAGGCGATGCAGACGAGCTTGCGGCGCGGCTCTTCCTGATTGGCCTCGCCCAGGATATAGGGGAAGGCGCCGCCGGCCAGCAGCCCCAGCACGGCCAGCACGCGATAAAAGCCGACGTTCCGGTCCGCCTCACTGGAGGCAAAGAGCAGGATCGCGCCGATGGCCATCAGCGCGCCGAGGAACCAGCGCAGGATCGAATAGAGCAGCCCGTCGTTTTCCAGCGCCTTTTCAAAAGCGGAGGGAAGATAATAATTCCGCTCGCGCCAGCGCCGGATAAAGACGAAGAACAGCACGCCCGCGGTCAGGATGGCGATCGGGACGAGGGCGTTGAAAAAGCTCGCATCCGGCAGGCCCTCGTCGTTATAGGCGATCTGCGTCTGCAGCCAGCGGATGAACACACCGAAAGCGCCCGCTCCGCCGACGTAACAGGTTTTTTCCAAAGCATCTTTTTGCATATTTTCCCTCTCGCTCAAATAGAATAGTAACAGTAAGATTGTACCCTTTTTTGTTATTACAGTCAAGTATCCGCCCCTCTCGGGCGGACAAGCGGGAGAGAAGCATGAAACGAACGATCCTCTACGCCTACATCGCGCTTATGGTCGCGGTGGGGCTGCCCTTCCTTGCCAACCTGGGCGAAGGCGGCGCGCAGGCCGCGCCCGCCGGGCACAACGCGGTAAATCCGACGCCGCTTCCCGCGGTGGACGAGGCGCCGCCTGCGCCCTCCGCAAGCCCGGAGACGGAGACGCTCTCCCCCGCGCCGGCAGCGTTGTCGGCCGCGCCCTTCCCCGCGCCGGCGCAGCTGCGGGTGCTGCTGCCGGACGGCACGGCGGCGGCGATGGACACGCAGGACTATCTCACCGGCGTCGTGTCCGCCGAGATGCCGCCCGGCTTCCACGATGAAGCGCTCAGGGCCCAGGCCGTGGCGGCTAGGACCTATGCGCTGTACTGCGCCGCCTTTTCCAAACACGGCGAGGCGCAGGTGTGCACCGATTACCGCTGCTGCCAGGCCTGGCAGAGCGACGCGCAATTACGGGAAAAATGGGGAGAGGATTACGATGCGAATTACGAAAAAATTCGTTCAGCCGTCGAGGATACATACGGGGAATATCTTGCCGCCGGAGGGCAGCCGGTCTTTGCCGCTTTTCACTCGTCCTCCGCCTCGGCGACGGAGAACAGCGCCGCCGTGTGGAGCGCGGTGCCGTATCTCGTCAGCGTTCCGAGTCCGGAAACGGCCGACGACGTTCCGAATTACATAAGCACGCTGCGCTGCAGCCCTATCGATTTCCGTGACACGGTGCTCTCCGCGCATCCCGGGGCAGACTTCTCCGGGCCGGAGGATCAATGGATAGGCGAGCTGCGGCGCGACGAAAGCGGGCGCGTGGCTTCGGTCGTTCTCGGCGGAGAAGAGGTGAGCGGTACGGAACTCCGCTCGCTGTTCTCCCTTCGCTCCACGGCCTTTGAACTGAGCTATTCCTCCTCGGCCTTCACCTTTACCGTGACCGGCTTCGGCCACGGCGTGGGGATGAGTCAATACGGTGCGGATAAGATGGCGCGTCTGGGCGCGGATTACAGGCAGATCCTGGCACATTACTATCCCGGCACGACTTTGGTGAAGTAAATTTTGTGTATCGACGATAAAAAAAGCAGTGAAACCTAAAAGGCTTCACTGCTTTTTGTTTTGTGTGTCATACCAGACTTCGATTAAAAGCAGACAAAGTCTTTTTTTAATAGCGCGCGAGCGCGTCGAAGTCTGCATGATAAGTGAGGCTCGAAATCTTTGATTTCGTATGCCGAACTTATGCACCGCAGACGTCATCTGTGCTTTTGCACAGATGGGAGACGCGTTAAGCGGCGCCTTTCTGATTAAAAGTGTCTGCTTTTAATCAGAAAACAGTATCAGAACGTAAAGTTGCCGTTTTCGAACACTGCGATCTCTTCCCCGTCCGCCGTCGTGCCGACGATGGAAAGATCCCGCGTGCCGATCATAAAGTCCACGTGCGTGTCCGAGTGGTTCAGTCCCGCCGCGTCAAGTTCTTCCCTGCTCATCTCCTCGCCGCCGCGCACGCACTCGGGATACGCGTCGCCGAAGGCCAGATGGCAGGCGGCGTTTTCGTCGAAGAGCGTGTCGTAGAAGAGGATCTCCTGGCTGCGGATCGGGCTGTCATAGGGCACGAGCGCCGCCTCGCCGAAGTGCGTGGCGCCCTCGTCCACCGAGAGCTCGGCCTTCAGCACGTCCTCGCCGCTGTCGGCGTGCGCCTCGACGATCTTGCCCCCGCGGACGACGAAGCGGATCCCCTCGACAAGGTTGCCGTTGAGTACCAGCGGCATCGCGGCGCAGACCACGCCGTCCACCCCGTCGCGCAGCGGCGCGGTGAAGATCTCCTCGGTGGGCATGTTGGCGATGAAGCGCTGCCCCTCGGGCGTGGCGCTGCTGCCGCCGGCCCAGAGATGATCCTTCGGCAGGCGCACGATCAGATCCGTCCCCAGCGCGTTGCGGTAGTGCAGGCTTTCAAAGCGCCAGGCGTTGAGCTTTTCGACGCGTGCGCGCAGCATCGCCTCGTGTGCGCGCCATCTCTCCACGGCGTCGCCCGCGCCGGTGATACGCACGGATTTGAACACCGCGTCCCACAGCTTCCCGAGCGCCTCTTCGCCGTCCAGCCCGGGAAAGACCTTTTTGGCCCAGCTCTCCACCGGGATCGCGCCGATCGACCAGACGTTGCGGTTGGCCATCAGGCGGGAGCGGAAGGGCTCCATCGCCTTTCCGTAGGCGCGGCTGCTGCGCAGCATGCGTTCGGGATCGACGTCCTTGAAGATCTCGGGGTCGCCGCTGCTGAGAGAAAGGAACAGGGCGCCGGCCTCGGCATAGCCGTTGCTGAGCGTCTTTTTCCATTCCGGCACCTCATCGAACAGCTCGTCCGCGGCGTGCAGATAGTGCAGACGCGTGATCTGCTCGTCGCTCCAGTCCACGACGACCTCGCGCGCGCCGGCGGCGTAGGCGGCCTCGGCGCACAGGCGCGCAAACGGCGCGCAGTCCGCCTGCGAGCGGATCACCAGCGTCTGGCCCTTTTGAAGATTCACGCCCACCTCGACAAGCAGGCGCGCGTATTCGCGCAGTTTTTCTTCCATGACTTTTTTCCTGTCCTTTCTTTCATAGGTGCAGAAGCAGAATCGGATCCCGTTCTCCTCCTGCCAGGGGCCCTGCCCGGCGCAGACCCATTCCGGGTCGGCGTCAAGGTCGGGAAAATAACTGTCGGAGTGCGGCGCAAGATCGATCTTCGTGATCTCGACGCGGTCGAGATACGGGAAGAACTGGCGGAACACGCTGGCCCCGCCGATGACAAAGCATTTTTCGTATCCCGCCGCGAGCGCAAGCGCCTCCTCGGTCGAGTGGGCGACCTCCGCGCCCTCGATCGCGGCGTTCCGGCGCGTCACGACGATGTTGTGCCGCCCTTTCAGCGGCCGGCCGCCGGGAAAGTCCTCCATCGTTCTGCGCCCGACGATCACCGCCGCGCCGGCGGTGTATTCACGGAAATGCGCGCGGTCGGCGTGCAGCACGACGGGCTGTGTTCCGCCGTCGCCGATGCCCCAGTCGGAATAGACCGCAACAATTGCGTCCATGCTGTCCTCTCCCCTCTCACACCGCGACCGGGATCTTGCCGGTGAACTCCGAATACTCATAGCCCTCCATGCGGAAGCTGTCGCGTGTAAAAGCGTAAAAGTCCCTGACCGAGGGGTCGATGATAAACTTCGGGGCGGGCTTGGGCTCGTGCGCGATGATCTCCTCGATGGCGGGCACATGGCGGTCGTAGATGTGCGCGTCCGCGATCACGTGGATGAATTCGCCCGGCTCAAAGCCGGAGATCTGCGCCATCATCATCGTCAGCACGGCGTACTGCACGACGTTCCAGTTGTTCGCCGCCAGCATGTCCTGCGAGCGCTGGTTCAAAATCGCGTTGAGACGGTTGCCGCTGACGTTGAAGGTCATCGAATACGCGCAGGGATAGAGCGCCATTTCGCTCAGGTCCGCAAAGGTGTAGATGTTCGTCATGATCCGGCGCGAGGCGGGGTTGTGCCGGAGGTCCCAGATGACCTTGTCCACCTGGTCCATGTCCCCCTCGGGATAGTGGTGCTTCACGCCCAGCTGATAGCCGTAGGCCTTGCCGATCGAGCCGTTCTCGTCCGCCCAGGCGTCCCAGACGCGGGTGCGCAGGTCGTGGACGTTGTTGCTCTTCTGCTGCCAGATCCACAGCAGCTCGTCGATCGCGCTCTTCCAATAGGTGCGGCGAAGCGTCAGGATCGGGAACTCCGAAGAGAGGTCATAGCGGTTGACGATGCCGAATTTCTTGACCGTGTGAGCGGGCGCGCCGTCCTCCCAGCGGGGGCGCACCTCGCGGTCGGTGTCCCACACGCCGTTTTCCAGGATATCTCTGCAGTTGGCAATAAAGATCTCGTCTGCTCTGCTCATCGTTTCATTCGCCCTTTCCTGTTGTTTTTCTTCTTTATAATCTACCATAAGAGCCGAAAAATGTAAACAGACGAAACACCGCGCCGAGGAGAGCGGAATATGATGAAATGCGGAGGTGATGCGTTTGAAATTTGCGATCGTCGGCGGGGATGCGCGGCTTGCTTTTCTCGCCGGGCTGCTGTGGCGGGACGGCCACCGGGTCTGTACATACGCGCTCGAGCGCGCGGAGCTGCCCCGGGAGATCCCAAAGGCGGGCTGCATCCAGGGCTGTGTCTACGGCGCGGACTGCGTGGTGCTGCCGACGCCCGCCGAGACGGGCGGCTTTCTCAGCGCCCCGCTCTCGAATGAGCATCTGCGCGCCGAGGAGGTCGTCTCCTCGCTCTGGCAGGGGCAGCGGCTGTTCGGCGGGCGGCTGGGCGATACGCTGTGTCTCTCGGCGCTGCGGCAGGGGCTGAGCGTCGAGGATCTGACGCGGCGGCAGGATTTTGCCGCGCTCAATGCGGCCGTCACGGCCGAGGGCGCGATCGGCGAACTGATGGCAAACACCGACAAAACGCTCTGGCGCAGCCGCGTGCTCGTCTGCGGCTGGGGGCGGATCGCCAAGCTGCTTACGCTGCGGCTGCTGGGGCTGGGCGCCGAAGTCTGCGTGGCGGCGAGACGGGCGGACGCGCGCGTCACGGCCCGCGCGGTCGGGGCGGAGAGCTGCGATTTTTCCGAGCTGGAGAGCGTGATCGGCAGCTTTGATTTCATCGTCAACACCGTGCCGGCCCGCATCCTGGACGACGCGCTGCTGTGCGCCGCGGCCGATGACGCGCTGCTGCTCGAGCTGGCCTCGGCCCCGGGAGGCTTTGAACGGACGCTGGCCGAAAACATCGGGCTGCGCGTCCTCAGCGCGCCGGGTCTGCCCGGACGGTATGCGCCGCGCCGCGCGGCAGAGGTCATGTGCGAGGCGATTTACGCCGCGCTGGAAGAGGAGGAGTAAGAATGGAAAAGAAAAAGCTGGGGCTGGCGCTGTGCGGCTCTTACTGCACCTATGAAAAGCTGTTTGCAAATGCGGGCGCGCTCGCGCGGGACTATGAACTCTATCCGATCATGAGCGACACCGCCGCCGAGACCGACACGCGCTTCGGCACGGCAGCGGCGCATATCCGCACGCTGATGGATCTCACCGGCAAAAAGGTCATCACGACGATCGCGGAGGCCGAGCCGCTCGGCCCCGCGGTCGGTCTTGACGCGCTGCTGATCGCGCCCTGCACGGGCAACACGCTCTCCAAGCTTGCCCACGGCATCACCGACAGCGCCGTCACGATGGCCGCCAAGGCGCATCTGCGCAACGGCCGGCCGCTCATCATCGCCTTTTCGACGAACGACGCGCTCTCCGGTTCGGCCGAGTCGATCGCGCGGCTTCTAAACCGCAAAAACGTGTACTTTGTTCCCTTCGGGCAGGACGACCCGGTCAAAAAGCCCTGCTCGCTGCAGGCGGATTTCTCCCTGCTCGGCGAGACGGTGGCCGCCGCGCTTGCGGGCCGTCAGCTCCAGCCGCTGCTGCGCTGAGGGCGGAAAAGAAACAGCAACACCCCCGGGGAAACCCGGGGGTGTTGTTGCCTGAGGCGGCGGCCGCAGAGGGACCCGATCGCTTCACTTGCCGGAGTGACGCTGTTAGGAAACGGCCGGACGTCTCAAGCGCCGCTCATTATAGCACAATATTTTTCCAGGACACGCCGCATGTCAAAACTCGCAGCTTTCCTGTCACGAAATGCACGTCACTCCGTCAGCGCGGCGGCGGTCCTGGCCGCGAGGGCGGCGTTGTTCAGCACAAGGCGGATGTTGCTCTCCAGACTCTCGCCGCCGGTCAGCTCGACGACGCGGGCAAGCAGGAAGGGCGTGGTCTCCTTGCCGTGGACGCCCTGTTCGGCGCACTCGCGCAGCGCCCGGGAGATGGCGGCGTCGATCACGGCCTTGTCCATGGCATACTGCTCGGGGATCGGGTTGGTGACCAGCATGCCGCCGCGATAGCCCAAGAGCCGCTGCGCACGGAACATGTCGGCCAGCTCCTCGGGCGAGTCGACGCGGTAGTCCACGCCAAAGCCGCTCTGCCGGGTATAGAAGGCGGGCAGCTCGTCCGTGCCGTAGCCGATCACGGGCACGCCCTTGGTCTCGAGATACTCGAGCGTCAGCCCCAGATCGAGGATCGACTTGGCCCCGGCGCATACGACCATCACGGGCGTCTGGGCCAGCTCCTCGAGATCGGCGGAGATGTCCATCGTCGTCTCGGCGCCGCGGTGCACGCCGCCGATGCCGCCGGTGGCAAAGATCTTGATGCCGGCCATGTGGGCGATGATCATCGTGGTCGTCACGGTGGTGGCGCCATCCGCTCCGCGGGCGACAAGCGCGGGCAGGTCGCGGCGGCTGGCCTTGGCCACGGCGCGCCCGGCCTTGCCGAGATGCTCGATCTCCTCATGGCTCAGTCCGGCCTTGAGACGGCCGCCGATCACGGCGATCGTCGCGGGGACGGCGCCGTTGTCGCGGATCGTCTGCTCGACGCGCAGCGCGGTCTCGACGTTTTTCGGATAGGGCATGCCGTGGGAGATGATCGTGCTTTCGAGCGCGACGACGGGCTTTCCCGCCTCCAGCGCGGCTTTGACTTCGGGTGCGATATCAAGATATGGATTCATTCTGTACTCCTGTTATTTGCTTTTTCCGCGAACAAAGGATATGGAGCGTTTCTCCATATCCTTTGCTCTGCGTCCTGTTGAAAACGAACGAAAGGTTATTTGGCCTTGACAAAGGGCTTGCCGTTGGCGCTCGGCACGCGGGACTTGCCCACGAAGAGGATCAGCACGATGACCGTGACCACATAGGGGATCATGGAGATCAGCTGCATGTTGATGCCGGACGAGCCGCCGAGCACGACCTTGAGACCCGAGCAGAAGCCGAACAGCAGGCACCCGAGCAGCGCGCCGTGCGGGCGGAACTTGCCGAAGATGACCGCCGCGATGGCGATGAAGCCCTGGCCGACGATGGAGATCGGACGGAACTGGGTGGAGATGGCCATCGTGACGCACGCGCCGCCGAGTCCGGCCAGAAAGCCGGAGATGCACACGCAGGCAAAGCGCATTTTAATCACGTCGATGCCCAGCGTCTCGCAGGCCTGGGGATGCTCGCCGCAGGCGCGCAGACGCAGGCCGAAGCGCGTCTTGTAGAACACGAACCACACGATCGCCACCGCAATGAACACCAGATAGGTCGAGGCGTAGTTGGCAAAAACGTTGTCCATGAAGCGGCCGAAGACCGTGGTGGTGTCGAACACGCCGCGGAACAGGCGCGGGATCTTCATGCTCGCCTCAAGCGGGATCGTGTCGGTGGAGTTGAACATGACCTTGGCGATCATGATGACGATGCCGGGGCCGAGCATGTTGATGGCCGTGCCGGCAATGGTCTGGTCGGCGCCGAGGTTGACCGTGGCAATCGCGTGCAGCATGCCGAAGAAGGCGCCTGCAAGGCCGCCGCAGATAAAGCCGATCCAGGGATTGCCCGTAAAGTAGGCCACGACCGTGCCGGTAAAGGCGCCGGCGGTCATCATGCCCTCGATGCCGATGTTGACGACGCCGGAGACTTCAGAAAAGCAGGAGCCCAGCGCTGCGTACAGCAGAGGCGTGGTGTAGATCAAGGTGGCATAGAGAATAATGCCGAGATTGTTGACAAAGTTGGTCATTTCTTCTCCTCCTTCTGTTCGTCCGCCTTTTTGATCGCGCGAGCCTCCGCGTTGCGGTTTGCCCGGGAGCGGATACGCTTGAGGTTTTCAAAGATCACGGAGATGGCAATGAAGAACACGACCGTGCCGACGATGACGTTGATCAGCTGCGTCGGAGCGCCGACGAGGTTGAGCTTGCTGCCGCCGTACATCAGCGCGCCGTAGAAGACGCCCGCGATCAAAACGCCGAAGGGATTGGAGCAACCGATCAGCGCCACGACGATGCCCGCGAAGCCGAAGCCCTCCTGCGAGGAGAAGATAGAGATGCGGCTGCCCATGCCCATGAGCTGCAGCGCGCCGCCCAGGCCCGCCAGCGCGCCGGAGATGGCCAGCGCCGTAAGGATCGAGCGGTTGACGTTGATGCCGCCGTACTCGGCCGCGAACTTGTTCGCGCCGACCGCCTTGAGCTCATAGCCAAGGGTGGTCTTTTCAATCACGAACCAGACCAGCACCGTCGCCGCGATGGCAACCAGGATGCCCCAGTTGGCCGTCGGGCACAGGCCGAGCGAGTTGATGAAGTCCTTGCTCAGCAGCGTGCTGGCGTTGGCGGAGATGTTCTTGGTCGCCTCGGCGGTGCCGTCGGAGTGGATGGCGGGGATGCCGGCGATGAAGTTGGACAGATAGAAGGCGACCCAGTTGAACATGATCATCGAGAGGACCTCGTTGATGCCCCACTTGGTCTTGAGGAAGCCGACGATAATGCCCCAGATCGCGCCGGCCGCCATCGAGGCGAGGAAGCACAGCGGGATCAGCAGCGGCTTGGGAAGCGCCGCGCCCAGGATGCCGACCACGGCCGCCGCCATCGAGCCGACCACGAACTGGCCCTCGGCGCCGATGTTGAACACGCCCGTCTTGAACGAGAACGCCACCGACAGTCCGACGACGATATACGGGATCGCATAGACGACCACATAGGAAAAGCCCTTGAGAGAGGTGACGCTGGAGATCAGCCGCCCGTAGGCCTCGCCCACGGACAGGCCCATGACCGCAAGGAAGATCGCGCCCACAAGGAAGCCCAGCAGGATGGACAGCAGGATGTGGATAAAGCGATTTTCCGAGACAAATTCCAAAAAGCCTTTTTTCTTTGTCATTCCTTTTTCCCTCCTGCCATCATCAGGCCGAGATCGTTCTCGTTGGCATCCTTGCCGGGGATGGAGGCGACGATCTTGCCGTCAAAGATAACGTCAATGATATCGGACAGGCTCATGATCTCGTCAAGCTCAAAGCTGACAAGCAGCACGGCCTTGCCCTTGTTGCGCTGATCAACGATGTATTTGTGCACATACTCGATCGCGCCGACGTCCAGACCGCGCGTCGGATTGACGGCGATCAGCAGGTCCTTGTCGTTCTGCACCTCGCGGGCGATGATGACCTTCTGCTGGTTGCCGCCGGAGAGCGTGCCGGCCGGGCGTTTTTCGCTGTTGCCGGGGCGGATGTCATATTTTTCGATCGACTGGCTTGCGTGCTTGAAGATCGGATCACGCTGGAGGATGTTCTTGTCGGAAAACGGTTCCTTGCCGTAGTTCTGCAGGATCAGGTTGTCCTCGATCGAGAAGTCCAGCACCAGGCCGTGCTTCTGCCGGTCTGCGGGGATGGAGGACACGCCGTGGCGAAAGCCGAAGTTCGGGGATTTGTTGAACACGTCCACACCGTTGACCAGCACCTTGCCCGAGGTGCCCTTGCGCAGTCCGGTGATGACCTCGACCAGCTCGGTCTGGCCGTTGCCGTCGATGCCCGCGATGCCGATGATCTCGCCGCGGCGCACCTGGAGGTCGAGTCCGCGGACGATCTCGACGCCGCGGTAGTCGAGGCAGTGCAGATCCTGCACGTCCAGCACGACCTCGCCCGGCTCCTGCGCGGGCTTGTCCACCTTGAAGGTGACGTTGCGGCCGACCATCATGCTGGCCAGGTCGTTTTCCGTCACGGTCTCCACGTCGACGGTGCCGATGTACTTGCCCAGACGGATGATCGTGCAGAAGTCGGCCGACTCCTTGATCTCCTTGAGCTTGTGAGTGATGATGATAATGCTCTTTCCGTCCTTGACGAGGTTGTGCATGATATCGATCAGCTCGACGATCTCCTGCGGGGTCAGAGAGGAGGTCGGCTCGTCCAGGATCAGGATGTCCGCGCCGCGGTAGAGCGCCTTGAGGATCTCGACGCGCTGCTGCATGCCGACGGAGATGTCCTCGATCCTGGCGTCCGGGTCGATGGACAGGCCGTAACGCTCCGAGATTTCGACAACGTTCTTGCGCGCCGTCACCATATCGAGCGAGAGACCCTTGGTCGGCTCGGTGCCGAGGACGATGTTTTCCGTGACGGTAAAGGGCTGGACCAGCATGAAGTGCTGGTGCACCATGCCGATGCCGGCCGCGATCGCGTCGCGCGGGTTGTTCATTTCGATCTTTTTGCCGTTTACCAGAATGTCGCCGGAGGTGGGCTTGAGCAGGCCGTAGAGCTGGTTCATCAGCGTCGATTTGCCTGCGCCGTTTTCGCCCAGGATCGCGTGGATCTCGCCTTTGTGGACCGTGAGGTTGATGCCGTCATTGGCCGTGAAATCGCCGAACTTTTTGACGATGTTGCGCATTTCAATGACGGGCGTGTTCATGTCCACATACTGTTTTGCCAAAGTGACCGCCCCCTGTATCAGAAATTTTCTTTTCTTGCGCGTTGATCAGGCGGAAAAACGCTGCAGCTTCTCCTCGCCGATCTGGGAAAGAGGGCTGCGGATCTGATAAAAACCGATCATGTGACGTTCTCTCCTGCACTATCGAAGATACTCTATTCTATCATACGCTTTGCCATATTTCTACTGTTTCTTAGCGGAAAAAACCGGGAAAGGCTCAAAAAAAGAACACGGCTCCCCCGCTGCTCTATTGGCTGGCGTTCTTTCGCGTATCAAAAAAAGAACACGGCTCAAATGAGCCGTGTTCTTAAAATGCTTTGTCGGATCAGCCGAGCTCAAAAGCGGGGCAGTCGGCGGTGGTGGTGGGAACGGTCTTCTCACCGGCGATGATCGCAGCCTTGGCAGCCTCGACAACTTCGAGAACCTCAGCCGGGATATGATCGCGGGTCGGGGCGAGGTCAACGCCGCCGTTGGACAGGTCGTACATATGGACGCCGGCGGTGAAGCTGCCGTCCTTAACGGCCTTGGAGATGTCCTGAGAAGCAACGTCAACGCGCTTCATGGCGGAGGTGATGACGTGGTCGGGAGCAAGGATGCTCTGGTCGGTGTCAACGCCGATGGCCCAGATGCCTTCCTCGTTGCAGGCCTCGATGACGCCCATGCCGGTGCCGCCGGCAGCGTGGTAGATGACGTCGGCGCCCTTGGTGATCATGTC
>JAFSWC010000026.1 GCA_017444665.1 Oscillospiraceae bacterium
CGTCTCCAGGAACCACTTGTAGGAGCTCTTCTGGATCTCCAAAAGGTTTGGCATGTCCATGATCTCCTTGGTGCGGGCAAAGCTCTTCCTCAAAGTTTTGCCGTAGAGAACATCAGTTGGCATTGGCGCACTCTCCTTAAACGTAATTGCGAACGCCCGGGTTTGTTGTTAAAATTTATCTCCCCGGTGTTGAATAAACGGAACCGGTATGCTATACTCTGAAGTGTCGATAGTGGGTCACTCTGGCCCTCCCCCTTACAGACATAGCAAGTTATTCTACCATTCCTGTCTGTTCTTTGTCAAGGGGGTTTTTTCTGGAATTGTCGGGGCTCTCTCCCCGGCTTTTTTGTTTTTCGGAGGTTTCCTGAAATGGGTTTTGCGGTATATCTGCTGCTTGCGCTCGAAGCGCTTTTTGCGCTGCTGCTCCTGAAATGGTCCGGCTGCCTGCAAAAAAAAGGCGGATGGATCGTCTCGGTTCTGCTCGTGCTGCTTGCCTTTGCCGCCCGCGCGTATGTTTTTGATTATGAGACGCTCGACTATCGCGATTTTTTGACCAAATGGGTCGACTTCTTCCGCACCAACGGCCATTTCGCGGCGCTGCGCCACAGTGTCGGCAACTACAACATCCCTTATCTCTATTTTCTTGCGCTCTTTTCCCTTTCCTCTGTAAAAGACCTGTATCTCATCAAGCTGCTCTCCACGTTTTTCGATCTTGTTCTCGCCTGGTCGTCGATGATGCTGCTCGGCCGCTTCACGCGCCGTGTCGGTGTCCGCCTCGCCTGTTTTTTTACGGTGCTTTTCCTTCCGACCGTCTTTCTCAACAGCGCCGTCTGGGCCCAGTGCGACAGCACCTATGCCGCCATGCTCGTTCTTTCGCTCTATCTGGCTCTTGATGGAAAGCCGTCTCTTTCGATGCTCTGCGCCGCCGTCGCTTTCGGCTTCAAGCTGCAGGCCGTATTTGTGCTGCCCGTCTTTGCCGTGCTCTGGATGGCTAAAAAGATCAAATGGTATCATTTTCTGTTTTTTCCCGCGGGTTATATCGCGCTGGTCCTGCCCGCGGTGCTGCTCGGCCGCCCCTTCTGGGATACGCTCACGCTCTACTTTTCCCAGACCGGCAGTATCGGCACGGCGCTGAACTATAACTCCTCTTCCGTTTTCGCCTTTTTCCGCAGTGTGCAGGATCCCGCTCTCGCCTCCAAAGCCGGGATCATCGGAGCCTTCGTCTATATGCTTGCGATCCTGCTTGTCTGCTTTTTCAACCGTTCCCGTCTTGGCGACCGCGCGATCCTCGGCGCCGCCGTTCTCTTTGCCGTGGGAATCCCCTTCCTGCTCCCCCACATGCACGACCGGTATTTCTACTGTGCCGATATCCTCACGCTTGTTCTGGCCTTTGCCTCGTGGCGCTGCGCGCTTGCCGCGCCGCTGACCCAGTTTGCCTCGCTTCTCGGCTATCACGCCTATCTCAAGATGCGTTTTCTGCTGCCTATGCGCTACGGCGCGATGGCGCTGCTTGCCGTGCTGCTGATCGCCGTGATATATTTTGCTTTCTCGCTTTTCGAGGAAACGGAAGGGGAAAACGCCCCGCCCCCGCAAAAGAAAAAAACTGCTTGACAAAAGAGTAAAATCTGCTATAATACCCCTTGCCTTAAATGCGGCGCCGCCAAGTGGTGCACCGGTCTTTCAATGCAGACACAGCACCGGCGGAGATTTGCGAGAGTGCTGGAATAGGTAGACAGGCACGTTTGAGGGGCGTGTGTCAACCGACGTGTGAGTTCAAGTCTCATCTCTCGCACCAAAAAAACACAGTCCATCTTTTTGATGGGCTGTGTTTTTTTGTGCATGTGAACTTGAACTCCGAGCGGTAGTGAATGGAGCGCCGGGGGCGCTCCAGAGCCGCGAGGCCGGCCCGCCGCGCACGGCGGGTTCAAGTCTCATCTCTCGCACCAAAAGCAGTCCACTTTTTAAGTGGGCTGCTTTTTTTACCTCTTTGATTGAAAAATAAACAACGACGTGTTATGCTGTCGATATCGAACAACAGGAGGCGTCAGCCATGGCTAAATACAATTCCCTTGTCCCGGACGTAGAGATTGAAAATGTTGCAGAGGATTTCAAAAACGCGCTGAGGATCGAGCAGTACCGTCTCGGCAAACTGGCGCTCTACTTCCCCGCGGGGCTGCGCTGGGCCTATCTGCCTCTCTCCGCGATTGAAAGCGTGGAAGGCACGCATCGCAATGTGACCGCAGGGCACTGCGTCACGGTCACCGAGCGCAAGCCCGCCGTCGAGTTTAAGACCGCAGTCGGCTCATTCCGGTTCGATCTGGAAAAGCAGGCCAACCTGCAAAAAGTCCTCGACGCGATCGGGAAATAACAGCACATGCAAAAAAACGGCCGACCCATTAGGGCGCGCAGAATAGGGATACGGCAGCGCAAAAAGGATATTTTCGCGCCGGACTTCGTTGAAAATGCTCGGAATACAGTTCAAGTATTCCTGCGCTTTTCGCCTTGCCCGACACAAAAAATCTCACTTTTTGCGTGCAAAGCAGTTTTGAGCGAGAGATTTTTCGTCCAGACAATATAGAAAAATCCGGGAATACTTGACGTATTTCCGGATTTTTCTGTGAAGTATGGGCGAAAAAGGTCCGTTCAAAACCTGTCGTCTCCCTAATCTGCGCGCCCATCAGGGTCGGCCGTTTGCCGTTGAAAGATTATTTCCGGCTGAGGAAGGCGCTCGTGGCCTCGTCCTCATACTGACGGGTGTATAGCCGGTAATAGTGTCCGTGA
Organism: Oscillospiraceae bacterium; assembly: GCA_017444665.1. GTDB lineage: Bacteria > Bacillota > Clostridia > Oscillospirales > Oscillospiraceae > Limivicinus. The sequence goes on from JAFSWC010000026.1 coordinate 2,782, forward strand.
GCCGCAAGCAGCTCGTCATGTCTGCCCTGCTCGATGATCCTGCCGTCCTTGACGACCAGGATGATGTCCGCGTTGCGGACGGTCGAAAGGCGGTGCGCGATCACGATCGAGGTCCGCCCGCGTATGATCGTGTCGATCGCGTTTTGGATCTTCTGCTCGGTGATCGTGTCGATCGAGGCGGTTGCCTCGTCGAGCACCAGGATGCGCGGGTCGGCCAGGATCGCACGGGCAAAGGAGATCAGCTGCTTTTCGCCGGTCGATAGCATATCGCCGCCCTCGCCCACGTCCGTCTCCAGTCCCTTTTCCAGTTTGGCGACCACCTCGTCTGCCGAGACAAGCTTCAGCGCACGTTCGATCTCCTCGTCCGTAGCATCCGGGTTTGCATACAGCAGGTTTTCCCTCACCGTGCCGGAGAAGAGATGCGGCGTCTGCAGCACATACCCGATCGCGCTGTGCAGCCACAGCTGCGAGCGCTCGCGCGCGTCGCGTCCGTCGATCAGCACGCTGCCCTCCGTCGGCTCGTAAAAGCGGCAGACAAGGTTGGCCAGCGTCGATTTGCCCGCGCCGGTCTCGCCCACGATGGCCACGTTCGTGCCGAAGGGGATCTTCAGGTCAAAATGCTCCAGGATGTATTCGTCCCCGTCGGGATACTTGAAGGATACGTCGCGAAACTCGATGTCGCCGTTGATCGGCTCCCAGTTTTCCTTCCTCGGCTCAAAGCTGTCGCCGTAAAGCTCGATGACTTCCCGGGTATCGTTTACGTCCGGCTTCGTCTCCAGCAGCTTTGTCAGCCGCTCGATGTTGACCTGGGTCGTGACGAAATCGGAAAACGCGTCGACCAGCCAGCGGATCGGTTCCATCATGCCCTGGGCGTAGGACATGAACATGGAGAAGGTGCCGACCTCGCTGCGCGCGATAAAGCCGCCGCGCCACAGCACGATGGCCAGCGCCAGCGACGAGGCGAAGTTCATCGTCACTGCAAACATGCCGCGAAGATGGGAGGCATAGACCGAGCGGCGCAGCATGTTGCCGGTCTCGGCCCGGAAGTCGTTCTCGATTTTATCCTCGATCACAAGGGTCTTGACGGTCTTGGCCCCGGTGATGCCCTCGTTGAAGTTGCCGGTGATCTTCGAGTTGATCTCGCGGATCTCGCGGTTGATGCGCACAAGCTTTTTCTGGAAGACCGAAAACAGCACGACCAGAAGCGGAAGGATTGTCAGCACCATCAGCGCCAGGCGCGCGTTGACGGCCAGCATGGCGATGACCGCGCCGATGACGTACGCCCCCTGCCAGACGCTGTCTATGATCGTCCAGGAGAAAAGCGCGCCGATGCGCGAGGTATCGGACATGACGCGCGAATGGATATAGCCCACGCTGTTCTGGCTGAAATAGGAGAAGGACAGCGTCTGCAGATGCTCAAAGGCGACGTTGCGCAGATCTCTGTCGAGACGCACCTCCAGCCACAGGGCATTGCGTGCCGAGAAATAGTTGGTCACACCGGTAAAGAGGATGACGCCGACGTAGATCAGGATAAAGGGCAAAAGCGTATCAAGCGTGCCAAGCCCCACAAAGTGGTTCAGCGCATAGCGCTGCAGCAGCGGCGTGCCGATGTCGATCGCGCTTCCGCAGATCGCAAGCAGCACCATCGCGGCCATCATGCCGCGGTATTTTTTCAGATACGGCAGCATCTTACCGATGCCGAAGAATCTCAGCCCGCTTGTCTGTTCGGAGGTCTTTTTCATACCTGCGCCTCCTTTGCCGTGCCGGACTGGATCTCGTAAATACTCTGATAGATGCCGCCCGCGCTCTTCAGTTCCTCATGCGTCCCCTGCTCCGCGATCCTGCCGTTTTCCAGCACCAGGATCTTGTCGGCCTTGGAGAGTGTTGTGATACGGTGGGAGATCAGGATGATCGAGGCCGTTCCGAAGCGCTCTTCCAGTCTGGCGCGGATCTTCGCATCCGTCTCGGTGTCGACGGCGGAAAGCGAATCGTCAAAGATCATGATCGGCGTGTCGCCCGTCAGCGTGCGTGCGATGGCCGCGCGCTGCTTCTGTCCGCCCGAGAGCGTAACGCCCCGCTCGCCCACGAAGGTATCATAGCCCTTGGCAAAGCTCTCGACCGTCTCGTCGAGACAGGCGGCGGCCGCAGCGGCCTTGATGCTGGTCAGGTCCGTTCCGTCGCAGGCTATCGCGATATTCTCGCTGATCGTGCGGGAAAACAGGAACGGCTCCTGCAGCACGATGCCGATGTGCCTGCGCAGCCAGTCCGTCTTGATCCGGCGGATATCGACGCCGCCGACGGTGATCGTCCCGCTCCCCTCTTCGAGCGGATAGAGCTTGTCGAGCAGGTACATCATCGTGGACTTGCCGCTGCCCGTGCCGCCCAGGATACCAAGCGTCGTGCCCGCTTCCATCGAAAAGCTGACGTCCTGCAGCATCGGCGGGCAGTTCTCATAGGCAAACGACACGTGGTCGAAAACGATGTCGCCGCGGATCTCCGGCGTCAGCGCCCCGGGCGGGTCCTGCTCGACGGGCGAATCCATGATATAACGGATTCGTTCGATCGACACGCCGGCCTTGCTCATGTCCGCGATCATGCGCCCCAGCATGCGGATCGGCCACATCAGCATCGCGTTGTAAGAGATAAAGGCCACATATTCGCCTGCCTGCATCCGTCCGCGGATGCAGAACACCGCGCCGAAGACGACGACCAGCAGCACCTGCGTGCCGGACAGGACGTCGGATGTGCTCCAGAAGCGGCTCATGATCGCACCGAGCTTTTCCCACAGGGTCGTATAATACTCGTTCTGCGCCTCGAATTTGTCCTTTTCAAAGCGCTCGCGTCCAAAGGCGCGCACGACGCGCACGCCCGTCAGGTTTTCCTGCGCCATGGTCGAAAGCTTTCCCTCGTTTTCATCGCAGTCCATAAAGCCCTGGCGGAACTTGGTGTGGAAGTGCAGCGAATAACCGATGATAAAGGGCATCGGGATAAAGGCGATCAGCGTCAGCGGCACATCCATCGAAAACATGAAAATCAGACTGAGGATCAGCATGACGAGAATGCGGAACACGTTCGTCAGCTGCTCGGATACGAAGTTTTTCATCGTGTCGATATCCGAGGTGCAGCGCTGGATGATGTCGCCCGTGCGGTTTTTCATATGCCAGGAAAACGGCAGATGCTCGATGTGGGAAAAGGCCGTGTCGCGCATGGTCTTGACCAGCGTTTCCGATGCCTTGGTATTGCTCACGCGAAAGACGTACTGGCTGATCACCTTGACAGCGGCCACGACCACGACGGCCAGCGCCATGATCCACAAATGCTCGCCGAGATAGGAAAAGCCGCCGAAGGAATCGACGATGCGCATGACCCACCCCGGAAATTCCGCCGGCTTTCCGCCGATCGCGTTGTCGATCGCGGCGCGAATGATCTGCGGGGAGATCATATCCGCCAGCGCAGCCAGCGCGGCGCAGAACATGCTGATGCAGAAGAAAAGCTTGCTTCCCTTCAAAAAACGCCACATCAGCGCCCAGGTTGCTTTATTCTTTTGTCTTTTTTCCGGATTTGCCATTGTTTCTCCAAATTACGTTCCAAAGAGTTCCAAAAAGAATCAGCGTCCTGTATTATACCCGCTGCCATGCTTTCCGTCAACCGCTCATTGGTTGATACTTCTCGCTTTCCGTGCTATAATGTTTCCATCTCTCCGACAAGGGGGCACAGAGCCAGTGCGCAATACGACGCTTTGCTATCTTGAGCGCGGCGATGAGGTGCTGATGCTGCACCGCGTGAAAAAAGCCGTGGATGAAAACGCCGGAAAATGGATCGGCGTGGGCGGAGGCTTTGAGGAGGGCGAAAGCCCGGAGGACTGTCTGCTGCGCGAGGTCTACGAGGAAACCGGGCTGCGCCTTCTTGACTGGCGCTGCCGCGGCATCGTCACCTTTGTCTCGAACGAGTGGGGTACGGAGTATATGCACCTCTTCACCTCCGACAGCTTTTCCGGCGAGCTGCGCGAGTGCAGCGAAGGCGTGCTGGCCTGGAAGCGGCGGGATGAGATTCTCTCCCTTCCCCTGTGGGAAGGCGATAAGATCTTCCTCCGGCTGTTGGTCGAGGAGCACCCCTTCTTTTCGCTCAAGCTCCGCTACCAAGGAGATACGCTCGTCGAGGCCGTGCTCGACGGCAGACCGTATTCTTTCTGATATAAACAAAAAACACAGTCCTCACCGGACTGTGTTTTTTTATTCTATTTTTCATTTTTATTGTAAGCTCACACTGTCCGCCATGGCCAGCACCTCGCGCTCGACGCGCGCCTGCGCCTGCTCAGGCGTTTCGACTTCGGCCTCAAGCGCAGCGGCCTCCTCCGCTTCAAGCGCGGCCTGCTCTTCCACGGCGCGTTTCTGCCGTTCCTTTTCCTCGTGCTTCAGCACAGGGATCGCCGCGCTGACAAGCAGCGCCGCCGAGGCGACGGCGCGCGCGATATCATACAGGCGCGGCGCGTCCGGATAAAGCTTTTGCAGCACAACGTTTGCAATGCAGAACACAGTCGATCCGCCGAGCACCCACAAGAGCGTTCGCCGGTTCAATATCTTTTTCAGCGGCGTTTTGGGGAAAACCGTCTTGACCGTCAGCGTCACAGCCGCCAGAATCATCAGCGCGATCAGCACCCACTTCAGGATCTCCGACCCCACAGGCGACAGCACGCCTGTCCAAAGGAGCGAGGCAAGGCTGATGATCGCCCAGCCGACGCACCACAGCGGCACAGCGACGCAGGCGCGCACGGCAAGCGGCATGCGAAGGATCAGCTCGCGTGTCTTTGCGCGAACCCCGCCTTTTTTCTTGTCTTCTTCCTCTTCGGCGACCGTTTCATCCTCGCCGTCGTCGCCGTCCGGTTCGGCCCGTGCGTCAAGCACTTCCACGATCGGCGCGGGCGCCGGGGCCATGTCGTCGTTTTGCAGAATATCCGCCGGCGCTTCAAATGCGCCGCCGATCAGCACGCCCGCCGCGGCGATCGTCGCCGCCGTCGCAGCCGTGCCCTTATGTTTCAGTTTATCCAGGTTGGGCTTTTCCATCGGCCTCAACCCCCCTTTTTTATGGGATCTATGTCAATTATTATAATGTGTTGTTCCCATCCTGTCAAATCGTGAAAAAAGGCTGCGATTGGCAGCCTTTTAGTTTACATAATCTATTTCTTTTCTTTGGCACGAAACAGCAGCGCGCCGAGCAGCGCAAAAAACACCGCTGCGCAGATGCCGCCCGCCGCGGCGCCGATCCCGCCGGTAAAGGCGCCGATCAGCCCCTTTTCCGCCACGGCCTCACGCACGCCCTTCGCCAGCAGGTTTCCGAAGCCGGTCAGCGGGACGCTCGCTCCCGCTCCGGCAAAGTCGACAAGCGGCTGGTACAGCCCCAGCGCGCCGAGTATGACCCCGGCGACGACGTAGCTTGTCAGGATGCGTGCCGGGGTAAGCCGTGTACGGTCGATCAGGATCTGGCCGATCGCACAAAAAAGGCCGCCCACCAAAAAAGCTTTTCCGTATTGCAGAATCGTTTCCATTATTCTACCCCGCTTTCGATAACCACAGCATGACAAATGCCGGGGATGCTCTCGCCCTGCTGGGCGCTTGTCGGAGACATCAGCGCGCCCGTCGCGGCAAAGAGCACGCGCTTCCAGATCCCCTTTTCCATCGCCGGCAGGATATGAGCGCACAGGACAGAGGCGCTGCAGCCGCAGCCGCTGCCGCCGCTGTTGACGCCCTGCGCCTTGACGTCGTAGATCAGCATGCCGCAGTCCATATACTTCACGCCGGTATCATACCCGTCCTTGTGCAGCAGCGATTGCAGGATATCGTGGCCGACAGCGCCGAGATCGCCTGTAAAAACGGCGTCATAGTCGTCAAAGCTCCTTCCGGTGTCCGCGAAGTGAGCCGTCAGCGTGGCATACGCCGCCGGCGCCATCGCCGCGCCCATGTTGGCGACGTCGTTGATCCCGGCGTCACAGATGCTGCCCGTCGTAACATGCGTGATGCGCAGCCCTTGTCCTTTTGCCCCGAGCACGACCGCTCCGGCGCCCGTGACGGTCCATTGGGCGGTCGGCGTCCGTAGCCCGCCGTATTCGAGCGGAAAACGATACTGCCGCTCGGCCGAGCAGAAGTGAGAGCCCGTCAGTGCGCAGACCTTTCCGGCAAAGCCGCCGTCGATCAGCATTGCGCCTAAGCTGAGCGTCTCCGCCATCGTCGAGCAGGCGCCGTAGGTGCCGAAGTACGGCACCGCCGTGTCACGCATGGCAAAAGCGGAGCTGATGCACTGGTTCAAAAGGTCGCCCGAAAAAATATAGTTCAGTTCCGACGGCGGCAGCTTTGCTTTGTCGCAGGCCAGAGAAAAGCACTGCCGCAGCATATGGCTCTCGGCCTTTTCCCAGCTCTGCTCGCCGAAATACGAATCCTCCGACACATAGTCAAAGCATTTGCCAAGCGGCCCCTCCCCTTCTTTTTTTCCCGCAACGGCGGCGTAGCCGCAGATCCGCGGCGGCGCGGAGAAGCATACTGTCTGTTTCCCCATGCGTTTTCCCATTTTTTAAGCACCTCGCTTGATTACTGTGGCTTTAGTTTTCCCCGAAAAGGCAGAAATATAAAAAAGAGCTGTCTCTCCTGACAGCTCTTCTTTGATCGCTTTTCCTTGTTTTCCCAAAGTTGTTTCCCCAAAGACAACAAAAAAGATATGGCCGTAAGGCCATACCTTTTTTGCTGTATGTTTCGATCAGATGCGCATGCAGACGTCCCAGGCACGCCAGATGACGGTGCGCAGGTTGCCGATGGCGACACAGTCGCCGACGCGGTGGACATGGGCAGCCTTCTCGCCGACCGGAGCCGGAACGAAGCCGATGCCGTTGACGACGGCGTCGCACTCCTGACGGAAGACGCCGTCCGGAGTCTTGATCATGCAGTAGCCGTCGCCGATCTCGGTGATCGTGCTGTGCAGATACACGGGAACTTTGTGGTACTCCATCGCATCACGCAGGAAGGAGGTGTTCGCAAGGCAGGTGGCCTGCGCCGCAACGAGGTCGTTGCCGTACTCGACAATGATCGGGTGCTTGCCGGCCAAAACGAGGTCGTAAGCCGCCTCGCAGGAGGACTGGCCGCCGCCGAGGAAGACGATCTTGTCGCCCTCGACTTTCTTCTCACGCAGCAGTTCGCGGAACGAGCGGGTCTTCTCAAAGCCCTTGATGCCGGGCATCGTTCTGGGAACGGAGCCGGTGCAGACGATGATCTCGTCAAAGCCGCGTTTGATGGTGCCGAGGTCGTTGACTTCGGTGTTGAAGCGGACCTCGATGCCGGCCTTCTGGATCTCGCGCTCGTACCAGCGGAGCAGCTCCTTGTCGTTCTCCTTGAAGGTCATCGCGGAGGCCGTAAGGAACAGACCGCCGAGCTTGTCTTCCTTCTCGAAGATGACGGGGTTGTGGCCGCGCTTTTTCAGAACGAGAGCGCATTCCATACCGCCGACGCCGCCGCCGATGATGGCGACCTTCTTCGGCTTCTTGGTCGGGACGATCTTATAGCGGTTGTGCTGCATCGTGGGCGGGTTGAGCGCGCAGCGGCCGAGGTGAAGCGAGTCTTCCAGGGACTGCATGTTCTCGGTGCCGGCGGCCTTGGAGAAGTTGAAGCAGCCGTTGTGGCAGCGGATGCAGGGACGGATCTCCTCTTCGCGGCCCTCTTTGATCTTGGTGACCCAGTTCTCGTCGACCAGGTTCTGACGCGCGATGGCGACAGCATCCAGACGGCCGGGGGCGATCTCCTCGGCAGCCTTGACCGGATCCATACGGCCGGCGCAGGCGACAGGAATGTCAATGAACTGACGGATATGCTCGACATCTGCAAGGTTGCAGTTGTCCGGCATGTACTGAGGCGGATGTGCCCAGTACCAGGCATCGTAGGTACCGTTGTCGCAGTTGAGGAAGGCGTAGCCGGCATCC
>JAFSWC010000002.1 GCA_017444665.1 Oscillospiraceae bacterium
ACTTCCGCCTGCTGAAAAACGGGGAGGTTTTTGAACCATGATCTATGAAAAATCCTGCGGCGCCGTGGTCTATAAGCTTGAGAACGGCCGCCGTCTGTATCTGGTGGAGCGGACCCCCTCCGGGAAAACGGTGCTGCCCAAGGGCCATGTAGAGGCCGGGGAGACCGAGGCAGAAACTGCCCGACGGGAAATATGGGAGGAAACCCATCTGGTGGTCTCTCTGGACACTTCCTTCCGGGAAATCGCAAAATACTCTCCAAAGCCCGAAAGTGAAAAGACCGTGGTCTTCTTTCTGGCCCAGCCCGTGAATTGCGACGCACGTCCCCAACCGGAAGAGGTCGACCGACTGGAGTGGCTGCCCTATGAAGAGGCCGAGGCCCAAATCACCTATCCCTCCGTGCGCAAGGTACTGCGCAAGGCAGAAACTGTCCTGGCCGGGAGACAGAGAGACTGATTTCCCTCTGAAAGCGCCAAACAGTCCGAGGGAAAGCAGAAAAGTGCTCGCCCGGAAATACGACATGTACGGATCAAGGCGAAATAACCTCGAAAAGCGGCGCTTTTGGGCTTAAGGCCGTCCTTTGCTGCACCAGTTTACCGCTAAAAGCGTTCCGTATGAAATGAGATCCCCCAGGGAATGAGCTATTTCGCTCGTCCCTAGGGGATCTTTTGCTCTATTTCAACTTTTGACACACTTGACATAGAGCCTGATTGATTTGAATCTCAAAACCGTCTTAAGAAATGTCGATGCATCAGGGCGGCATGTATTGATTCTCCTGTCCCGGATCGGTTTAAAGTCTATAAAACGCAGAAGGAAAGCAGCCGGTTTCCGGCTGCTTTCCGTTTCTTTTTTCTGTCTTTTGTCCCGGTTTTCCACCGGCTGCGGCGCGCAATTTTCAGATTCTTAAGCCTGTTTTTTCGTTGACAGGGAAAAACGAATATGATACCCTAAAAGCTGAGACAGACTATATCGGGAGAGGTGTGAGCATAGAAAATGGACGAATTATCCCGTAAAGTTTTCCATAAAGAAGAGAGCGAACTGACCGAATATGAGCGCATGATGCTTGACATCATGGCGGCGAAGCAGGAGGCCGAACACGCCGCCGCGGAAGCGGGCGCGGAAGAGGCCCCGGTCGAGGACGCGGCGGAAGAGACGGCGGAAGCGCCGGAAGAAACGGAGGCCGCAGAAACGGCGGAGGAAGCTGCCGCCGAAGAAGCGCCGGCCGCGGAAGCGCAGGCAGAAGAGGTCGCTGCGGAAGAAGCCCCCGTCACGGAGACTCCCGCGGAAGCGCCCGCGGCGGAAGAGCCCGCCGAGGAGGCCGCCCTCCGGGCGGACAACACCGACGACAGCGACGTGAAGATCGCCGGAGAAGAGCCGATCCAGCCGAAGAGCGAGCGGATCCCCCTGCTGACCGAGGAGAAAAACCCGGAGCTGGAGCCGGTCGTTGTATCCCGCCCGACGATTCAGTTCAAAAACAGCATCGAGCGCGAAAAGAAAATCACCCGCAGGGTGAAGCGGCACCGCCGCCGCTCCGGCATCGTGGTGCTGGGGCTGTGTGTGGCGCTGATCTTCGTGGCGTTTTTGTATAACGGCATCTTCAACAAGTCCTGGGGCATCCTGGAGAAGGCGGAGCCCACGCCCGAGCCGACCGCCGAGCTTTTGGCGCCGGAGTTGAGCGAAGAGGAGCAGACGCCGGAGCCCACGCCGGAGCCCACGCCCGAGCCGCCGCCCGAGCACCGCTACGTCGTTGAGCGCGCGGATCTGAGCTGGGTCGGCGCGCAGGATCTGTGTCTGGCCAGCGGCGGCTATCTTGCCGTCATCAACAGCATGGACGAATTCCAGCGCATTACGGCGCTGGCCGATGAGCAGGGCATCGAGGCTTTGTGGGTCGGCTGCCACCGTGACGTTGCCAGCAACACGCTGGTCTGGGAGCGCAGCGAGACCATTGACAAGGACGTCGATCCCAGCGAGCGGCAGATGTCGCTGTGGGCGTCGGGCGAGCCCTCGTTCATCGACGACAACGGCACGGCCGAGGATTATATCCTGCTTTGGAACCATGACGGAGGCTGGAGCTACTGGGACAGCATCGGCGATCTGACCATTTACTTCGGCTGGCGCGGCAGGATCGGCTACGTCTGCGAATTTGACAGCTGATTTGCCTGAATGAAACGAACCGGGACCGCACGGTGTGCGGTCCCGGTTTTTTTATCGGTATAAATACCGCTCATCGCGGATGAAGCCGGAGGTCGAGCGGAAGGCGCCGTTTTCAAGGTACACGACGTCAAGGTTTTCCGGTTCGATCGCGGCGTCAAAGGGATTGAGCGCGTCGTTGAGCAGCGTGAGCCACGGCGCAAGATCAACAAAGGTATAGCTCAGCCCGCCCGCGTCGGCGGGGACGTTGGGCATGGTGTAAAAAGAAATGTCCTCGGCCCGGCACTGGAGCGCACAGCGCAGAAAATAGGCGACGTTGGCCGGTGTGAGGTCGCTGTCGACGGAGGAGCTGATCAGCTGAATGACGCGGGAGAGATTGGGGATCGAGCCGAGAGAGATGAACTGCTTTGCCGCAGCGCGCAGAAAGTCATGCTGGAGCGCAATGCGGTCGATATCCCCGTTTACATAATCTTTCCGGTAGCGGCAGAGCTGGATGCACTGTTCCCCGTCGAGGCGCTGGTATCCGGCGGGGATGTGGATGTGCAGGTCCTGTGCGCTGTCCTCGTAATCCATGTCAAAGGGCACGTCAAAATAGACCCCTCCCATCATCTCGATCGCGGTTTTCACCGTGCTGAGATCGACGACGGCACAGCAGTCGGTATCAAAACCCGTCAGCGAACGGACGGCACTGCGCAGTCCTTCCAGCCCGTTTTGCCCAGACGCCTTTGTGCCGGCATAGACGCAGTTGATCTTGCGGACGCTCCACGGGAGGTTTACATAAGTATCTCTCGGGATGCTGACGAAGTCCATGCGGCGCGCTTCGGCGTCAAGCCGGCCGAGCAGGATCGTGTCGGTGTTGCCGCTGACCTCGTCTACGCCGGCCAGCAGGAGCGTGTAAACGGTTTTGCGCCGCTCGGGGCTTTTGTTTGCCGACGAGGCGGCGGCAAGGGGCTCCTGCTGCGTTGCGATGCGGCCCGTCTCGGAGGCGGCTTCGGCCCCGGCGTTCGGCAGCGCGCCGCGCAGCGATGCGGCCGCCGACGCGGCAAGCGCCGTGAAAAACAGCGCCGTCAGCATTTTTTTGATGCGTTTTCCCGTTTTTTTCAAAAGTCATCTTCCTTTCGGTGTTTGCTTTTCAATAGTATTCCCGCTTTAGCCGAAAGATAGACGCGCGGAAGAGGATCTCGACGAAAAAAGGCTCAGGCCGAAAGGGCGCGCAGATTAGGGAGACGACAGGTTTTGAACGGACCTTTTCCGCCCATACTTCACAGAAAAAACCGGAAATACGTCAAGTATTCCCGGTTTTTTCTATATTGTCTGGACGAAAAATCTCTCGCTCAAAACTGCTTCGCACGCAAAAAGAGAGGTTTTTGTGTCGGGCGAGGCGAAAAGCACAGGAATAATGGCTATATATTCCGAGCATTTTCAACGAAGTCCGGCGCGAAAATATCCTTTTTGCGCTGCCGTATCCCTATTCTGCGCGCCCTAAAGGGCCTGAGCCTTTTTTGATTTCTGTCAGAGTTTTTTCATCAGCTGCTTGATGGCCAGGAAAGATTCGTCGCTGATGTCATGCTCGATCTTGCAGGCATCCTCGGCAGCCGTCTCGGCGTTTACGCCCAGGGAAGAGAGAAATTCTGTCAGGACGGTGTGGCGTTCATAGATTTTGCCCGCGACCTCGTGTCCCGTCTCGGTCAGGGTGAGATAGCCGTCGTCGTCAACGGTGATATAGCCGCCGGTTTTGAGCAGACCGACCGCGCGGCTGACGCTCGGCTTGGAAAAGCCCATATACTCTGCCACATCAAGACTGCGGACGTGGCCGCCCTTGAGGGAGAGGATGAGAATGGTCTCGAGATACATTTCGCCGGATTCCAGCAAGCGCATGACGATCGCCTCCTGTTTCTTTACTTGGTAAAACTATTATACCACAGAAATTTGAATTATCAAGCCGTTTTGCGTCAAAGGGATCACTTTTCGGAATAGACAGTGAGGACGCCCTTGTAGGTCATATAGCAGTCGAACTTGGCCACGACCTCAAACGGGGCGTGCATGCTGAGCACCGGAACGCCCGCGTCGATCGTGTCAATGTTGCGCTTGGCCATAAACTTGGCGATCGTTCCGCCGCCGCCCTGGTCGACCTTGCCGAGCTCGGTCATCTGCCAGACGACCTTGTTTTCGGCAAACAGGCGGCGCAAGTGCGCCACGACCTCGGCCGAGGCGTCGCTGGATCCGTTTTTGCCGCGCACGCCGGTGAACTTGCACACGCCAAGACCGTAGTTGATGCGGGAGGCGTTGCTCTTTTCCGAGACCTCGGGATAGAGGGGATCCATCGCCGCAGTCACATCGGCAGAGAGACAGAAGCTGTTTTCATAGCAGCGGCGGAGCGCGACGCCCTGGGCTTCGCACAGGTCGGCCATGAAGGTGTCAAAGGCCTCGCTCTGCATGCCGGAGACGCCCTCGGAGCCGATCTCTTCCTTGTCCGCGAGGATGCAGACACAGGTGCGCTCGGGCTCTTCGACGTCGAAGATGGCCTTGAGCTCGGCATAGGCGCAGACGCGGTCGTCGTGGCCGTAGCCGCCGATCAGCGAGCGGTCGAGGCCGACCTCGCACACGTCGTAGGCCGGAACGGCGACGAGCTCGGCGGAGAGAAAGTCCTCCTCGGTGATCTCATAGAGGTCGTTGAGGATGCTGAGTATGGCAAGCTTGACGCGGTCCTTGCCCTCGTCGGCATAGGGCGCGGAGCCGATCAGGATGCTGAGCCCCTCGCCGGTGAAGCCCTCGGAGAGGGTTTTTTTCATTTGGTCGGCTGCCAGGTGGGGCAGCAGGTCGGTGATGACGAACTTCGGATCGTCCTTTTCGCGGCCGATCGTGATCTCGACCGTGCTGCCGTCGCGCAGGGCGACGGTGCCGTGGAGCTCCAGCGGAATCGTGACCCACTGGTACTTTTTGATGCCGCCGTAGTAGTGCGTGCGGAAATAGCAGAGCTCGTCGTTTTCATAGACCGGGACCTGCTTGAGATCGAGGCGCGGGGAGTCGACATGGGCGCCGGCGATCACAGCGCCTTCTGCCAGGCTCTTTTTCCCGATCACGGCGAGGTGCAGCGCTTTGCCGCGATTGTTCTGATAGATCTTCATGCCGGGCCTGAGCTCCATGCCCGCAACGTAGGGGACAAAGCCGTTCTCCTCGGCCTCGGCGATCGCATTCTTCACGGCCTCGCGCTCGGTACGGGAGGCGTTGAGGAAACGCATATATTCCCCGCAGTATTCTTCACATTTGATGCGCTCGTCGGTATCGATCAGGTCATAGCCGTTCTTCTGTTCGTAAAAAAGCTTGCTTCTCAGTTCATCCATGGTATTTTACAACCTCCGAAAAATAGTTTCTGCAGATATTGGAAAACTGATCCTCGCTCCCGTCATTATACAGGATGTGATCACATTTTTCTTGAAAATAGTCCTCGCCCTTCTGCGCGTCAATCCGGGCGGCGGCCCGCTCGGCGCTGATGCCGTCGCGCTGCATGATGCGCGCAAGCCGCGCGCCGCGCGGGGCGAGCACGCCCACGACAAGATCGCAGCGCGCGCCGAGACCGGAGGAGATCAGCTCGATCGCGTCAAGGGCGGCAAGCGTGCCGCCCGCCATGGCCCAGGCGCGCAGGCGGCGCTGTACCTCGCGCATGATAAAGCGGTGGCTGATCGCATTGAGGTCCGCAAGGGCGGCGCTGTCGGAAAAGACGAGCGCGGCCAGTGCGCCGCGGTCGATTGCGCCGTTTTTCTCCGCCGAAGGGAAGCGCGCGGCAAGCGCGGCCGTCAGCTCGCCGTCGCTTTCAAGCAGTTCGTGATAGACCTCGTCGCAGTCGATCGAAAGGGCGCCAAGCTCCTGCAGCGCGCGAAGCGCGGTTGTCTTGCCGCTGCCGCTCGGCCCCGTGAGACCGATGATCGTCATGCCGTCGACGAGGGCGTCCGCGATCTCCTCCTCGCCCAGGGCGCCGCGGCGCAGGATACGGTACGGCGTTTCGGCCATGCTGAGGAGCGTGGATTCGCGCCCGATGCCGCACAAGCCGCCGTCGATCACGCCCTCGATTTTGCCGTCGAAATAGGCCAGAACTTCGTCCGCGCTCTTCGGGCTTTTCTCCCCAGAGGGGTTGGCGGAAGGCGCTGCGAAAGGCAGGCCGGTCGCCGCGAGGAGCGCAAGCGTTTTGGGGTGATCGGGACAGCGCAGGCCAACCGTGTCGCCCCCGGCAAGAACGACGGGCGGGATCTCCGGCCGCGCCTTGAGCACGATCGTCAGCGGGCCGGGCCAGAAACGGGCGGAGAGCGTCTTGGCCTGAGGCGGGACGGAGAGACAGTAACGCTCCATCACCGCGGCGCCGGGGACCATCAGCGACAGCGGCTTATAGCCCGGGCGGCCCTTGACCTCGTAAATCTTTTCGACCGCCTCGGCGTCAAGGCCGTTCGCCGCGAGACCGTACACGGTCTCCGTCGGCACGGCGACGAGACCTCCGTTTTTTATGATCTCTGCCGCGCCGCTTATATTGTCGGTAAAAACTTCGGTTTTCATATTTCTCCGTTTCCGACGTGCCGTGACGCAGCGCCCCTCATCTGTCACGGCTTAAGCCGTGACACCTTCCCCCGAGGGGGAAGGCCTGTTTAATTCTGCTCGGCAAGCCTGGCCGCCTGGTCGGCGGTGACGAGCGCGTCGATGAGCCCGTCGAGGTCGCCGTCCATGATCGCGGCGATGTTGAAGCTGCGCCCCTCCCCCGTCAGACGGTGGTCGGTCACGCGGTTCTGGGGAAAGTTGTAGGTGCGGATGCGCTCGCTGCGGTCGCCGCTGCCGATCTGCGTGCGGCGCTGGAGCGCGACGGAGGCGCGCTGCTTTTCCTGCTCGGCCTCGTAGAGACGCGCGCGCAGGATCTGCATGGCGCGGTCTTTGTTTTTATATTGGCTGCGCTCATCCTGACATTCGACGACCGTGCCGGTGGGCAGGTGGGTGATGCGGATGGCGCTTTCGGTTTTGTTGACGTGCTGGCCGCCCGCGCCGGAGGAACGGTAGGTGTCGATTTTCAGGTCGTTCGGGTCAAGGCGAAATTCGACCTCGCCGATCTCGGGCAGGACGGCGACCGTGGCGGCCGAGGTGTGGATCCTGCCGCCGGATTCGGTGACCGGGACGCGCTGCACGCGGTGGCCGCCGGCTTCAAACTTCAGGCGGGACCAGGCGCCCTCGCCCTCGACGACAAAGCTGATCTCCTTAAAGCCGCCGAGCTCGGTTTCGCTGGCGTTGGCCACCTCGACGCGCCAGCCGCGGCGCTCGGCATAGAGCGAATACATGCGGAAGAGGTCGGCGGCAAAGAGCATGCCCTCCTCCCCGCCGACGCCGCCGCGGATCTCCACGATGACGTTTTTGCCGTCGTTCGGGTCTTTGGGCAGCAGCAAAAGGCGGATGGCGTTTTCACATGCCTCGCGCGCGCTCTTGGCGGCGCGGTATTCTTCCTCGTCGTCAAGCTCCTGCGCGGCGGCCATGTCGTCACAGGCGGCGGTATAGGCGCGATACGCCTCGACGATCGGCGCAAGCTCGCGCGCCTCGCGGTCGCAGGCGGCGAAAGCGGCCGGGTCGGAATAGACCTCGGGCTGAGCCATGCGGGCATTGAGCTCTTCATATTGGTTTTTCAGTGCTTCAAGCTTTTCGAACATGGCACGCTGCGCCTCGCTGATCGTTTTATAGTGATATTGTATCATATCACAATTGCCTCCGTCTGTAAACAAGGCCGGGGCGATTCTGAAGAATTCTGAAAACGCGCGCATTCGCTTGACGGGAGGCGCGATTTAGCAGATAATGAAGCCGGAACAAAATCCCATGAAAGGGTGAAATAGATGAAAAAACTTTCTGTATATCTTGCCGTTGCGCTGGCCATCCTGCTGCTGTGCGGCTGCGGCATGCCTTCGGACGCGGGAAGCGCGCCGGCAGAAGAACCGGACGAGAACGCCGTTGTCGTAACGGACATCGCGGGACTGCTGAACGCGCTTGCGCCGGGACGCACTGTCGTGATTGACGCGGAGGAGCTTTCGCTTGACGAGGCGCCGGACTATGGCTTTGGTTACTCTGACGGCGCTTATACCTGGGAGAGCGTCGGCGACGGAGAATACGCGCTGATCATCCGCGATCTGGACGGTCTGACGGTCAAAAGCACGCGCGAAGGCGGGACATCGCTGACGACCGGCGCCACGTACGCAAGCGTGCTGACGCTGCGCAATTGCCGCGGTCTGACGCTGGAGGGGCTGACGCTCGGCCACCGGGGAGAGCCCGGAGGCTGCGCCGGGGACGTGATCACCTGTGCCAGCTGCGAGGACGTGACGGTCCGCGGCTGCGATCTGTACGGCTGCGGCGTAACGGCCGTGACCGTCTGGAGATGCACGCGTCTGACGGTTGAGGACAGCACGCTGCGCGATTGCTCGAGCGCGGCAGTTTGTGCGCTGCAGTGCACCAATGTGCAGCTGCGAAACTGCGAGATCCTGCGCTGCGGACGCGGCGGTGCTTTTGACAGCGCGGCGCTGTACGCCTCGGGCTGCAACGGTCTGGCGCTGATCAACAGCAGTGTGCGCGACGGGGTCAACAGCTTTCTTCTTGATGCGACGGATTCTTCCTCGGTCTGTCTGCTCGGTTGCGAGGCGTCCGGAAACAAGTTTTCCGGTGCGCTGTTCCGGATCTACGGCGGCGGCGTGACCGTGAGCGGCAGCGCGCTGGCGGACAACGAGTTCGGCAGCTGCTACACGGACGGAAGCGCTTTTGCGGTGACGGAAACGGGAAAGACGCTTGAAAACTTTGCCGACTTTATGCGCATGGAGTGCATGCCCTTTGAGGGCGAATACATTGGCCCCGCGCCCTATGTGACGCCGGGCGACGCCTATGATCCCGCCCCGGAAGACGTCTACGTGACGCCGACCGACGTCCCCTTCCTGCCCGTTCATGAGCCGACCATATGGACAGACGCGCCGAAAGAGGTGCACGTCAAGACCGTGGACGAACTGCTTGCCGCGGTCGCGCCGCATACAACGATCTATCTCGACGGCGAGGTATTCGACCTGTCCACGGCCTCGGATTTCGGCGGGGCCGGCGGAGACTATTACGCCTGGAGCGAGACCTTTGACGGGCCGGAGCTGATCTTCGTCAACCTGGAGGACTTTGCGCTTGTCGGCGGCGGCATGGGCAAAACGCTCGTCTCGACACAGCCGCGCTATGCCGACGTGCTGGGCTTTGACAACTGTTTTGCGATCCGCCTTTCGGATATGACCGTCGGGCACAACGAGGAGCCGGGCTACTGCAGCGGCGGCGTGCTGAACTTTATAAACTGCGGCGAGATCGCGGTCGAGCGGTGCGGTCTCTTCGGCTGCGGCACGGTCGGCATCACGGCGACAAGCTCCTATGATCTTGCCGTAACGGGGACAAACATCTATGACTGCAGCGACTATGGCGCGCAGCTGTTCGGCGTGAAGAACATGGTCTTCACCGATTGCTCGATCACCGACTGCGGCGGGGAATACGGCTTCAACGGCCTGCAGATCGACGAGAGCGTCGATATCTCCTACAATGGCAAGAGTCTGCCGAACGGCAGCTACGTCGTCAACTGAAAATAATAAAAAAAGTGCGGATGGACAACCATCCGCACTTTTTTATTCGACGATGCGCGGGCCGGTGCGCCAGTCGCTCTCCCCGCGGCGCTCCTCCGCAGCGCGGTAGCCCAGGACGAAAAGATCGTGCGCCGCCGCGCCGAGAGAAAAGATCGCTTCGCAGCTCTCCCCCAGCTCCCGCACGGCGGCGGGCTTGGTCACAATGGGGACGGAGGCGGTTTTTTTCATCTCGCCGAGCATGTCCCGCCCGCGCGCGCTGGCAGCGAGGAGACGGGCATAGGGCGGCGTGCCGTCGGCCATGCCGTCTTTCACGCCGAGCGCGGCGCAATAGCACGCGCGGCGGACGCGGGACATGGCGAGACGCTTGTTTTTTACGGCGGCAAAAACGGCGTCGAGCGTGGGCTCCTCCCCCGCCGCGCGGAAAAGGCGCTCCCCCAGGCCGCCGGAAGCGTCGGGCAGGGCGGCGAAGTCAGCCTCATTCAACATGCGCAGCCGCGAGAGAATGGCCGTTTCAAGCGCCGGACGCGACGGAATCCCCCGGCCTTGAGCCGCATCGCGCGCGAAAACGGCAAGGGAGGCCGCGCTCATAAAGCCATCGGCGCGCTCGCCGCGCAGGAGGAGGCTTCGGATCTCGGAGGCCGAGCGCGTGTTTCCCTCGCCCGCGCCGTCGTGCGCGCTGCTGAGACGGCGCACCGCAAGGGGCTTGAGCGGCAGGCCCTGTTCGCAGATCGTTTTGAGATATTCCACCGCCAGGATATTGTTCGGCGTTTCCAGAGCGCGCGCTCCCTCGCCGCAGAGCTCTTCGAGCACGCGCTGACGCGCGGCGGCAAAGGAGAGCTCCGGCTCGTTTGCCATCCTGTCGCGGATCAGCGCGATCGTCTGCGGCTCGACAAGGCGGCGGGCAAGCGTGTCGAGGATGCCGATATCCTCGCTTTCCGTGCCGAAGCTGAGCGTGGTCGCGCCGAGCGCGGCCAGCAGCCCCACCGCCCCGCGGGCAAAGCCCTCGGCCGAGGCGAGGGACCAGGGCAGGGGCAGCTCGAACACCACGTCGGCCCCGCCGCGCACAGCCGCTTCCGCCCGCGCGTATTTGGCATAGAGCGCCGCCTCGCCGCGCTGGACAAAGTCGCCGGACATCACGCAGACAATGCCCTGATCGTCCGAAAGACGCGCGCTTTCGCGCAGATGGTACGCATGGCCGTTGTGAAAGGGATTGTATTCGCACACCACGCCGATAAAGTCCATGGCTCGCTCCTTCTCCGTGTTATGTAAACCTGTTCCCTGTTGAAAAAAGGCTTGCTTTTTCCCTGTCTTGTATTAAAATGGTACTGTTAGTATAGCGCACATAAAACAATGTTTTCAATAGAAAGGAATCAAATGACATGAAAATTCTCGTCATCAACGCAGGCAGCTCCTCGCTGAAGTATCAGCTGATCGACATGGAGACCGAAACCGTTATGGCCAAGGGCCTTTGCGAGCGCATCGGCATCGACGGCCATCTCAAGCACAGCCCGCTGGTAGGCGACAAGCCGGTGTTCAACGAAGACGTCCCCATGCCCACGCATGCCGAGGCGATCGCGGCTGTCATCGACAAGCTGACGAGCAAGGAATACGGCGTTGTCGGTTCGATGAAGGAGATCGACGCCGTCGGTCACCGCGTCGTTCACGGCGGCGAGAAGTTTGCCTCCTCGGTGCTGATCAACGACGAGGTCATGGGCGCGATCGAGGAGTGCATCCCCTTTGCCCCGCTGCACAACCCCGCCAACATCACCGGCATCAACGCCTGCAAGGCCGTTATGGG
>JAFSWC010000027.1 GCA_017444665.1 Oscillospiraceae bacterium
GCGGAGGACGCAGGCTTACTCGTGTAAGTCAAGGACGACAAGTCCAAAAGCGCCGAAAGATCGCCGTTTGAGCAGGTTCGGATTATCTTGCTTTCCTTATTGTAACGCCAAACGATTCCCTTCGTCAAGCTTGCGGAGAGCGCAGTTCCCGCGGCTTCCGCAGGCCGGGGAAGTCTGCTCTGTTCCGACGCTTTTCCGTTATCGGGAAGGCTTGAGAAAGCGCGAGAACAGGCCGCGCCGCCGTCCCGCGAAGGGGTCGGCGGGCGTGTTGCGGTAACAGTCCCTGACGCCTGCGGCATAGTCAAACATCGCCCGCTGGCGGAAGGACGCCGTGTCGGCAACGGATATGTCGACGACCTCGCAGTGGCTCAGCAGCTTTTCCCGCGCGAAGAGCAGCGTTGTGATATGCCGCCCATGGCGGGCAAAGGCGCGCGCCCAGAAATAGGCGTCGGCGTGGTAGGCGATCTCAAAGGCTACGCACTCTTCGCAAAACAGGAACGGCCGGCCGTAGCGGCGCAGATAGTCTTCGCACAGAAAGCTGCTTATCAGCCGATAGGCCTCGCGCCGGCCGAGCGCGGAGACGGCGCGGTGCCAATGATCCGTCTCCCGGCGCAGGTCGACGGCAAAACCGGTTTCGCGGGTTTCCGTATACGTCTCGCAAAGCCGGCGCAGCTCGGCCTGCGCCGCTTCGCTTTTTTGCAGATCCATGCCCTTCTCTCTCCTTTCGGGCGTTTTCGCCGCCTCAAAGCAGCGGTGCGATCAGCTTCATGACGGCGCCGATCACGCGGCGGTAAAGCTTTTCTTCCTTCAGCATTTCCGGCGTGATCTCGCGCGAGAGCGCGATCGTTTCCAGATAATCGGCTTTGATCGCGCCGATGCAGGGGACGCCGGTAAGATACGTGCCGCATTCAAAGTGGTGGTACAGGCTGCGGTAATCCAGATTGACGCTGCCGACGACCGCCTTGCAGTCGTCGCTGACAAAGCTTTTGGCGTGCACAAAGCCGGGCGTGTATTCCCAGATCCGCACGCCGGAGTCCATCAGCGCTTTGTAATGCCGCTTGCCGAGATACCAGACCATTCTTTTGTCCGGGACGCCCGGCAGCAGCAGGCGCACATCCACGCCGCGGTCGGCGGCAAATTTCAGCGCCGATTCCAGCTCGCCGTCCAGGATCAGATACGGCGTCATGATGTAGACATAGTCCTCCGCCGTGTTGAGGATATCCTCATAGACCATTTTCCCGGTGCGATAGCGGTCAAGGGGCGAGTCGGCATACGGCAGCACACAGCCCGGCGCGCTCCGGGGCGCTTCGGGGCGGGATGCGTCCAGATAAGGCGAGGCGTCCTCGCTCTCCTTTTCGTCGAGATCCCACATTTCGAGGAACATCGACGTAAAGCTGCGCACGGCGCTGCCGGAGAGCATGACGGCGCTGTCCTTCCAGTGGCCGAAGCGCGAGCTGCGGTTGATATACTCATCGGCCAGGTTGACGCCGCCGTTGAAGGCCACCCTGCCGTCGATGACCATGATTTTGCGGTGGTCGCGGTAGTTGTAGGCCGAGGTGATAAAGGGCTTGAGCCGCAGCCAGACCTTGCAGCGGATGCCAAGCTCCTCCAAACGGTCGGGATAAAAGCGCGGGACCGAGCCCATCTCGCAGGTCCCGTCGTACATCACGCGGACCTCGACGCCCTCGGCGGCCTTACGGGCCAGCACCTCCAGGATCTTGCCCCACATGGCGCCCTCGCGCACGATGAAGTATTCAAGAAAGATGAACTTTTCGGCGCGCTCAAGCTGGCGCAGCATCTCCGGAAACACCTCGTCGCCCAGGGGATAATATTGCACCGCCGTATTGTCGTGCACCGGGTAGTGCACGGTTTTATAGATATAGCGCGCAAGCGAGGCCGATTCGCTCTGCGACCCGGCAAGCAAAGAGACGGCCTGCTCGTTCTGCGGCATGTGGGCAAGGTTTTTTTCTTCGATCGCACGCAGCCGCGTGCGCACGACGCGGTTGCCGGGATCGGCCTGCATCCACAGATACAGCAGCACGCCGAAAAACGGTGCGGCCACAATAAACAGCATCCACGACAGCTTATAGTTCGGATCCTTGCCGTCGTTGAGCATGAAGATCAGCACGATGAAGACGAACAGCGTCTGCCCCCCGACGAAGTATTTGGTCACAAGCTCGCCGAAAAAGACCCAGACCGAGAGCGTGATGAGCGCCTGGATGATCAAAAACAGGATCACAAGCGTGGTGCGGCTGAACACGACGGAGAGAACGCCGCGCTTCCAGCGGCCCTCCAGACTAAGACCGTTTTCGTCGATCCTGACGTCTTCCCTGCGCATGCGCGTCTCTCCCTTCCGTTTTTTCTGATACTACATACTATACCCGTAAAACGCCGGAAATTCAAGAACACGCCCCGACGCCGTCAATTTCGGGCGAGAAAGTGATTTTTTCCTTGTGAAATACGGAGCAAAGTGGTATCGTATATTGGTATAAAAAAAGGAAGTGAAACGACTATGAAAATTGTTGTTTTGGGCGGCGGCATTTCTACCGAACGCCATGTTTCGCTGGTGACGGGCACCTCCGTGTGCAAAGCGCTGCGCTCGCTCGGCCACAAGGCGATCTTTGTGGATATGTTCCTCGGTCTTGAGGGGTACGAAGGCGCGCTTGAGGACGCCTTTGACGCGCCCGACGGCTTCTGCGGCAGCGTTTCGATCGGAAAGACCGCGCCGGATCTGAAAGCGGTGCGCGCCTCACGCGCCGACAAAAGCCCCAGCCGTCTGGGGAAAGACGTGCTGGCAATATGCCGGCTGGCAGACTGTGTGTTTCTCGGTCTGCACGGCGCAGACGGCGAGGACGGCAAGATCCAGGCCGCGCTCGACCTGCTGGGCGTGCCGTATACGGGCTCGGACTATCTCGGCAGCGCGATGGCTATGGACAAGGCTGTCGCCAAGCGCATCATGGACGCCTGTGGCGTGCGCACGCCCGCCTGGCGCGAGATCTGCTATTCCGAGGAAGATATCCCCCGCCTGTGCGATGAACTGTCCGTCCCCTGCGCCGTCAAGGTCGTCAACGGCGGCTCTTCGATCGGCGTACAGCTGCCCGATACGCGCGAGGAGCTTTGCGCCGCGCTTCACGACGTGCTCGGCTATGGCAGCCGCGTCGTCGTGGAGGAGAAGATCCTCGGCCGCGAGCTGACCGTGCCCGTTCTCGGCGGCAAGGCGCTCAGTCCGATCGAGATCGTTCCGCCCGAGGGCTCGACCTTTGACTACGTCGCAAAATACCAGAGCGGCAGCGAGGGGGCGCGCGAGATCTGCCCCGCGCCGATCACGGAGGAAGAGAAAGAGCTGCTTGGACAAAGCGCGCTGAAGATCCACCGCGCGCTGGGGCTTGCCGTCTATTCCCGCACCGATTTCATCCTTGACCGGGAAGGAAACGCCTGGTGTCTTGAGGTCAACACGCTGCCCGGCATGACGCCCAACAGTCTGATCCCGAAGGCCGCTGCCGTTGAGGGGATGAGCTATGCCGAGCTTTGCGAGCGCATCGTGCAGCTCAGTCTTGTGGAGCGAGGCAGGAGAAAGGCATAATTCTTTTCTCCTTGTTCACAAATTTGTGATGTATTCCACCCGCGTTGTGGTAAACTTTTCTTAAGTTTCAAAGAAATCATGATCAGGTGAACGGCAGCATGAAAGACAGAATGTCACAATTTCTTTATAACGCACGATCGCGTATGGCGCGGTTTATGGCGGGGAGAAACGGAAACGACCGCTTTAATCTGTTTCTGCTCGTCTGCGAGGGCGTTTTGCTTCTTCTCGCCTCTCTCACCGGGGGCGGGCTGTTTCTGCCCGCGCTGATCCTGCTCGGTTTCATCTATTTCCGGATGCTCTCCCGCAACATGTATAAGCGCCAGGAGGAAAACAGCCGCTACCTGCGTGCCAAATACAAGGTGCAGGCGAAGCTGCGTCTTGTCCGGGAACGCTGGAAGCAGCGCCGCGACTATAAGTTTTTTGTCTGCCCCGCCTGCCGCACCACGCTGCGCGTCCCCAAGGGGCGCGGCAAGATCCGCATCGTCTGCCGCAAATGCGGCAACTCCTTTACCGGCAAGAGCTGATGTTCGGCTATCTCACCGCCAGGACGGATCTGCTGGACGAGGATCGAATCAAGCGTTACAAAGCCTGCTATTGCGGGCTTTGCCGCTCTTTACGCAGCCGTCACGGGCCGGGAGCCTCGCTGACGCTGAACTTTGACATGACCTTTCTCGTTCTGCTCCTCTCCTCCCTCTACGAGCCGGAAGAAAAAAGCGGCTGCGAGACCTGCGCGGCCCACCCCGTCCGGCCGCGCGAATGGTTTTCCGACGAGTTTACCGACTATGCCGCGGATATGAACGTTGCGCTCGGGTATCTCAAATGTCTCGACAACTGGGAAGACGACGGCAGCCTGCTCTCCGCCGCGGAGGCGAAGCTGCTGAAGCGCGCCTACGGCCGCATCTGTGAGCGATATCCGCGCCAGTGCGGCGCGATGGAGCAGTCCATCCGCTCGCTGGGTGAGATCGAACGGCAGAATCGCGAGGCGCCCGACGAGGCCGCCGCGACTTTCGGCGTGATGCTGGGCGAGATCTTTGATCTGCGCGGCGACCGCTGGAGCCGCGATCTGCGCGCGACGGGCGAAGGGCTGGGGCGCTTTTTGTATATTATGGACGCCTGCATGGACCTTGACGCCGACGCGCTGCACGGCAGCTATAACCCTTTCAGACGCTATTACGGGCTCGACAACGCCGCGCGCTTCCGCTCGATCCTGCAGATGCTTCTCGGCGAGTGCGTGCGCGCTTATGACCGGCTGCCGCTCGTGCAGGATAAGGATCTGCTGGACAACATCCTCTGCGCCGGGACATGGGCGCAGTTTGATAAAAAATTTTTGAAGGAACGGGAAGGATCCTCCGATGTACCAGGACCCGTATAAGGTCCTCGGCGTATCGCCCGACGCGAGCGACGAGGAGATCAAAAAAGCATATCGGGATCTTGCGAAGAAGTATCACCCGGACATGAATCCGGGCGACACGACCGCCGCCGAAAAGATGAACGAGATCAACGACGCCTATGACCGCATCAAAAACGGCGACGTCAATCCGCCCTCCTACGGCGCGGGCGGCACGGCGTATCAGACCTATACCGCGCAGGATCCGTTCGGCTGGGGCGCGTGGACAGGCTATTCCGACCCCTTTGGGGCCTACGGTCAGTCGCAGCAGCAGTATCGCCCGAACGAGCGCAGCGAGTACACCGCCGCGAAGAGCTATATCCGCAACGGCATGTACCGCGAGGCGATTACCGCGCTTTCCGGCGTTCCGCTCTCTGAGCGCGACGGCAAATGGTATTATCTGCACGCGGGGGCGAACATGTATCTCGGCAACAAGATCGCCGCGCTGGAAAGCGCAAAGCGGGCCGTCGAGATCGAGCCCGAAAACGAGGATTACCGCGCGCTGCTGCAGCAGCTGCAAAGCGGCGGCGACTTTTACCAGGCCTATACGACCAATTACCGCAGCGGTCTTTCGCCCGACCGTTTTCTGCTGGCCCTGTGCGCGGCGAACATGTGTCTCGGCCCGCTGTGCGGCTATCGCGTGTGCTGCTGCTGAATACAAGCCCGGGATGTGTAAAAGCATCCCGGGCTTGTTATACTGTTTTCCAATAAAATGCTTCATTTTATTGGAAAGGCATCGCGTAAAACGCGCTGCCAGTTTTGTGCCTCAGGGCACAAAACACGTCTCATGCAGTCTCCGACGCGCCTTCGGCGCTATAAAACGCTTTTATAGC
>JAFSWC010000003.1 GCA_017444665.1 Oscillospiraceae bacterium
AAAGAGGTACAGTCAGCCCCTCATCCGTCACCTACGGTGACACCTTCCCCCCGAGGGGAAGGCATATTTCCTATCTGCGGTTGAATCAATTATCACCGCCCGTCATGCCGTACCCTACGAGGCGAGCGGTATTCCCTCGACAAAACATCCGACTCTGTCAAACAAAGGCATCGACGATCATGTCGGTGCCTTTTCTGTTCCTGCTGACAGGAGCACGGTCTGACAGAACGAACGTTATGTGGATAACTCTGTGGAAAGCTTGTGGATATGTGGAAAAGTCGCAGACCTCTGTCTTTCTCTTTTCCCTTGTCATTTCATTCCATTCCATTATCTTTTTCTTTGACTTTGTCTTTATCTTTATCTTAGTTGCATTTGTTAGCAATTGTCAACAAATGTTGAATCCGCGCGCTTTTCGCTACGCATTTGAGCGCTCTTTTTGCCTGCTTCCCGACGCTTTTCGCACACCTCGTTGTAGCGTTCGAAGTTGATGTCGATCTCGCCGCGCATCAGCGTGTAAGCCAGATCAACGGCGATGTCATCGGAAAAATCCGTCAGCTCGCCGGTGTCGCCGTATGCCATCAGCGCCTTGTACAGCCGTCCCGCCTGAGCGTCGGAGAGCTTCGCGATCACGCTGTTCATGTGAAAATAGGTGAAGAATCCTTTGGGCTTTTTCATAGGTTACCTCCGAAAAAAGATTTCACCTATGCCCGAAAAATTAAAAAAGTTGCATATGACTATGCAACTTTGGGGTCATCATTCGACTGTGACCGACCTTCGAGCATAACAAAAGAGGCGCCGATACGCGATGATCAGCGCCTCTGTTTTGTGTGATGAATGATCGGCTGCTTTGCCGGCGATTAACGGTCGTCCTTACCTACGGTATCGGAAATCAATCTTGATTTCCGAGCGGGAGGAGCAAGCCCCTCCCCTACAACCAACCACCAACTACCGACTACCAACTACATCACAGCTTCGGGCCTGCCTCTACCAGCGCCTTGCCGGCGTCGTTGGTGGTGTACTTCTTGAAGTTCTTGATGAATCTCTCGGCGAGGTCCTGCGCCTTCTTATCCCACTCGGCGGGATCGGCGTAGGTATCTCTCGGGTCGAGGATGCCGGTGTCGACGCCGGGCAGCTCGGTCGGAACCTCAAAGTTGAAGTAGGGGATGGTCTTGGTGGGAGCGTTCTTGATATCGCCGCCGAGGATCGCGTCGATGATGCCGCGGGTATCCTTGATGGTGATGCGCTTGCCGGTGCCGTTCCAGCCGGTGTTGACCAGATACGCCTTCGCGCCGCTCTTGTTCATCTTCTTGACCAGCTCCTCGGCGTACTTGGTCGGATGCAGCTCGAGGAACGCCTGACCGACGCATGCGGAGAAGGTCGGGGTCGGCTCGGTGATGCCTCGCTCGGTACCTGCTATCTTTTCGGTAAAGCCGGAGAGGAAGTAGTACTGGGTCTGCTCGGGAGTCAGGATGGACACGGGCGGCAGTACGCCGAACGCGTCCGCAGACAGGAAGATGACGTTCTCAGCCGCGGGACCGGAGGAGATGGTGTTGACGTTCTTCGCGATCTTCTCGATATGCTCGATCGGATAGCTTACGCGGGTGTTCTCGGTGACGGACTTGTCGTCAAAGTCGATCGTGCCGTCGTCGGCAACGGTGACGTTCTCAAGCAGCGCGTTGCGCTTGATGGCGTTGTAGATGTCGGGTTCGCTTTCCTTGTCCAGACCGATGACCTTCGCATAGCAGCCGCCCTCAAAGTTGAAGACGCCGTTATCGTCCCAGCCGTGCTCGTCGTCGCCGATCAGAAGGCGCTTCGGGTCGGTGGAGAGGGTGGTCTTGCCGGTGCCGGAAAGTCCGAAGAAGATGGCAGTGTTCTTGCCCTCCATGTCGGTGTTCGCGGAGCAGTGCATCGAAGCGATACCCTGCAGCGGGAGGTAGTAGTTCATCATCGAGAACATGCCCTTCTTCATCTCGCCGCCGTACCAGGTGTTCAGGATGACCTGCTCGCGGGAGGTGACGTTGAAGATCGCCGCGGTCTCGGAGTTGAGACCCAGCTCCTTGTAATTCTCGACCTTGGCCTTGGACGCGGTGTAGACGATAAAGTCGGGCTTGAAGTTCTTCAGCTCTTCCTCGGTGGGCTTGATGAACATGTTGCGCACAAAGTGGGCCTGCCAGGCGACCTCCATGATAAAGCGGATGGCCATGCGGGTGTCGGCGTTGGCGCCGCAGAAGGCGTCGACCACGAACAGACGCTTGCCGGAAAGCTCCTTAACGGCAAGATCCTTGACGTTCGCCCACACTTCCTCGCTCATGGGGTGGTTGTCGTTCTTGTATTCCGGGGTGGTCCACCATACGGTATCACGGGAATTTTCGTCAACGACGATATATTTGTCCTTGGGGGAGCGGCCGGTGTAGATGCCGGTCATCACGTTGACGGCGTCCAACTCGGTGAGCTTGCCGACTTCGTATCCCTCAAGACCGCTCTTCATCTCTTCTTCAAACAAAAGCTCATAGGAGGGATTGTAGACGATCTCGCTTACGCCGGTGATCCCGTATTTGGTCAGATCAAGTGCCATTTGTAATACCTCTTTCCTTTAGACTGGTGAAATAAATAACCGCTATGAACGGAGTATAACACAGGTCGAGAAAAAATACCATCATTTAGCGGACGTTTTCCAAAAAAAATTGCGCGCCGCCCCTTGCCGCAGCGTCGGCGGAATGTTATGATGATCCGCAAAGAGGGAGGCGAACGACATGGAGATCCAAGAGGAATTGCTGTCGGAAGGACTGACGGAAGAACTCATCGCGCTCTCGCGGGACTGGGAGGGCGAGGACAGCTGCCGCGGCTACCGGGAAAACGGCCCGGAAGACCTGGCGGGCAACCGCATCTTTACCGCGCGAGAGGACGGCGCGCTTGTGGGCTATCTCTTCGGCGCGGTCTGCCGCGCGGAAAAGGACAGCAGCGTCATGGAAAAGGACGCGCCTTATTTCGAGGTCGAAGAGCTCTATGTCGTGCCGGAGCGGCGCTCGCAGGGGATCGGACAGCAGCTTTTCACGTTTGCCGAAAAAGCCCTTCGCGGCGAGAGCCGGTGGATCCTGCTTTCGACGGCAACGAAGGACTGGCGAAAGATCCTGCATTTTTACCTCGACGAGCTGGGCATGGACTTCTGGTCGGCGCGGCTGTTCAAGAAACTGACAGACTGAAAGCTGTCAGTTTTCTTTTACCGCTCGCCAGGCTTCGACCAGCGCTTCGGTGCCGCACGCGGCGTTGGCCGGCGAGGTCGAGGGAAGCCGCACCGCCTCGATCCCGGTCACGGGGAGAAGGTATTTCCGATACAGCTCCGCCGCCTTCGCGCCGTTGGCATAGATCGTCTCGATCCCGACCGCGGCGAGGATCGGGGAGAGGTCGTTCGGCACGACGTTTCGGATCGTGCTGTCGGCCGAGCGGCGGATATCGCACTGCCCGACGACGTCCCACAGCGCCACGCCGTTTGCCAGCAGCAGCGCCTTTTTCTCTTCGATGCTCTGCGGCACGGGCGCGTCGAACACGGCGGCCATCACCTGCCAGAAGCGGTTGCGGGGGTGGCCGTAATAAAAATTCGCCTCGCGGGATTTCACGCTCGGCAGCGTGCCGAGCACCAGCACGCGCGAGCGCGCATCATAGATCGGCCCAAAGCCGTGAACGACGTGTTCCCAGCCGTCCGGTTGTCTGCCTGTCATAAACGCCGTCCCCCCTTTCCGTCCGCTTTTATCCTGCGTTTTTTTGCCGAAAAAGTCAAGCATAAATGGACAAATTATTAACGATCGGCCGCATATCTTGAAAAGAAATACCGGGAGAGGTATAATAAACTCTACCAAATCAAGAAATCAGGAATTTGCGATGGAAATTCTGAAATATCTCTTTATTTGTGTAGGCGGCTATCTGCTCGGCTCGGTCAGCATTTCGATCATTCTCTCGCGGGCCTTCGGCGTGGATATCCGCAAAAAGGGAAGCGGCAACGCCGGGGCGACCAATATGGCGCGCTCGTTCGGACTGCTCGCCGGCTTTGCCACGCTCGCGGGTGATTTCCTCAAGGCGATCATCGTCATGTATGTCGGCTGGCGCCTGTGCGGCGACTGGGGGCTGATGGCGGGCGGCATGGCCTGCACGACCGGCCACTGTTACCCGCTGTTTTATAACTTCCGCGGCGGCAAGGGGATCTCCGTCGGCGCCGCGATCGGCCTGATGATCGACTGGCGCGTGTTCGTGGGGATCATCGCGGTTTTCCTGATCGCCGCGTTTTTGTCGAAAAAGGCGTCCTTCGGCTCGCTGTGCGCGGCTGTGGCGATCGTGGTCCTGGCGCTGCTTTTCGCCGTCCCGCTGCCAAAGCTGCTGCTTGCGATCTACGCCGCCGCGCTTGCGATCTTCCAGCACCGCGCCAACATCAAGCGCCTCTCCGAGGGAACCGAGCCGGACTTCAAAGCCGCCGACAGCAAGTAGTTTTAGTTTTTAGTTTTCAGTTTATTGCTTTTGATATCAAACCGGAGAGGAAAACCGGGTTTTCCTCTCCGGTTTTCTTGCTTGCAAACAGTATTGCTTGATGGTATCATTTTCTAAGAAAAAAACACCCCTTCAGGCGGCCTGAAGGCCGCCAGCTCCCCCGGCGGGGAGCCTGTAAAGGAAAGGAGATTGAATATGAACGAAGAACTGCGCAGAGAGATCGACCGTTTTGCCGCGGAAAACGAACGGGCGATTTTTGACGACATCGCAAAGCTTGTCGCCTTCAACAGCGAAAACATGCCGCCCCAGCCCGGCAAGCCCTTCGGCGAAGGCCCGGCCGCGGCGCTCGACGCCGCGCTGGAAATCGCGCGCGGCATGGGGCTGCAGACCGAAAACTGCGAGGGCATGATCGGCTACGCCCAGCTCGGCGAGGGCGGAGGCGACTGCCGCGATTATCTTGCCACGATCACACACCTCGACGTCGTCCCGGTGGGCGAGGGCTGGAGCGCCGACCCCTTCGTGATGCGCGAGCGCGAGGGCTGGATCATCGGCCGCGGCGTGCTGGACGACAAGGGGCCGAGCGTGCTGTGCCTCTACGCGCTGAAATATCTCAAGGAGCATGACGTGCCCCTGCGCTATCCCGTCCGCGCCCTGCTCGGCGTCAACGAGGAGATCGGCATGCAGGACGTCACCTGGTATCTCGACAACTATCCCGCGCCGCTCTTCTGCTTCAGTCCCGACGCCAATTTCCCGCTGTGCAACGGAGAAAAAGGCATCTATCACGGCCGTGCCTTTGCGGCGGAGCGCTGTGAAAACATCGTGGACTTCCGCGGCGGCTTTGCGGCAAACGCCATCCCCGACAAGGCCGAGGCCTGGGTAAAAGCCGAAAAGCTCGAAAGCGCCGGCCGCGTCACGGCGGAGAGAACGCCGGACGGCCTCTGGCACCTCACGGCTGTCGGCGTCGGCGGCCATGCCTCCATGCCGGAGGGGACGGTCAACGCCATCGGCGTGCTGATCGATTACCTGCTTGAAAACGGTGTCTGCGCCGCGGGGGAGGAGTCGTTCCTCCGCTTTATGTCCAAGATCCATGCCGAAAGCGACGGCAGCGCCTGCGGGATCGCGGCGTCCGACGGCCTTTTCGAGCCGCTTACCGTCGTCTGCGGCGTGATCGGCATGGAGGACGGACGCCTGTACCAGACGATCGACAGCCGCTATCCCACCAACACCAGCGGCGAGACGATCGCCGCGATCCTGAACGAGCTTGCCGCCGGCGCGGCCACGGTCACGGTCGAGCGCGACACAAAGCCCTTCTACATGTCCCTTGACAAGCAGGAGGTGCAGGTCTGCCTCGACGCCTATAACGCGATCACCGGCGAGAACGCCAGACCCTATACGATCGGCGGCGGCACCTACGCCCGAGATTTCCCGAACGCCGTCTCCTTCGGCCCCGAGCATCCGGAGCGTCCCGCCCCCGCTTTCGCCGGCCCGATCCACGGCGTGGACGAGGCGGCCTGCAAGGCCTGGCTCATCGAAGCGCTCAAGGTCTATATCCTGGCGCTGATCGAGCTGGAGAAGCTGGAGTTCTGATATGCGCATCTGGATCATCTGCAGCGGCGAAGGCGCGATAGAGCTGCCGCCGCGCGCCGCGGGCGAAACCTACGCGGCCCTCTGCGAAAAACGCCTTGACAGCCCTCTCGCCGCGGTACAGGGCCACGCCGTCGCGGCAAACGGACGAGCGGTCCGGACAAGCCCCCGCGCCGCCGCGCGCACAACGGCGGAAAAGCTGATCCCGGACGCTGCGGCGCAGACGGAGCAGCTCCTCGACGAGATCCCGCTGCGCCCCTTCGGCGGCACGCTTCCCCTGTGGCTGTGGCGTTTCCTTGTCTGGCTGCGCGGCCTGTTCGGCCTCGCCTCGGCGGAAAGCCGAAAGGAAAGCCGCCAAAAGGCCGACGAGCTGATCGACCGGCTCGAGCGTGCGGGAGGAGACTGCGTCCTTGTCTCGCACCCGCGGCGGATCGCCGCGCTGTGCG
Organism: Oscillospiraceae bacterium; assembly: GCA_017444665.1. Lineage (GTDB taxonomy): Bacteria > Bacillota > Clostridia > Oscillospirales > Oscillospiraceae > Limivicinus. The sequence goes on from JAFSWC010000003.1 coordinate 6,510, forward strand.
ATGCGCTGCGCGTCCGCGGCTACTGCGTCCAGCGCACGGGTTTGGGGCGCATCAAGCCCTTTGAGCAGCTGCTTTTAAGCCGGCGCGACGAGCACTGCGGCGGCTGCGCGCACAACTGCCTGCTGTCCAACCCCGGCTGCAATATCGGCCGCGACAAGGCGGCGCGGGGCGTTTAGTTTTTAGTTCTTAGTTTTTAGTTTTTAGAGCTTCGTTTTTAGCACGGGATTTGACATTCTGTCTTCTTTGGGTATAATAAACAGGCTGATATAAAAAATATTTCCGTACGGAAAGGAAACATAACATGAGCGAATGCACACATGATTGCTCCACCTGCGGCGAAAACTGCGCCGAGCGCCGGGCGGATTTCCGCAAGCCCCTGCACGAGGGAGCGAGCGTCAAAAAGGTCATTGCCGTCGTCAGCGGCAAGGGCGGCGTCGGCAAATCCCTCGTAACCGCGCTGCTCGCCAGCGAGATGCAGCGCCGCGGCTTCAACGCCGCCGTGCTCGACGCCGATATCACCGGCCCGTCGATCCCGCGCTCCTTCGGCGTGACCGAGCATGCCACCGGCACCAGCGAGGTCCTCTTCCCGGTCGCCACGCACACCGGCCTGCAGATCATGTCCATCAACCTGATCCTGGAGAACGAGACCGAGCCTGTCGTCTGGCGCGGCCCCGTCATTGCGGGCGCCGTCCAGCAGTTCTGGACCGACGTGCTGTGGCAGGACGTGGACTATATGTTCGTCGACATGCCTCCCGGAACGGGCGACGTCCCGCTGACGGTGTTCCAGTCTCTGCCCGTGGACGGCGTTGTGGTCGTCTCCACGCCGCAGGATCTCGTCGGCATGATCGTCGCCAAGGCCGTCAACATGGCCGGGCTGATGAACAAGCCCGTCATCGGCCTTGTGGAAAACATGTCCTATTTCAAGTGCCCCGACTGCGGCAAAGAGCATGAGATCTTCGGCGCTTCCAAGGCTGAGAAAGAAGCGGCCGCCTTTGGCATCAAGACCTGGGCGAGGCTCCCGATCGATCCCGTCGTCGCGACGATGGTCGACGCGGGCGAGGTCGAGTCCGTCCCCGCCGACGGGCTGAAGAGTCTGGCAGACTATATCGAAAAGGAGCTGTAAAGAGATGATCCGTGTTGCGGTTTCGTATGACAACGGCGAGATTTTTGAACATTTCGGCCATACCGAACTGTTCGCCATCTATGAGTTTGATGAGGAAGATCTTGAAAACAGCACCAAGCGCCTTGTCGAGGCCACCGGTCTGCACGGCCACCAGGATATGGCCGATCTCCTCAAGCGCGAGGGCGTCGACGCCGTCATCTGCGGCAGCATGGGCCAGGAGGCGCACGCGGCGCTCCTGGGCTACGGCATCATCCCGGTCGCCGGCTACTGCGGCGACGCCGACACGGCGGCCCAGCTGCTCGTGACCGGCCAGCTTCCGACCTCCGACGGCGGCGGATGCTCCGGCGGCTGCGGCGGCTGCCCCGGCTGCCACGGCGGCGACGAGGGCGAGGATAGCTGCGGCTGCGGCTGCGGCTGCTGAAAGATCAAAAAGAGGCTGTCTCAAAAAACACTTGCTGTTTTGTCATCCTGAGGAGCAAGGCGACGAAGGATCTTTCTCTTATAAGATTCTTCACTGTGCTTAAGAATGACACGGCGGTTTGAGACAGCCTCTTTTTCTTTCCCGCGGCATAAGCCCGTCCGCTTCTGCATATCCTGTAACGGGTGATGAAATGAAAAGCGGGAAAACCAAATGGAAACAGCTTGTGATCTGCCTGGCGGTGCCGCTCGCGGTCGGCGCGCTTGCGGCTCTTTTAAGCCGCGGCGGGATGAAGGACTATCAGGACGTATATAAGCCGCTGCTCTCGCCGCCGGCCTGGGTCTTTCCGGTCGTATGGACGATCCTGTACGCGATGATGGGTCTGGCAAGCTATTTCGTCTACACGTCTACGGCCTCGCCCGAGCGGATCCGCCGCGCCATGACGGCCTATGCCCTGCAGCTCGGCGCCAACTTCATCTGGCCGCTGCTGTTTTTCGGCCTTGAGATCTATCTTGCCGCATTCATCTGGCTGATCGTGCTCTTTGCCCTCGCGCTGGTGTGTGCGCTGCGCTTCGGCTACATCGACGGGCGCGCCGGCAAGCTGATGGTGCCCTATCTCGTGTGGCTCTTTTTCGCGGCGTATCTCAACCTCGGGGTCTACTTGTTGAATTGACCGAAATTTAACAGGCAAATTTGTGCTGCTTTCACAAAGGAAGCGGCACATTCTTTTTTTGCCCGAAAAATGCGGAGAAAAACTATACAAATCGGCAAAAATGTCTAAACATCAAAACTTGCAAAATCAAGTTAGCAAACGCTAACAACCAGGCCTTACCAACCGTCCCCGGCCCTCTCCGGGGGGCGTTTTCCTTGCATAAAGGGGGGGCTTGTGTTAAAATGTAGCTAATCTGTAATAGTATAACCATCAGTGTGCTCATTTCGCGAAAAAGGGGGACTGGAATATGGAGAATAAAGCCAAGATCCTTACGGTCGCAGGCAAAGGCGGCGTGGGAAAAACCTCGATCTGCGCTTGTATCGTACGGCTCCTTGCCGAGAAATATCCCGACAAGAAGATCCTTGCGATCGACGCCGATCCCGCCGTCGGTCTGTCCGTTGCTCTTGGCGTGGACGTGAAGCTCACGCTCGACGATATTCGCCAGAGCATCGTCGACAGCGTGGAAAACGGCGACACCAAGGAGGCGCTCGAGCTTTTGAGCGAGGCGCGCTTCCGCATGTTCGACGCGCTTGTTGAGATGCCGGGGTTTGCCTTTCTTGCCATCGGCCGGCCGGAGAGCTCCGGCTGCTACTGCAAGGTGAACTCCTACCTCAAGGAGGTCATCGGCATCCTCGCCAACAGCTTTGATTACGTTGTGATCGACGGCGAGGCCGGGATCGAACAGATCCAGCGCCGCGTCATGGAAAAGGTCACGCACCTGCTGCTCATCACGGATCAGAGCAAGAAGGGCGCCCAGGTCATCACGACGATCAAGCAGGTCGCGGACGAGCTGATCTCGTATGAAAAGATCGGCTGCATCATCAACCGCGTGACCAATCCCGAGCTGGTTGAGCTCACCGACAGCCCGGTGGAGATCCTCTCCGCCATCCCCGCGGACGACACCTTTGCGGCCAACGACATCAAGGGCCGCAGCGTCATGGAGCTTCCCGCGGATTCCGTTATGCTCAAGGGAGTGAAGGAAGCACTCCTCAAAATAGAAATTCTTTAAGAAGAGGTGTAACATTTGAAAGATCTTAAGCATCTGATCTATTTCGAAAAACTGCTTGAGAGCGCCAACAACGAGCTGGTCCAGCAGGCTCAGGCCGATGGCGGCATCTGCCTGGGCTACACCTGCTATCACGTGCCCGAGGTCCTGCTCAACGTTGACAAATGCTTCTCGGTACGTCTGCGCGCACCCAACACCGGTTCGATCGACATTGCGACCTACTACATGTCCAACTACACCTGCGAGTTCGCAAGAGCTCTGGTCGAGCGCGGCATTGAGGGCGGCTATCAGTTCCTCGACGCGATGATCGGCGTCGACGCCTGCTCCATGATGAACCGCGCGATGGAGCATTTCGAGATCCTGCGGATCAACGAAAAGCCCAACTTCTTTGTCACCCACTGCGACATCCCCTTCAAGGTCACCGACTACACGCTTGACAGCTATGAAAAGCAGATGCGTATCCACGTGTTGGATCAGCTGACGGAGAAATTCGGCGTCGACACCTCTGACGCTGCGATCCGCGAAGCAGTCAAGGAGCACAACGAGGTCTGCTCGATCATCTCCGAGATCGGCGAGATGCGCAAGCTGGACAACCCCATCATCACGGGCTACGAGTTCCACGTCATCAACCTGGTCTCCTACACCTGCCCGAAGCACCTGATCCTCCCGTACCTGCGCGAGACGCTTGAAGAGCTGAAAAAGCGCAAGCCCGACAAGAAGAGCCCCTTCCGCGCCCGCGTGGCGATCGTCGGCTCCGAGATCGACGACCCCAGCCTGACCAAGCTCATCGAAGGCACCGGCGCTCTCGTCGTGTCCGACCGTTACTGCTTCGGCTCCACGCCCGGCCGCGAGGTCATCGAGCTCAAGGACGATGAGGACGCCCTGCGTCAGATCTGCCTGCACGTGATGGAGCACAGCGAATGCGCCCGCTACATAGCCGACGAAAAGGTGCTCCAGCGCCGCGAGACGGCCGACCGTCTTGCCAAGGAGTTCAAGGCCGACGGCATCATCTACGAGCAGATGAAGTACTGCGACTACTGGGGCTTCGAGCGTGCGCTCGTCAGCCACATCATGCACGACGAATACGGCTGGCCGGTCCTCTCGATCGACAGACTTTACAACAACGGCAACTCCGGCCAGCTGCGTACGCGCTGCCAGGCCTTTGTCGAATCGCTGGAGATCAAACGCATCCACAAGGAGGCAGAAAAGAATGGCTAAAAAGGAAAAGCTGGTTTACCCGAATCCCAAGTTCTGGAAAGCCAAAGACAATATGGACTGGAAGAAGCAGGGTGCCAACCTTGCCGAGTTCGGCGCCATTGCCTGGGATCTGCTCAAGGCAACCGACTGGAAGCAGTTCGGCCAGGACCGCGTTAACGACGTCAAGGCCGACTGGGAGCGCGCCAAGGGCGAGTATGCCGACTTCATGGCGCTCGACAACGCCGGCAAGATGGATCGCATCCTCAACGGCGAGCACAGCCTGGGCCGCCTCTACCGCAAGGGCGCCATGGCCACCGTCCGCCGCGAGTGGCGCGGCGTCAAGGACACCGCCTACGACTTCTGGGAGTGGGCGCGCCTGTGGGGCATGCTGCTCGGCACCTTCTCCAAGGACCTGATCCCCGCCATGAACAGCGCGCTGTGGTACCGCTGGATGATCTCCTATTTCTGCTGCCACGGCTTCATGGACAAGAACATTCTCGGTCTGCGCGGCTCCAACCTGCGCATGAGCCACGAGCTGACCTATCAGATCTTCCGCTACGTCGCGGAAAACCTGGTCCTCCTCTCCAAAGCCGACCGCAAAAACGGCAACAGCGACGAGCTTAACCGCATGATGGTCACCTTCGACGAAATGACCATGGGCCAGATCATGGCCGGCTTCCCGGATCTGTGCGGCATCCCGCACCAGCTGCTGCCCATGTTCCTCGTCTCCGAAATCGACCAGCTGGTCTGTATCCCCTACATCGACGCGGTCGAAAGCTACGGCCTTCCCGCCGACACCTGCCCCGTCCCGTCGTCCGAATGCGGCGCGCTTGTCATCAACGCGCTGCCCGACATGGGCTCCGGCTTCATCTCCAGCTCCATGCCCTGCGACGGCTCCACCATGGCCTCGTCCTACTTCTCCCGCCGCTTCCCGAACATCCCCGTGTTCCATCTCTGCTTCCCCGTCCGCTATTTGGATGAGGAGACCGTGCAGATGGGCGCCGAGGATATCAAGGCCTGCATCAGGTGGATCGAAGAGAGGACCGGCGCGAAGTGGTCCTGGGACGCTTACTTCACCTGCATGAAGCGCTTCAACCAGGAGACCGACCTCGAGCTGAACAAGTGGGAGATCAACAAGTCCGCCCGCCCGCAGCTGATCGGACCGAGCTAC
>JAFSWC010000028.1 GCA_017444665.1 Oscillospiraceae bacterium
GAAAGTTGAAGTTCTGGCCGACGAGGCCCTGGAGGAAGTCTCCGGCGGCGTTACCAGAAACATGAGAGCTGCCCTCGCCTGCATCCGCGGCGACTACGGCAACGGCCAGGATCGCGTGGCTCGTCTGACCCGCGCCGGCTACAACTACGAGGTCGTTCAGGGCCTGGTCAATGACTACCTGAAGTACGGCGATGTCGCCCGCGACGTCATCAACGGCAAGTACGGCAACGGCGCCGAGCGCGTTGCCAGACTCCGCAAGGCCGGCTATCCGCCCGAGACTGTCCAGAACCTGGTCAACAACCTGCTGCTGTAATCTCTCCGTCCCCTTTCGGGCCGGGAGCCTGACAGCAAAATCCCCTCCGCTCCGTGATCGGGGCGGAGGGGATACTCCATACCGGGTGACAAGGAGAGCTTTATGGAAGCGGGAGAACGCAGTTTACAGGGCAAAGACGTGATCAAAACGCTTGCGGAGATTTACCCGCAGCTGTATCTGATCCCCGGAGAGGAAGGCGCGGCGGCATACGCCGATGTCGTCCGGGCCGGGCAGACGCCGTCACGCCGCAGCCTGGCGCACTTCCGCGGCCACGCGCTCGATTCCTGCGTCCGGGAGGAGACCCCCGCCGGCACGGTGCCGGTGATCACGCTCGGCGAGCGGGCGGACTTTGAAGTGTTTTTGCAGATCATGGCCCACCGCTGTACCTGCGCGCAGATCCCGCGGACGCAGGGCGCCGCGATCCTCGACGGCGTCGTCAACTGGACGAAGATCCGCGAGCACGAGGCGGCCTATCTGGCCGCTGGCGGCACGAGCGAGGGCTGGAGCGACGAGTTTGCGCGCTTTACCGCCGACAAGGCGAATTACAAGGACGCGCTGATCGTGCTCTCCGTCGGGCCGTACAGCGCCGTGGACGCCGCGCGCGCCGGCTTTTCCGAAGAGGAATGGCTTTCGTATTCGCACGCGATCCGCAAGGCGCACGAATGTACGCATTTTATCTGCCGCAGGCTTTACCCGGCGCTGAAAGACGCCGTCTGGGATGAGCTGGTGGCGGACGCGGTCGGCCTGTGGGCGGCCTTCGGCCGCTTTGACCGCGCGCTGGAGGAATTGTTCCTCGGCGTGGAGGAAACGGGCTACGTCGGCGGACGACTGGAAAACTATGTTTCCGGGGACGAGAACAGGCGCGAGCGCCTGGATCTTCTGGCGCAGAAGGTCCACGCCACGCTGTGCCGGTTTGAAGAGGTCGTCTCGGACGCGGGCGCGCCGGCGCCCTATGAACTGGCGATCCGGCTGGAGGAGGAGATCGAATGCTGGAAGCAGCCTTGAAGAGCATGTTTGATTATCAGCGCTTCGAAAAGAACGCAGCCCTGCAGGATGTGATCGACGAAGTGCTGGATCGGTACGCGCAAAATCAGTTTTTCGCCCTTTCCGACGACAGCCTGGCCCTGGCGGCCGGCGGCACGAGAGGGCTTGCGGAAGAGGAGCGGGAGCCGAAGGTATGACGGACGCGGAACAGTTTGAATCGATCTACCGCGAATACCGGCATAAGGTTCACGACTATATCCGCAACCGCGTGAACAGCCCGGAGGACGCAGAGGATCTGTGCAGCGAAGTATTTCGCAAGGCCATGGAGGGCATGAATGCCCAGCGCGGGAAAGGAATGTCCTCTTATATCTATACCATTACGCGAAACACGGTCGTCGATTATTATCGCACGCACCGTGTACACGCGCCTCTGACGGAAGATATTCCGCTTGACGGCAGCGTGGAGGAATCGATCCTCAGCAGCGATTCGCTCGAGCGGCTGGCCGCCGCTCTGCGCAAGCTGGACGAGCAGGACCGGGACATCCTGGTGCTGCATTACTACGCAAACAACTCCCTTCAGGAGATCGCAGATAAAATGAAGCTCCCTTACAGCGTGCTCAAGCGCAGACATCAGGCTCTGCTGAAAAAGATGCGCGTCATGCTGGAGGGATAAGCGCCCGCGCTTGCGGCGGGAAAAGGAGCGGCGGATGAAAACGATCGGCATGGCTGAATTTGAAGAGCTTGTGCAGCGCGACGACGCGCTGCGCGCCGCGCTTCGCGCCTGCCCCGACGAGCAGACCGCGCTGGAGACGGCCGGCCGCCTTGCCGCGGCGCGCGGCTATCATCTGGCGGCGACGGCCGGCATGCAGCCGCTTTCCGACGACGCGCTCGACAGCGTCGCCGGCGGGTTTGACCCGGCGCGCCTGCAGGCCGAACAGGAGATCAACCCCTATTCGTGGTTCGTCACGATCCTGCGCCGCCTGATGGGCGAGGACGGGGAAGAGGAGCTGCTGTAAAGCCCCGCTTCCGGTCCGGGACAGAAAACCGTACACAACAAAGCCCGCAGGGCTATTGTGGAACATACATTACAGGAGGATTTTATCATGGCAGATCTGAAGACCCCGATCAGCGATGCAGAAGTAGAAGCCGTTCAGGGCGGCGCCGGAGACTGGCAGAAGTACTCCACCGGCAGCTTTGTCAACTATGGCAACTACATCGTCTACACCGTCGCCCCCGGCGACGTCCTTTCCGGAATCGCCGCCCGCTTCGGCGTCTCGGTGAAGAACATCCAGGATTGGAACAAGGCCGTGATCAAGAACGTCAACCTGATCTACGCCGACACCAAGCTTACGATCTATCCGCGCATCTGGCGCTGATTGTTCGTTCTCCCCAAAAGCACCTGCCGCCTGAATGGGCGGCAGGCGTCTTTTTATCCTGATACAGACAAGAAAACGCCCGCCGCATTTTCGATGCGGCAGGCGTCTTTTTTTATGGTCGGATTGAGGGAAAGGCGGCGCTTATTTATCCTCGCCGGAGAGATCAAACTCCAGCGTCTCGCCGCACTTGGGGCATTCGATCGAGCCTTCCTCCAGCGTGTCCTCGCCGAAGGTGATCTCCTCGCCGCAGACGGGGCACTTGACGTCGTAGAGCACGCCGTCGAACGGGATCTCCTCGTCCTCGTCGTCCTCCTCGTCGTCCTTGTCCTCGCCGGAGAAGGGAACGATGTTGTCGTCCTCGTCTTCTTCGTCCTCTTCGTCCTCGTCGGAGAAGCAGTCGTATTCGCAGCTGTCGCACTCGCCCGAGCAGAAATCGTCCGCGTCCTCCGGGCGGTCGAGATCGCAGGTCAGATCCTCAAGATAGCTCAGCTCGTCGCCGATCTCGTCAAGCGCGTCGGCAAAGTCGAGCGAGCCGGACTGGAGATCTTCGATCTCGTGGGCCATGTCGCTCAACAGGTCGGTCAGCGCGCCCCAGAGCTTTCCGTCGCGGGAATCGGGGTCCACGCCCAGTCCTTCGGTCAGGCCTTTGAGATAGGCTGCTCTTTCAACGATCGTCATAGCAAGCTCCTTTCGCCTCAACAGGCATCCGTATGGTTGGATACGATCCTTTACGCTCTGGACAGATACTCGCCGGTGCGGGTGTCGACCTTGATGCGCTCGCCGCGCTCGATGAAGAGCGGGACCTTGATCTCGGCGCCGGTCTCAAGCGTAGCGGGCTTGGTGGCGTTGGTGGCGGTGTTGCCGGCAAAGCCGGGGTCGGTCTCGGTGACCTCAAGCTCCACAAAGAAGGGAGGCTCGACGTTGAAGACCTTGCCCTTGTAGGAGTAGATCGTGCACTCCATGTTTTCCTTGACGAACTTGAAGTTGTCGCCGAGGACGGAGGCGTTCACGGGCTCCTGGTCATAGGTCTCGGGGTTCATGAAGTAGTACAGATCGCCGTCGTTGTAGAGATACTCCATGGTGACGCGGTCGACCGTCGCGTTCTCGAACTTGGCGGTGGGGTTGAAGGAAGTCTCGGTCACGGCGCCGGTGATGACGTTCTTCATCTTGGTGCGGACAAAGGCCGCGCCCTTGCCGGGCTTGACGTGCTGGAATTCGACGACCTGCATGACCTGACCGTCCATCTCAAAGGTAACGCCGTTTCTGAAATCGCCTGCAGTAATCATATTGGGAACCTCCCGATCAAATTTTATCTGTCTGATTGGCTTAGCTGTATCATTTTACAGTATATCCGCCGCTTTTGCAAGTCTTTTATTGCATGTGCCGCGCGCATCAGTTGTTCAGCACGATCAGCTCGCTCTTCGGGGCCTTGGTGATGACCTCGGCGCCGTCGCGGCGGATGATCATCACGTCCTCGATGCGCACGCCGAACCTGCCCGGGATATAGATGCCCGGCTCGGCGGAGCAGAGGTCGTTTTCGGCCATCGGCTCTTCGCCGCGCGGGCCGGCCATCGGCGGCTCGTGGATGTCAAGGCCAAGACTGTGGCCGAAGCCGTGGCCGAAGTATTCGCCGTAGCCGGCCTTTTCGATCACGTCGCGCGCGGCCTGGTCGATCAGCTTGCCCGGGATGCCGGAGCGGGCGGCGGCGATGCCGGCCAGCTGCGCCTCAAGCACGGTGTAATAGATGGTCTTCATCTCGTCCGTGGCGTGGCCCACGGCGACGGTGCGCGTCATGTCGGAGCAGTAGCCGTCGGACAGGCTGCCGAAGTCCATCGTGATAAAGTCGCCGTCGCGGATGACGGTGTCGCCCGGCACGCCGTGGGGCATGGAGGTGTTCTTGCCCGTCACGACGATGGGATCAAACGAGTTGCCCTCGCTGCCGAACTTCAGCATATAGTAGACCAGCTCCGCCATGACCTCTTTTTCGGTCATGCCCGGCTTGATGATGTGCAGCACTTCCTCCAGCGCCTTTTCGCTGATGCGCTGGGCGCGGATCATGCTCTCGATCTCCGAAGCGCTCTTCGACGCGCGCAGCGACATCATCAGTCCGCCGGCGGGCAGCAGCGTGCGGCCGAGCAGCTTTTCATAGGCGGCCCAGCGCGCGTGGCTGAGCTTTTCGTCCTCGGCGGCCAGCTTTTCCGCGCCGCTCTCCTTCAGCGCGGCGTTGATCAGACCGGAGAGACTGTGCTCGCGGTCGAACATCTGTACCTCGCAGCAGCCGCCGGCGATCTTTTCGGCAGCCTCGATATAGCGCGAGTCGGTCAGCAGCCAGGCCTTTTCGCGGCCGACCACGACGGCGCCGTCGGTAAAGGCGAAGCCGGTGGCGTAGCGCTGGTTCTTCTCGTCGGTAAGGAGGATCGCGTCGAGCCCCTGGCGGGCAAGCGCGTCCTGGATGCGTTTGATGTTGTTCATATTCCTGTCTCCTCTGAAGTTGGCCGCGGGAAGGTCACGACAAAGACCGAGCCCTGCGGTTTATTTTGACCGACGGCAATGGTGCCGCCGTGTGCCAGTACGGCGTCATGGACGATGCTCAGTCCCAGACCGCTGCCGCCCGAGGCGCGGGAGCGCGCCTTGTCCACGCGGTAGAAGCGGGCAAAGATGTTCAGCCTGTCCTCCTCGGGGATGCCGATGCCGGTGTCCGCCACGGTGAGAAGGACCTTGTCCTCCTCGGCGTTGACCCTGACCTGCACCGAGCCGCCGGGGACGTTGTATTTGACGGCGTTTTCCATCAGGTTGAAAACGATGTGGAACATATCGTCGGTGTTCGCCATCACGACGCAGCCGTCCGAAAGCTCGCAGCGGAATTTCACGTCCTTCTCCGCCGCAAGCGGATTGAGCACGGCGAGCGCGTCCACCGTCACCTGCTTGAGATCGACCGGCTCGGGGATCACCTGCACGTCGTCGTCGAGACGCGACAGGTCGAGCAGCTTTTCCGTCGTGCGCTGCAGCCGCTCGGCCTCGTGGCCGATGTCGGCGGCGAATTCGCGCATCGTCTCGCCGTCCATGCTGCCGCTCTGCACGATGCTGTCGGACAGCAGACGGATCGAGGCCAGAGGGGTCTTCAGCTCGTGGCTCGCGTCAGAGACAAAACGGCGGCGCTGTTTTTCGGTATCCTCCAGACGGGCGGTGAGATGGTTGAACTCATTTCCAAGCTCGGTGATCTCGTCGCTGCCGCTCGTTTCAAGCCGGTGGGCATAGTCGCCGCCGGCCACGATGCGGATCGAGCGCACCAGCTCGCGCATGCGCCGCAGCAGCACCGTGGTAAACACCCCCGCGAACAGCAGCGCGACGGCGCCGATGATCAGCGAGATGCGCATCAGGCTGCGCTGGATGTCAGAGATCAGGTCGGCGCGCTCATAGTCCTGCTCGCACAGGTACACCGCGCCGATCATATTCCCGCGGCTGTACACGGGCACGGCACAGGAGCTGGAAAAGGCCTCGCTCGTGAAATGTGAGCGGAATACGCTCTTGCCGCCGAGAGAGGAGAGGATATCCGCGATGTCGGTCACGGCGCCGGCCGTGCTGGCGTCGTCATAGACGACGGTGCCGTCCTCGCCGGTGACGACCGTGCGGGAATAGCCCCCGAGGTCGAGCAGCCGCAGCACCTCGCGCACGCTCTCCGGTGCGAGCCTGTCAAGACCCGACAGCGACGAGGCGACGACGGCGGCCTGGCCGGAGATCGCGCTGCGCTTTTCCTCAAAGATCAGATCGCGCGAGCTCGTCAGCGGATAGATGTTGAGGATCACGAGAAAGATCAGCAGCACCGCCGTGATAAAGCCCAGAAGCTGGATGCGAATACTGTGCATTTCCAATAACCTTTCCTTATAGCCTTCCCCGCCTGCGGGGAAGGGGGACCGCGTCAGCGGTGGATGAGGTCTTTCCTTTTAGCCTTCCCCCGTCTCAGTCAACGAAGTAATAGCCGACGCCCCACTTCGTGATGATGAACTCGGGCTGGGCGGGGTTTTTCTCCAGCTTTTCGCGCAGACGGCGGATGTGCACGTCGACGGTGCGCGTGTCGCCCTGGTAATCATAGCCCCACACGAGATTCAACAGGTTCTCGCGGCTGTATACGCGGCCGGGGTTGCGCATCAGAAACTCGATGAGGTCAAATTCCTTCATCGTCAGCTCCACGCTCTGTCCGTCCTTATAGGCGCTGCGGCGCTCGGGATCGATGGAGATATGGCCGCGCTGCAGGACCGCCGACGTGCTCTGCGGTACGGCGATCGAGGCACGGCGCAGCAGCGCGCGCACGCGGGCCTTGAGCTCGAGAATGTCGAAGGGCTTGGTGACATAGTCGTCCGCGCCGGATTCAAAGCCCATCAGCAGATCGGCGCTCTCGCTGCGCGCGGTGAGCATGATCACCGGCACGGTCGAAAAGCCGCGGATCTCCTGGCAGGCCTGCAGCCCGTCCTTCTTCGGCATCATCAGATCCAGGATGATCAGATCATACCGGTTTTCCCGTGCCAAATTGACGGCTGTCTCGCCGTCATAGCAGCAGTCGACGGTGTACCCTTCGCTTTCGAGATTGAACTTGATGCCCTTGACAAGCAGCACCTCATCGTCAACGACCAGGATCTTCATGCCGCGCCCTCCTCTTTTTGGTTGCAATTTGTCCGCACAAACCGTATAATACTAATACTATACCACATTCCGTGAAAAACGGGAGAGCAAAATGAAAAAAATCAGAATAATTCCGCTTATCCTTACGCTCTGCCTGCTCTTCGGCGCCTTCGCGCCGGCGGCGAGCGCGCTTGACGAGCCCTCGCTGCACAGCGCCAAGGCCGTCGTTCTGGCCGATCTGGATTCTGGCCGGCTCCTCTATTCGAAAAATGCCGACGAGCAGCGCTCCCCGGCAAGCCTCACCAAGATCATGACCGTGCTCCTCGCCGTCGAGGCGCTCGAGCGCGGCGAGGTCACGCTTGAGGAGATGGTCACGGCCCAGTCCGACTGTCTCGAGGGACTGAATACCGACTCGAGCACCTCCGGCATCCAGCCCGGCGAGGTCATGCGCTATCAGGACCTGTTGTACTGCGCAATGGTGCACAGCGCCAACGAGGCCTGCAACGTCCTTGCCCACCGCGTGTCCGGCAGCGTCTCGGCCTTTGTCGAGAAGATGAACGAGCGCGCCGCCGAGCTCGGCTGCACGAACACCCACTTTGCAGACCCGAACGGCCTTTCGAACGAGAACCACTATACCACGGCCTATGAGATGTATCTGATCACGCGCGAGGCCATCAACCACCCGCTCTTCGCCGAGATCTGCAACACCCGCGGCTATGATATGCCCGCCACGAATGTCAGTCAGGCGCGCTCCTTTGCCAACTCCAACGCCCTGATCTCGGCCGATTCGGAATACGGCAGCAGCTATCTCTATCCCGCCGCCGCCGGCGTCAAGACCGGCTTTACCCAGCGCGCGGGCTACTGTCTTGTCTCTACGGCGGAGAAGGACGGCGTCCGTCTCCTTGCGGTCGTCATGGGCTGCGACGGATGGCTCAATGCCGGCATCGACGAGTATGAAAACTTCTCCGACACCATCGCCCTTTACAACTGGGCCTTTGACAACTTCGCCTACCGCCAGGCGGTCTCCGCAACGAACGTCGTCACGCGCGTCCAGGTCGAGCTGGCCGCCGATGCGGATTCCGGCGTCAACCTCCGGCCCCAGAACGACGTGACGCTCCTCCTGCCGAAGGATCTCGATCTTGAAAAGCTGGAGCTGCAGACGACGGTCTTTGACGATATGCTGGTCGCGCCGATCGGCGCCGGGACGGTGCTCGGCCGGGCGGAGATCGTGATCGATGGCGTGGATTACGGCCGCGTCAATCTGATCAACGCCGCGGAGGTGGAGCTTTCGCGCAAGGAGTTTATGAACCGCCAGGTCCACGAGACGGTCGCGCGTCCCTGGTTTGTCGTGCTGCTCGTCTTCATCGTGCTGCTGGCGGGCGGATATCTCGTGCTGGTGCTGCGTTATCGGGCGCAGCGGCGGAAGTATCTGCGCCGCAAGCGTGAGCTGGCCGCGCGCCGCGCCGCGCGCGAGCGCAGCGCCGATCCCCCTCTGCCCATCGAGAGCACCCAGCGCTTCGCTGCCTACATCGACGAGGAAATGGAAAAAAGAAAGAGAAACTGACCGATAAAGACCGCCGGGGGACATCCCGGCGGTCTTAAAAACGGGAGAAAAAACCAGTAGATATTTCCTCTTCTCTGTGATATTCTTCTTCCGTCAAACCTGTCCCGTTCGCGGACGGGAGATTATTGCGAAGATGTTTCGCACAGCGGGTGATCTCTATGTGCACAAAACAGGATTTACACGAAAACCGCACGCGCGGCGCGATCGCGGCAAACATGCTGATCGCGGCGGCGAGCCTTTTCGTCAACGGCTTCGGCGTCTATCTCACGATCCAGGCCAACATCGGCGCCGGGCCATGGGACGTGCTGAACCTGGGGCTTTCCAGAACGCTCGGCATCCTCTACGGCACGGCCTCGATCTGCGTATCCTTAACCATTCTGGCGATCGACGTCCTCCTGCGGGAGCCGATCGGCATCGCCATGTTCATCGATGCGTTCGTCGTGGGCAAGGCCGTGGATTTCTTCAACCGTCTGAACGTGGTCCCGCCCTGCCGCTCGCCCTTCGCCGGCGTGCCGGTCATGATCGCGGGGCTTGTCGTGATGGCCTATACCCAGTTTGCCTATATGTCCGCGGCGCTCGGCTGCGGGCCGCGCGACACGCTGCTGGTCGGCCTGGCCAAACGGCTGAGCCGTCTTCCGATCGGCGCGGTGAGCATCGCGCTGCTCTCCCTCGCCACGCTGACGGGCTGGGCGCTTGGCGGGCCGGTGGGCGTCGGGACGCTGATCTGCGCCTTCGGCACCGGGCCGATCATGCAGCTTGCGTTTCGCACGGTGCGCTTTGACGCGACGAAGATCCGCCATCAGCATCTGACGGAATCGATCAAAATCCTCCTTGCGAAAAAGACGAAGGACGGCCGAAACTGCGCCGCATAACCAAAAATCCTCCTGCAAATACTATCCGTGTCAACAGATAGAAAAGCAGGAGGATTTTTCATATGAAAGCAACCGGAATCGTGCGGCGGATCGACGATCTAGGCCGGGTCGTGATCCCCAAGGAGCTGCGCCGCACCATGCATCTGCGCGAGGGCGCCCCGCTGGAGATCTTCACGGACAAGGACGGCGAGCTGATCTTCAAAAAGTATTCGCCGATCGGCGAGCTGGGCGAGTTCGCCGCCGACATGTGCGACAGTCTCCGAAAGACCACCGATCTGCCGGTCGCGGTCTGCGACCGGGACAGTGTCATCGCCGTCGCCGGCGCGGCGAAAAAGGAGCTGGCGGGAAAGACAGTCAGCAGTGAGCTTGAAGGGATCATGGATCGCCGTGGCCTTTACCGACGCACTGCAGCCGACCCGATCGTGCCGCCCTGCGAGGGCGGGGAGAAATACGCGGTTTCCGTCGCCGCACCGATCCTTTGCGAGGGCGACGTGGCCGGCTGTGTGCTGTTCCTGTCTCCGGATGGCGCAAAGGCAGGCGGCGAGGCGGAGGAAAAGCTCGCCCGCGCCGCGGCGCACTTCCTCGGCCGCCAGATGGAGGGATGAGAGCGCCGCGCGGCGCGCCTCTGCTCGAAGCCTCCCCCGCTGGGGGAGGCAAGGGCAGCAGGTCTCTTGATCAGACGATTGCGCTGAAATCCACCATATCCAGCGCGGCGTCGATCTCATCGTCGCTCAGCCCCGGCTGACGGATATGCAGCGTCACGAACGCATTTTCCAGATAGACATAGGCGTACAGATCCTCGCCTTTCTGCAGTACCGTCAGCTCCGTTCCATCCGGGGTCATGTGGCTCCGGGACGAGAACTCACTTACATCCTTGACTTCGTCGTAGATCTCAAATCCGCTTGAGAGCGTTCCGTAAGGGGAGCAGTAGAGATAGCAGCTTGTTCCGCCGTTTTCCGCGTCGCCTGTCAGAAAGAAGTTGACAGCAAAAGTCCCTTCGTTGAAGTAATAGAATTTTTCATAAGCAGCGGGCTCGGTGCGGAAAAGATGGCCGCCCCCGGCGCATACCTCGTTGATCTTCGCCGTGATCTCCTCGCGGCTTGCGTATTGCGTAAAAGCGCCGTAATTCTGGTACATCACCTTCCGCGCCTTGCGCAGCTTCAGGCCATGGCTTGCCGCGATGCTCTCAAGCTTCTCCGCCATCTCCTGCGAGTAGATCTGATAATTGTAGTCATAACCATACAAAGGGGGGTTGTTGAGAACAGCCTGTTTGTATGTCTCGTTCTGATCGTATTCCGCCTGTGTCGCCGTGCGGCGCTCGATCTCCCGAAAGCCGTCGTAATAGCCGAGAAGATTCCCGTCTTCGTCATAGCTCGCTGAGATGGGAGCGTAAAAAATGACCGTCCAGGTGCCGTCCCCGTTGTCCTCGCATCCATCACAAACGCATTCCTCCGGCCATACGAAGACGTCGGGCTGAAAGATTCCATTGTGTTTGCGCCAGGCATCCCACTCCGCCCATGCCTCGGTGGAATTGTCGATCTTCCGGCGAACCTCATCGTCCATCTCCTCCGGCACCTCCTGCGGCTGGGTAAGCGACAAAAGCCCGCTGTCGGGGACGTCCGCCGAAGCGGAATCTTTGATGAACAGTGCCCGGATTCCGAAGAGTCCTGCGGCATACGCCGCCGTGCCCAACGCCAGAATCAGCGCCGCGGCCAGCGCAAAGGTGACGAGCCGCCTCTTTCCGATATGCCGCGTGGCCGATCCTGCCTTATAGCCGAGCAGGGCGCGGGCGCTTTCCAGATGCTCGTCTTTTATGTCGTTCAGGGCAAAAAGTGTGTTCTCACTGTTTAGCATAATCCTTCCTCCTTCAGCTGTCTGAGCAGCTTTTTTCTTGTGCGGTGCAGCATGGATTTGACCTTACTCTCCGTAAAGCCGCTCTTTTCCGCAATTTCCGCAAGCGAAGCGAGATACCAGTACCGGGCGAGAAAGACGTCACGCTCGGTTTTGTCAAGCCCGTCGAGCAGCCGCCGTACCGCCCTGTTCAGCTCGCGGAGCTCGAGCTGCTTTTCCGTGTCGGCGCCGGAATCCAGCGTTCCGGCCAACTCGTCCAAGGCGGCAGCAAGCTCCCCGCCTCCGCGCTTGAGCGCACTGCCGCTGCGCAGCCGGGTCAGGGACAACCAGCGGGTCAGCTTGGCGAGATAGGGTGCAAGCATCTTCGGCCGGTGCGTGGGCATGGAATTCCACGCGTGCAGGTACGTATCGTTGACGCATTCCTCGGCGTCGGCGCTGTTCGCCAGGATGTTGTAGGAGATCGTGCGGCAGTATTTTCCGTATTTCGCCGCGGTTTCCGCGATGGCCTGCTCGGAGCGCGCCCAATAGAGATCTACGATTTCGGAATCATCCATTCTGTTTTCTCCTTTCTGAGGACC
>JAFSWC010000029.1 GCA_017444665.1 Oscillospiraceae bacterium
AGTCCACCGGCATCCGCGACGGCAAGCGCGTCTTCGAGTGGGCCTGCATCATCCGCGCGATCAACACGACCGACGCGATGAGCGCCACGGTCGAGGAGATCCCCTTTGCCCTGATGCAGAAGCTCGTCAGCCGCATCACGACCGAGGTCAAGGGCGTCAACCGCGTGCTGTACGACTTTACGCCCAAGCCCTGCGCCACGATCGAATACGAATGAGGCAGGTTTGTCGTGCGACACGCACGATGAGCCTGAAAACGACAAACAGCGACAACCGAAACGGAACCTGCAGGAATAACTGCAGGTTCCGTTTCTTTTTTGGCAGGACGCGCTCGACCGATCCTTTCTTGACAAAAGCGGCGGCTTAAAATATAATAACATGCGTTATAGTATTGCGAGGTGGATTCGGTGCCAAAGAAACCGACAACGACAAAAGAGGCCGTGATAGAAGGAGCCTTCCGGCTGGTTCGGGAAAAAGGCCATGAGTGTCTGACCGCGCGAAACCTTGCCGCTTTTCTCGGCTGCTCGACGCAGCCGATCATGTATCAGTTCCCGAACATGGATCTTCTCAAGGACCTGACCTATCGGAAGGCGGACGCGTTCCACAGCGCGTATATCCTGGCCGGCGGGGACCTTTTGGAGATAGGGCTTCGCTATATCCGGTTTGCGGAAGAAGAGCCGCGCCTGTTTCGGTTCCTTTTCCAGTCCGGGCGTTTTTCCGGGCTCAGCCTGGAAGATCTGATCCGGGCGCCGGAAACGGCCGGCGTTCTCGATGCGGTAAGCTCGGAAGAGGGGCTTGCGCCGGAGGAAGCGGTCTCCTCTTTTGAACCGCTGGCAGCCCTTGTTCACGGCTACGCAAGCCTGATCGCAAACAATGCCATGAAATATGATCCCGACGCGATCCGAAAAGGCTTGATCATGATTGCAGAGGGATTGGAGAGGAAGGAATAAAAATGACAAAGATCTATAAGAAGAGTGAAATCACGTTTGCGATCCTGTGGATCGTCCTGTACGTTGTTCTCAGCAGTCTCGCCGACCAGCTTTCCGAGAGTGTGGGGATCGTGAAGTCCGTTACGGCCGTGCTGCACGTTGTCATGTCACTGATCCTGCTGCTCTGGATACGGAAGAGCGGCCTCGGCGAGAAATACGGCTTCTGCCGCTCAAAGGTCCCCGCGAAGCGGTTTTTGTATTATCTGCCGCTCGCGATCACCGCCTCGGCCTCTTTGTGGGGCGGGGTCGGCCTGCCGCTCGGACTGCCCGGAACGGTGTGTTATGTGATCAGCATGTGCTGTGTCGGCTTCCTCGAGGAGGTCATTTTCCGCGGTCTGCTCTTCCGCGCGATGGAGAAGGACAACCTGAAAACAGCCATCATCGTATCCGCCCTGACCTTCGGGCTCGGACATATCGTCAATCTGTTCAACGGAAGCGGGCGTGACTTGACGTCGACCGTCGTTCAGATCATTTTTGCCGTATTGGTCGGCTTTGTTCTGGTACTGATCTTCTACCACGGCGGATCGCTGATCCCGTGCATCGTTTTCCATTCGGCCAACAACGCGCTCGGCGCGTTTGCGGCGGAGGGGGCCATGGATCCCAAGGTGAGCATGGCGCTCAACGTCATCCTGATCGTTGCGGTTCTCGGCGGGTACTCGTTTTATCTTGTGAAGAAAATCTTCCCGAAAGCAGAATAACTTCTGCAGTCGGGGCGCAAAAAAAGGTCCGGACCATCGTCAGACGGTCCGGGCCGTTTTTGTTCAAAGAAACGAGAAGGGAGGAAAGCGGCCTTCAGCGGTAGGTGTCCGCCGTGATGCTGTCGAGATCGACGTCGCGCGTCTCCTTCACCTTCGTCAGCAGCACCAGCAGCGACAGCGCCATGAACGGCAGACAGATCAGCAGGAACAGCACGTCCATCGGCAGGAAGTTCTGCAGCACGATAAAGAGGATCTGGCCGATGAACATGCCCGCGCCGATCATCACCGAGATCGTCCCCATGACGGACGAGCGCATCCCGGAGGGCGAGGACTCGGCCGGCATCGTCAGGATGATCGTGTCTGACATGGACCACAGCCCGCCGATCGAGCAGCCGTAGGCCACGCCCGCGGCCACCGGCCCCCAGCCGAGACGGCAGGCCGCCACGAACAGCCCCAGCCCGACCAGCGCAAGAGAGCCCAGCAGCACGCAGACCTTTTTGCGGCCCATCCGGTCGGAGAAAAAGCCGCTTGCGATCGTGACAAGACCGTTGAAGAAGGGATAGACGATCAGCGCGACGGCGACCAGCTCGGTGGACATGGCGCCCTCGAGCACCGTGGCGTAGTAGGAGGTGTAAAAGGTCGTGGCGAAGAACAAAAAGCCCGCGATCAGGATCCAGCGGAGCTGGCGGTTGGTAAAGATGAACTTCAGCGCGCGGAACACGCCGCCCTCCTCGGCGGCGCCGGACTTCCGGTCGGCCTCGGCGCGCGCAAGGCGCTCCTCGGGGCTGAGCGAAAGAAAGGCGCGGCGCTGCTGCAGGAACACCGGCGTCTCGCGCACGAGGAAATAGGACATCAGGCCGATCACGATCGCCACAACGACCGGGATCAGATACACCATGCGCCAGCTGCCCGGCACGTCCTCGCGCAGAAAGGCGCGGGACAGCACGCCGATGAGCGACACGCTGATGAGCGCGACGCCCTTTGCGACAAAGCTGTAGGTCGCGCGCTTGGCCTTCGGCGCGGTCTCCATGATATAGAGCACCTGCATGTCGTTGGGCGTGAAGAACATCATCGCGAGCATGCCGAGGATATACTGCACGACGCTCTGGCTCGTCATGACGATCAGCATCCCGACGCCCATGCCGATGGTGTTGATCATCAGGAAAAGCCGGCGGCCGTACTTGTCCGACAGCGCCTTATAAAACGGCGAGATGATCAGAAACAGGTTCGAGGCCACCTGCCACGGCGCCACGGTGTTGATCGCGCCGGTGTACTCCGGCGAATTGACGCTGCGCGATGTGATCGAGAACAGGTCGAACAGCACATAGGGCTGCATCGCCGCATTCATGTTCGAGGTGATCTCGTCGACGATGTAGATGACCGTCAGCACGATCATCACAAACAGCAGATAATGCGCAAACTGCGGCCGCCTGGCCTCGCGGTCGAGGCGCGCAAGCTCCTTTTGCTCGCGCAGGGCAAGCTTTTCTTTTTTGTCCACTTCCGTGTGCTCCTTTCCGGTTTTTAGACACTGGAAACATTATACATCCTCAGAAGGAAAAAGCAAGAAGCCGCTCCGGGCAGACAGCCCGGAGCGGCTTGCATGAGAAGACGTTATTCTTTTCTCTCCAGCTCGCGCTGCATGCGGCGCAGCTTGCCGCCGCAGTGGAGAAAGAGATAGAGATACAGCACGGTCATAATCCCGAAGAACCACAGGAAAAAGCCGCTCGCGCCGTACATTTCACCGTCGATGGCGCGGAACAGGTTGGGCAGCACGCAGGCAAAGAAGATCAGCAGCAGCGGCAGCATACGCGTCCGGACGATGTTTTTCACCATATCGAGCCTCCCCGCGTCGTCGGTGAACAGCTCGCTCTCCCCCTCGTTTTCGGTCTCGGCTGCGCTCCTGCGCCAATAGACCCAGCCCATGCAGCGCCCGCAGTTCTCCCAGCCGAAGTCCGTGAGCATCCGGGCATAGTCCCGGTCCTCGTCGTTGTTCGGAAAGTCCAGCCGGTAGATCACGTCCTCCGGCGCGCCTTTTTCAAAGATATAAAAGCAGGGAATGATCATGCGCACAAAGTGCAGCCCCTCGCGGGCGCGCTCGCGCAGCCAGACTTCCTCTTCCTTAAAATCCGCGATCGTGAAGACCGCGAGCTTCGTCACTTGTTCAGCCATTCCAGTTCTCCCCTCTGCTGTTGCGATACAGCCTTTCGATCCGCCGCATTTCGCGGTCCAAAACCTCTTCTCCCAGCGCCGTGATGCGGTACAGGCGCCGCTTTTCCTCCTCGCGGTCAAAGACGATCAGCCCGTCCTTTTCCATCTTCGAGAGCGTGCCGTACATCGTCCCCGCGCCGATCGCGACCTCGCCGTTCGTCAGCCAGCTCACCTGCCGCGAAATGCCGTAGCCGTGCTGCGGCGTCTGCAGGCAGTAGAGGATGTAAAAGCCCGTCTCGGTCATCGGCACGTAGACCCGTTCGATTTTTGCATCCATGTATTTCACCTCGATATATCGGACTGCGATATAATATATATCACACCTCGATATACTTGTCAAGCGTTTTTCGCAAAAAAATTTCAGCCGGTGTTTCCACCGGCTGAAAGGGGCGCGCCGCGCCTTATTGTCTGTACAGTTTCGGATACGCCTTTTTGTCGAGCGCGCGCAGCAGGATCGTCGCCGCGGCGGAGAGGAGCGTCACCGAGAGGATGAGCGTCCAGGTCCAGGTGGAACCGGCGCGGTCGTAAAGCTGGCCGACGACGAGGTCGACGCCGCCCGTGATCACCGTATAGGCGACGCTCATGAGGGCGTTGATCCGCCCGCGGTGGCTTGCGGGGATGCGGGTCGAGACGTAGGGCCCCGACGAGAGCACGTCGAAGATCTCGCCCCAGGTGAAGATGAGCATCGCGAGGTAGTAGCCCGGGATGAAGCCGAGCAGCAGGAGGAAGACCAGATAGCCCGCGAAGACGAGCAGCCGGCCCATGAGCATCTTGCCGGTGTCGCGCATGCGGACGAAGAGCTTCGTGATGAACGGCGTGAAGAGCACGACCGTGACGCAGTTGAGGCTCGAGACCGTGCCGAAGATGACGGCGCCCGCGTCGCCGTGGACGGCGGCCATGTCGAGCGGCATGATGAAGTTGTACTGCCCGTAGGCGGCGGAATAGAGCGTACCGCAGAGCAGATAGAGGATGATCAGCGGGTTTTCCTTCAAAATCGCGAAAACGCTTGCGCCTTCCTGCTTTTTCTGGTATTCCGCCTCCTCGCCGGTATCCTCCACGGGCGTGACGTCCCGGATGAGAACGGCGATGAGCACCGTCGAGACCGCGATGGAGGTGCCGCTGATGAGGAAGCTCAGCCACAGGTAATCCTTGAAGAGCAGCCCCGCGATGGTCGGCGAGAGGACAAGGCCCAGGTTGCCGCCGAGATATTCGAGCGAATAGGCGCGCTCGCGGTCCTTCGTCGTGGACAGATCGGCAAAGAGCGCGTCGTACGAGGGGTATTCCATGCTCTGAAAGATGCCGCCGATGACGAAGAGGAGGATCGTGCCCATCCCCAGCGGGATCGCGGCGCTGATGTAGAAGCAGACGATGCTGACGCAGTCGCAGACCACGATCATCCATTTTTTGTTGACGCGGTCGGCCAGCTTTCCGCCGAGGATGCTGGCGGGCAGCATGATGATGCTCGAGCCGACGAAGTAATAGGAGATCTGCGCCGCCGTCAGGCCGATCTTCTGGCTGAGGATCATGGTCATGACGGGCCAGATCATGCTGCCGAGATTCGTGACCATCCTGCCAAAGGCGAGGATATAGATCTCGCGGCGCAGGCCGCGGTATTGATTGAACAGTTTCATGGAATCGGATAACTCCTTTTTCTGCAGAGGGGAGCGGGGGGCCCGAAAGACAGCCGCCCCGCGCGAAAACCTGAAAACGGTTTTATCACAGCTCTTTTTGATAGTACAGCAGCCAATAGCCCTCGCCGCTGCGCTCGTCGACGCGCGCGGCGCGGCGGAAGAGAACAAAGCCGCAGCTCTCACACAGCGCGCGGGAGGCGGCATTGGACTCGCGCGCGGAGTAGATAAAGCGCACGGCTTGCGCCTCGTCGCGGCAGAAGGCGCAAAGCGCCTCCAGAATCTCGCGGCCGTAGCCGCGCCGCCAGTAGTCCGGCCCCAGGGCGATGCCGGTCTCGCCCCAGACGCCCTCGCGCAGCGGCTCGACGCCGGCCCAGCCGATGACCCGGCCGCTGGCCTTTTCCTCGACGCAGTATTTCCAGGGATGGGTCTTTTCCCATTCGATCGTGCGCTCCATGCGCGCGCGGGCCTCGTCGGCGCTCTCTGTCACGCTCCACAGCATGTGGCGCGCGGCCTCCGGCCGCGACCAGACGTTGCGCCAAAGACTTTCCCAGTCTTCCATCACGCCCTTGCGCAGCAGCAGGCGCGGCGTTTCCAGATATTCTTTGTGCGGCGTTTGGCTCATAGGGCACCTCCGGATGACAGTACACCAAACATACCAAAGCGCCGCGCGCTTTTCAAGGGGTCCGCCGCAAAAACTTTTGTCCGGCGCTTGTATGTCGCGCGGCGTTTGTGATAGAATACGAACAGGAATCACCGCGCGCGGGCTTGACGCGCCGCGGCGGGAAAAAACGGAACAGCAAAGCAAAGGGGAGAATACCATGAACGAAACATTTCTGACCGGCTTTGAAGGGATCGTCGAACGGGCGAAGAAGGTCGAAAAGCCGATGCGCGTGGCCGTCGCGGCGGCGGACGCCGAAAACATCGTGCGCGGCGCTTTTATGGCGCAGGACGCCGGCTTTGTCGAACCGATCCTGATCGGCAACGAGCATAAGATCCGCGCCGTACTGGAAGCTATCGGCCAGGCGGAGCGCGACGTGCGCGTGATCGACGCATCGGGCGGCGACAGCTCGGTCCAGTTTGCCATCGAGATGATCAACTCCGGCGACGCCGACTGCCTGATGCGCGGCAACTCCAGCACGCGCGACTTTCTGATGCCGGTGCTGAACAAGTCCAACCACCTCATCGTGCCCGACACGCTTGTCACGCACATCAATTTCCTCAAGATCCCGGGGCTGGAGCGGATGGTCGCGATCTCGGACGTGACGCTGCTGATAAACCCGCCCATGGAGGCGCGCAAGCAGGTCGTGAAAAACATGGTCAAGGCGCTCAACGCCTTTGACGTGGAGCGGCCGAACATCGCGCTGCTGGCGCTGGTGGAAAAGCCCAGCTATCACATGCGCGACACCGTCGAGGACCAGACGATGGTCCGCGAGAACGAAAAGCGCCCCTTTGCCGACTGCAACCTGGTCGGCCCGATCGCCTATGACCTGATCGTCAGCAAGGAGGCCGCGCGGCTCAAGGGCTATGACTGCCCGTACTGCGGTGAATTTGACGGCATCGTCGTGCCGAACCTGGCCACCGGCAACGTGATGGTCAAGGTCCTGCAGCAGAGCGCCGGCGCCGACGGCTTCGGCGTGCTGGTCGGGGCAAAGATCCCGATCGCGATCACCTCCCGCGCCGACAAGCCGGACCAGTCCTTCTATTCGCTGGCCGCCTGCGCCGCGATGTGGAGCGCCCCCGCCTATAGAAAGTTCTTCGACTGACGCTGTATGCGCAAAAACAGCCCGGAACGAACTCGTTCCGGGCTGTTTTTTGCTGCGGGAAAAGGATCAGTCCCGCTTGCGCGAGCGCGAGGCCAGCACGCGCAGCAGCAGGTTGATGATGTCGAGATACAGCGCGCAGGCCGAATCGATCGCGTTGTCGGCGGTTTTCGGCCGCTGCTGGGCGCGCGCCCAGTCATAGCCGATATAGCCGCAGAAGATCAGCGCGACGAGCGCGTTTGTCAGCACAAGACCGCCGCCGAGGAAATAGGTCACGACCTCGGCCGCGAGCGCGACAAGCAGCGCGCCGAGCAGACACGGCCCCATGCGGGAGAAAAGCTGCGGCTTCCAGTTTGACAGCAGCAGCATCCCGGCCGCGACGGCGGCGGTGATCTGAAAGGTCTCGCGCACGGCGTCGGCGCCCTCCTCGGCCACCAGCGCCGACAGCACCAGCCCCAGCGGCAGCACGACGAGATTATAGCCCACAAAGCTCCACACCGGCCGGTGGGAAAGCGTGTTGAGCAGCACCCCCGCCAGCGCCAGCACGACATAGGGGATCAGGATCAGCGAAAAGTCGATCTGTGTGACGACGCGCGAAAAAGCGATACAGAACACGACGTTCATCAAAAAGCCCCACAGCAGCGTCCCGCCCAGGATCAGGTTGTATTTCTCCTCCGAGACGGCAAAGTCCTGCGTCAGGCTCGGATTTTCTGACAAATCGCTGGGAAGCGCCCCGGCCGCGTCGGAAGAAAAAACCGCGTCGGAAGAAAAAGCCGCGTTTGAGAAGACCTGCGCGGCCTTCAGCGCGCCGGCGGCGTCGGCGGCCTGCTGCGCCGCGACGGGGGCGCCGCAGTTCTGGCAGTATTTTTCGCCCCGACGGATCTCGGAGCCGCAGTGTTGACAGTACATGGTTTACTCCTCTCTTAAGGCAAGCGGGAAAACCGTGGTTCGGATTATCCCGCTTGCCTTACGCGGACAAGCAGCAGCCGCCCCTCGCCCACGCGGATCTCCGCCGTCCGGCCCGGCAGCGGCTCGTTGCTGACGCCGAGCGAGCCCTCGCAGGGCAGCGCGGCCTCCGTCAGCGGATATTTGGCCCCCGTGACGGTCACGGCCTTTGCCGAGCCGTCGGGGTTGAACAGCGAAAAATAGGGATAACGGTCGGACACCCGCGCCATTTCGCGCGAGACGATCTCCGTCTCGGAAAAGTCGTCGACCAGAAGCGCCTTCGCGCCCGCCGTGTCCAGCATCAGCAGCAGGGCCAGGTTGCCCAGCGTGTGATCCAGCCGCGCGCCTGAGACGCCGAGGAGCAGGAAATCGCGAAAGCCGCGGCGCAGCGCCTCCTTCGCGGCGTAGCAGGTGTCGGTGTCGTCCTTTTCATGGGGCAGCACGATCGTCTCGGCCGCGGCGTGCGGGTTTTCGTGCGAATCGAAATCCCCCACGATCAGGTCCGCTTCGCGCCCGAGCCCGGCGGCGTGCCGGAGGCCGCAGTCGCAGTATATCATCGTGTCGTCTGCGCGCAGGTAGGACCGGACGCTGTCATACCGGCCGATCGGCGCGCCGCCGACGATCACAGCGCGTTTCATGCCCCGCCTCCTCTCCACGTCTTCTTTTTCCTTATTTTATCCGAACCGCCGCCGGAATGCAAGCGGCGCAAAAAAGCGCACCGGAAAAAACTTCTCCGGCGCGCTTTTTTATGAGATCAGCAAAGCGCCTCGACCGCGGCCTTCAGTTCCGCGGCGCGGGAGGTGTCCTCCCATTTCACGCCCAGATCCTCGCGCCCCATGTGGCCGTAAGCGGCCAGCGACTGATAGATCGGACGGCGCAGATCGAGATCGCGGATGATCGCCGTCGGACGCAGATCGAACACCTGCTGCACGGCCTTTGAAAGGATCGTGTCGTCCACGCACGAGGTGCCGAAGGTCTCGACCAGGACGCTGACGGGCCTGGCCACGCCGATGGCGTAGGCAAGCTGGACCTGACAGCGGTCGGCGAGACCCGCGGCCACCACGGTCTTCGCGACCCAGCGCGCGGAATAGGCGTCGCTGCGGTCCACCTTGGTCGGGTCC
>JAFSWC010000030.1 GCA_017444665.1 Oscillospiraceae bacterium
CCCTGGGCGGCGAGCTTCAAATAGCCCTGAACGGCGATGTGCGCCGGGCAGGCGGTCTTGCAGGGCGCGGTGCCCTCGGGCGCGATGTATTCGCGGTTGGTGCGGTGCTCGGGATTCCAGTGCTCCTCGGTCCACTCGATGTCGTCGGGCAGCTCGTGGGGCTTGTGCTCGATCGGCGTCTTGGCGCAGAGCTTCTGGCCCATCTGGATGGCGTTGTTCGCGCAGTGGTCGGTGCACTGGCCGCAGGCCACGCACTTTTCCTGGTCGATCTCGGCGACATAGTTGCTGGCGGAGGTGGCGGGGCAGTTGTAATACTGCGACACGCCGAGCGCCAGGCAGCTTTCGGTCATGCAGTTGCAGATCGCCAGCGTCTCGTCCGCATGGAGCGTCGTGATCTGGTGGACGCAGCCGCGCGCCTCGCACTTCTCGATCAGAGCCTTGGCCTCGGCCACGGTGGCGGGCTTGCCCTTGCCGGTGCGGTTGAACATGTCGCCGACGTGACCCAGGAAGAGACACAGGCCCTCGTCAAGGTCGCCGCTGCCCTCGCCCATCATGCGGCGCACGCGGCGGCACTGGCAGGGCGTGATGCTGATGTGGCCCTCGTTGTCCTCAAGGAACTTGCTGACACGCTCGTTGTCGATCTGCTCCGTCCCGGCGGGGATGGCGCTCTCGACCGGGATGACGCGCATGATGCCGGCGCCCATCGGGGTGTTCGGCGCGTGCTCGATCTGGCTGGTGGTGGCGTGCTGGTGGAAGGCGTAGGCGATCTCGGGATGCGCGATGCAAAACTTTTCGTTGATCAGCAGGAACTCGAAGATGCCCGGCGTGTAGGGCGGCAGCAGATAGATCTCAAGGCCCACCTTCGGCACGACGACCTGTACGACAAGACCGATGTCGGTGATTTCGTGCAGGACCTCGCGCGTGCGCTTGATGCTCATGCCGGCCTTGCGCGCGATCAACGGCACAAAGGACGGCTTCATGCTGGTCAGCGCCATCATGACGGCGATCTGCTCGTCGGTGATCCACTGTGCAAACATCTTGTACTCCGCACAGTCGGGCGTGATCTTGTAGTGCCCGTCGTTGATCTTCTCACAAAGCTTGATCAGGTTTTGCCTGACTTCCAAATTGATTCCCTCCTTAATTTGTCGACCCCTCTTTTGATATGGGATATAGACAAAAGACAACAGATTCTGACGATCTGTTTAACATTTCCAGTTTATCTTTTAATCGGGAAAAAGTCAATGCCGCGTTCCGTGCCGACGCCGAAAACTTTGCCCGCGCTACTGGAAAAAACGGCAGCGGCGTGCTATAATACTTTCACCTATTACAAAGGAGTGGCTGCCCATGACGAAAAACAAACCCACCGCCGGAAAAAACGGCAACAAATATATCCCCTTTGACGAGCGCACGGGCGAAAGCTCCGTCGTCTTCTTCACGCGCGATCTGTCCGAAGAAGGGCTGAAAAAGATTTATGACAGGGTCTCCTCCGTTCTGACCGGCAAGGTCGCCATCAAGCTGCACACCGGCGAGGCCGAGGGTCCCAATATCATCCCGCGCCCCTGGGTCAAGGAACTGATCGATTCGCGCCTGCCCGACGCGACGATCATCGAGACCAACACCTATTACAAGGGAAGCCGCTACACCACCGAGGAGCACCGCAAGACGCTGGAAGTAAACGGCTGGACCTTCTGCCCCGTCGACATCACCGACAGCGAGGGCGTCGCCGCGCTGCCGGTCGAGGGCGGCAAATGGTTCAAGGAGATGCACGTCGGCAAGAGCATGCTGAACTACGATTCGCTGCTGGTGCTGACGCATTTTAAGGGTCACACGATGGGCGGCTTCGGCGGCAGCAACAAGAACATCGGTATCGGCTGCGCGGACGGACGCACCGGCAAAAAGGAGATCCACTCCCGCCTGCTGATGTGGGACGTGAACAAGGAAGAGCTGATGGAAAAGATCTCGGAGAGCACCAAGGCCACGATCGACCATTTCGCGCCGCACGTCTGCTATATCAACACGATGCGCAACATGTCCGTCTCCTGCGACTGCGAGGGCCCGGCGGCCGAGCCCGTCGACACGCCGGACGTCGGCATCGTCGCCTCGCTCGACATCCTCGCGGCGGACAACGCCTGCGTCGATCTGCTCTATGCGCTGCCCGGCGGAGGCGGAAAAGCCATGATCGACCGCGTCGTGTCCCGCCACGGTCTGCGGCAGCTGAGCTATATGAAGGAACTCGGCATGGGCAACGACCGCTATACGCTCATCGACATCGACCATGACGACGCCGTCATCACGGCGGCCGAGGCCGTCAAGGACGTCGATCCCGAATGGAAGCCCGACCGCTACAATACGTTCTGGGGACGGAACAAGAGAAAATAAACAACGATTTTTCGGAGGATAACCCCTTATGCTTGTGCCTGTACTGCTGTTTCTTGTCGGGTTCGCGCTGCTCATCAAGGGCGGCGACTGGTTTGTCGACGGCGCGGTCGGCATCGCCCACCGCTTCCATCTGCCGGAGCTGCTGATCGGCGCGACGGTCGTCTCGATCGGCACGACGCTGCCGGAGGTCATGGTCTCGGCCCAGGCCGCGGCCGAGGGCAACGCCGGCATCTCCTACGGCAACGCCATCGGCTCGGTCATCTGCAACACCAGCCTGATCGCCGCGCTCACCGTCGCGATCCGCCCAGGCAAGGTCGACCCCAAATCCTTCCGCCTGCCGACGGCCTTCTTCTTTGCCGCGGCGCTGAGCTATGCGATCATCGCCTGGACGCTCGGCAAGTTCGAGCGCTGGATGGGCATCGTGTATCTGTGTGTGTTCGTCGGGTATATGATCCTCTCGACCGTGCAGATGAAAAAGCACCCGGAACTGTCAGAGGCGGAGGAAGAGGAGGAAAAAAGCACCGGGCAGCCCCTGTGGAAGGAAGTGCTGCTCCTTGTCGTCGGCGCGGCTGCGATCGCGCTTGGCGCGCGCTTCCTTGTGGACAACGGCACGCTCATTGCTGCGGCGCTCGGCGTGCCCGACAGCGTGATCGGTCTTACGATGGTCGCGCTCGGCACCAGCCTGCCGGAGCTGATCACCGCTATCACCAGCCTCATCAAGGGCCACGGCGCGCTCTCGCTCGGCAACGTCATCGGGGCCAACCTCTTCAACATTATCCTTGTCAGCGGCATGGCGATCACGATCTCACCCTTTGCCGTCCCGGCCGAAAAGACGATCGCAGGGCTCAACTCGAGCCTCGTCGTCGATCTGCCGGTCATGCTCTTCGTCATGGCGCTGCTCTGCCTGCCGACGCTGAAAAGCGGCAAGCTGCGCCGCTACCAGGGCGTCGTGCTGCTGGCAATCTATGCGCTCTTCACGGTTTACCAGTTCGTATCCTGACGCTTCGGAGCTCAATAAAAAACCGTCCGTTCCCTTTGGGAACGGACGGTTTTTCGCTGATGGATTCAGGAGCGGTCGTAGAAAACCTCGATCGTCTCGCCGTCACAGCGGACGGAAACGGGGCCGAGCCTTGTGAGAAAGATCTCGGCGCCGCACGAGCGCAGCGCGGCGGTCGTCGAGGCGGATTCGTGCTCGGCATCCGAGCAGGTGATCACGGCGTACGCCGGCTTCACCGCACGGAGCAGCGCCTCCGTCATCGGTTCTTTTCCGCCGTGGTGCGGCACCTTCAGCAGCGTGCAGTCGACGGGAGCATCAGCAAGATATTCCGCGATGCGGGCGCTCTCGGCATCGCCGAGAAAGAGGAGCGTCTGCGAGCCGAGCGTGACCGTGACGATCAGTGAGGAGTTGTTGCTCGCATTCTCTTCATACGTCTCCTCCCGCGGCGGATCGACCGTGATCGCAACGCCGTCAAATTCAAACGACAGTGTCTCACGCACGGTCAGCGGCTCGATCGCAGCCTTGTCCAGCGCACGGTTATATTTCCTGTATTCACGGCTGTCTTTGGGGCAGTTGCTCTGCAGAACTTTACCGATCTCAACCGAGCCGATCACCTTTGCCGCGCCGCCCACGTGATCCCGGTCAAAGTGGGTGATGATCAAAAGATCAAGCTTTTCGATCCCGCGCGCGGCCAGCTCGTCCGTGATCGTGCCGCCAAAGCCTTTTTCACCGCAGTCGATCAGCACCGCGGCGTCCGGCGTCGAAAGCAGAATGGCGTCGGCCTTGCCCGCGTCAAAGAAATAAACCGAAAGGGGAGCGGATGAGAGTTCGGCGCTCGTCTCCTGCTCCGGCCGCGGCGCGATCTCGCCGCAGCCGCAGAGAACAACAAGAAGGGCGGCGGCAAGCAGCAGGGCACAAAGACGTTTTCCCGTTTTCTTTTGCATGGCGCGTCCTCCTTTTGTTTTTTCGTTTACAGCTGGCCCGGCTGCTCCTCGCTGCAGGGCAGCACGGAGATCTCCAGATTGGCGTTCCGCGTGCGCAGCGCGTCGATAAAGGCCTTTTCCTGCGCGGGGTCCTTCATGCGGATCTTATAGGACAGACGGAACATGCTGCCCATGCCGGTCGTCTTGACGCCGGCGCTCTCCGCATGGGTGAGATAGTATGCAAAAATGTCGTCGAATGCGCCCGCGTATTCCAGCGACTCCGGGATCGTGATGCGCAGCAGGGAATCCTCGGCCACGGCGCCGTGTTCGAAAATGCCGAGCCTGCCGAGCAGCCAATATACCGCTGCCAGCCCCAGCAGCAGCGCCGCACCGTAGCCGAGATAGCCCATGCCGAAGGCGATGCCCGCACCCATTGCAATCAGGATCGCGGCGATCTCGTCCGCGCTGCCGGGGGCGGAACGGAATCGGATCAGCCCGAACGCGCCGCCGACGGCCACGCCCGCGCCGATGCTGCCGCTGACAAAGCAGATCACCGACGCCACGACCAGCGGCAGCAGAGAAACGACGAGAAAGAAACGCTTGGACGAGCGAAGGGAAAAGCTCATGATCCAGGCATAGGTCACGCCGGCGATCAGCGTAACGGCGGCCATCAGCGCGACGGCCGCGGGGGAGACGGACGAAGTATAAACAGATTCAAACATGATTTTTCCTCCTTGTCAATCAGCCGGCGCTTTTTTGCACTTCGCGCCGATAGGCCTCGCCGTATTTGGAAAAGCTGCCGCGGTAGATCTGCCCGGACGAAAGGATTTCCGCCAGCCACAGCGGGATGGCGTCCTGCACCTTGATCTCCAGGATCGTCCACCCCTCCGGCAGCAGGGGGATTCCCTCAAGCGAGCGGTCAAGACTGAGATCGCGCATGCGGTAGCGGGGATTCTCGTCGATGGTCAGACGCAGATCGCCGTCAGGCTCGAAGTACGCCGTGCGGTCATAGATGACGAGACAGCTCGGCGCCAGCGCGTCATAGTGGCCGCAGAAGGCGCTGATCTCGCGAAAGATTTGCCCATCGCCAAGCGCCTCGCCGCTGTCAAAAAAGCGCTGCACACCGCCGATCGTGCTCTGGACGCGGCGCTTGTAAACCGTATCGTATGCCTTGCATTTCAGCTCGAGATAAACCGGCGAATCGACGCTGGCGAGCCCGTAGGAGCGCAGGCGCAGCTTTTCCTTAAACGGCGGTTTTTCCAGACTCTGGCGGATCAGCCGGCGATCCGGCGTGTCATAGTAAAGCGAGGCGATCGAGGTCAGCCCGAACGCATCGGGGACCATGTGCCCGACAAGCCGCGCGCGGAGATAGGCCGTCTTCTCCGCGTCCAGCAGGTATTTCAGTTCATGCCGCTTCATCACGGTGATGGGATCGGAAACGGTCTTTGTCATGCTCTGCTCCTTCCTGCGCCCCCTTTCAAACAAATGGCGGCGCGCTTGATGTTCTGTGCCCACAGAATATCCGGGAAAACTAAAAAATACTTTAAGGAACCGTTATTATCTGTGGACGAAAGCAGGGCGCGCATGTTATGATTGGCGTGCGATACAAGGAGAAAGTGCCATGAACCGAGAAGAAAAAGAAAACAAACATCTGTTTGAAGAGCTGCCCGTCCCCAGGGCCGTCATGACGATGGCCGTGCCGACGATCGTCTCCCAGCTTATCATTCTGATCTATAATATGGCCGACACCTTTTTCATCGGCCGCACGAACAACCCCTTTATGGTCGCCGGCGCTTCGCTGATCCTGCCGCTGTTCAACGTGACGATCGCCGTGGCCAACATCGCGGGCGTGGGCGGCGGTACGCTTCTCGCGCGTCTGCTCGGCAGCGGCCGCGGCGACGAGGCGCGCAAGGTCGCCGCCTTTTCGCTGCGCTTTTCCGCGCTCGGCGGCCTAACCTTCTCGCTGCTTACGGCTCTTCTCATGGGGCCGCTGCTCCGCCTGCTCGGCGCAAGCGCGGACACCTTCGGCTATGCGCGCGCGTACGCCCTGTGCGTGATCGTGATCGGCGCGGTGCCGACGGTGCTGTCCATGACGATGGGAAATTTGCTGCGCAACATAGGCTGCGCGAAGCTGGCGGGACTGGGCGTGTCGCTCGGCGGCGTGCTCAACATCCTGCTCGATCCGCTGTTCATGTTCGTCCTTCTCCCGCGCGGAAACGAGATCCTCGGCGCGGGGATCGCAACGGCGCTGTCCAATCTCTTCACCTGCTGCTTTTTCTGCGTCGTCATCGTGCGTCTCCGCAGCCCGGTGCTGACGCTTTCCCAGCGCGTCGGCATGCCGGAGGGGCGGCATCTGGCCTCGTTTTTCTCCGTCGGTCTACCCGCGGCGATGGGCCCCTTCCTCTTTGACCTGGACTATATCGTCATCGACCGGCTGATGGCCTCGTACAGCGACCGCGCCCTTGCCGCGATCGGCATTGTCCTGAAGGTCGAGCGTCTGCCGCTCAACGCCGGGGTGGGGCTGTGTCTCGGCATGGTGCCGCTGGCCGCCTACAACTACGCCGCCGGCAACCTGCGGCGCATGGACGACGTGCTGACCTTTACGCGGCGCGTCGGCATCGCGATCAGCGTCGTCAGCATCGTGTTCTACGAGCTATTTGCGCCGGACCTGATCCGTGTGTTCTTAAACGACGCCGTCACGATCGACTACGGCGCGCGCTTCCTGCGCGTGCGGGCGCTTGCGACGATCGTGATGTTTTTAAGCTTTGTCTACGTCCACTTTTTCCAGGCCGTGGGGCGCGGCGGCTATGCGCTCGGACTGGCCGTCAGCCGCTGGGCGCTGATCAACATCCCGATGCTCTTTATCCTCAACGCGATCTTCGGCGTCTACGGCATCGTCTGGGCCCAGTTTATAAGCGACTGCATCGTGGCGCTCTACTCCTTCCTGTTCTACCGCCGCTTCCGCCGCCGTACCGTCCTGGCGGGCGGAAACTGAGCCGATCCGGACCAAAAGAAATGATCTCCCATACCGGGTACGGGAGATCGTTTTCTTTATAAACGGGCCTCAGATCGTCGAGATGAAATTGTGGATAAAATACAGCGCGGCTCCCAGCGGCGTGATGTGACGGCGCAGGCGGCTGAGCTGAACATAATCGCTCTTTTCCGAAAACGCGTCAAACGACTGCACATAGCGCCGCAGCACAGGCAGATAGGGCTGGAGATACTCCGACAGAAAGCCCCCCAGCACCACGTCGCAGTCAAGCGCCATGTGGATGTTGTTCACAGCCAGCGCCAGATGCCGCAGCATGTCGTACAGCAGCGACTCATATGCGGGATCGTGCGCTGCCACGCCCTCGAAAAACTCCTCAAGCGAAACGCCGAAGGTGTCCTCGATGCGTCTTGACGAGCAGTATGCCTCCAGACAGCCGTTGCGCCCGCACGAGCAGGGCAGACCGCCCGGCTCGACACAGATGTGGCCGAATTCGCCGCTGCGGATGTTGTCGCCGGCATAGGGTTCGCCGGCCATAAGCACCGCGCCGCCCACGCCTTCCTCCAGCGACAGGTAGGCAAGATTCCCGTTTGCCCCGCGCGCATAGCCTTCGGCAAGGCCGCTGGCGGAGCCGTCGTTTTCCACGCGGACACGATAAGGGAACGCCTGCGTCAACTCGCTGAGCGAAACGTTGCGCAGCCCGAGCGTCGGCGCAAAGAAGACGCGTTTGCGATCTGCCGTCAGCAGCCCGGGTATCGTCACACCCACGCCGAGGATCCGGCCGCGGTCAATTGAAAATTCTTCAATAAATTCCTCGATGATGCGTGCAAGCTCCGCTCCGCCGGTCGGAAGATTGGCGACCATGTCATACGGGACCGAGCGATAGGCAAGCTCCCGCAGCCGCAGATCGGCAGCTACGATGCGCAGACTGTGCTCCGAGATCGACACGCCCAGTGCGACGCGCGCCTCAGGCACAATCTCCAGCCCTTGGGCGCGCCGTCCGCCGGTAAACTCGCCCTCGCCGGTATAGCGGACAAGCCCAGCGGCAAAAAGCCCGCGCAGATGCTGGTATAAGGTAGGCATACTGATCTCGCAGCGCGCGGCCAGCGTCTGCTTGGAGCAAAAATCCCTTGATTCGTACAGCGCGCGGTAGATCCTGCCTCGGATCGTTGCCCGCTCGCGCTTCTCTTCCCTCATCTGTGCCATTGTCTTTCCTCCCTCGGATCGTCCTTATGCTTATTTTACAGCTGCATAAGACCAAGTCAAGCATTTTATCGCAACTTTTATAAAGTTTGTTTATAAATCACAAATCAGATTTCCAACATAATGTACAACTAAATGGTGGGAAGACAGGCAATAACGCACAAGAAAAGTTAAATATGTAAAAATTGTGTTGACATGATGTTAAAACATTTGTAAAATTCGCTTATGAAAGCCTGACGGAAAAGGCTTAATACGTGAACAAAATGAAAGAGGAGGATCCAAATGAAAAAAGTCTTAGCACTCATTCTGGCTCTCGTCATGATCTTCGCACTGGCCGCGTGCGGCCAGGCCAAGCCTGCCTCCAGCGACAAGCTCGTCGGCGTCGCCATGCCGACGAAAGACCTGCAGCGCTGGAACCAGGACGGCGAATACATGAAAGAGAAGCTCGAGGCCGCCGGCTATGATGTCGACCTGCAGTTTGGCGCCAACGACGTCCAGACCCAGGTTTCTCAGCTCGAAAACATGATCGCCAACGGCGCGAAGGTTCTGGTCATTGCTTCCATCGACGGCAGCTCGCTCGGCACCGTGCTTGCCCAGGCCAAAGAAAAGCAGATCCCCGTCATCGCCTATGACCGTCTGATCATGGACTCTGACGCTGTTTCCTACTACGCGACCTTCGACAACTGGCTCGTCGGCACAACGCAGGGCGAGTTCATCGAGCAGGCGCTCGGCCTGAAGGACGGCAAGGGCCCCTACAACATCGAGTTCATCACCGGTTCTCCGGATGACAACAACATCAACTACTTCTTCGACGGCGCTATCAGCGTTCTGAAGCCCTACATGGAGAACGGCCAGCTGGTCTGCCCCTCCGGCCAGACCGAGAAGCTCGACGTCGCCACTCCGGGCTGGGATACCGCCAAGGCCCAGGAGCGTTTTGAGAACATCCTCAGCTCCTTCTACGGCGACGGCACCCAGCTTGACGTAGTTCTCGCCTCCAACGACTCCACCGCCCGCGGCGTCGAGAACGCGCTCGAATCCTCTTACACCGGCGCATGGCCTGTTATCACCGGACAGGACTGCGACATCGCTATCATGAAGAACCTCATCGAGGGCAAGCAGAGCATGAGTGTCTTCAAAGACACCCGTACTCTCGCCGCCAAGGTCGTTGAGATGGTCGACGCGCTGATGAAGGGCTCCGAGCCCCCCGTGAACGACACCGAGACCTATAACAACGGCGTTAAGGTCGTTCCCAGCTTCCTCTGCGGCCCTGTTGCCTGCACGGCTGAGAACTACAAGGAGATCCTGATCGACTCCGGCTACTACACGCTCGAGCAGCTCGGCGTTGATGGCGAGGCTGCCCCCGCCGCCGCTGAGCCGGCCCCCGCTGCCGAACCCATCAAGGTCGGCGTCGTCAACAACCCGCCTTCCGAGTCCGGCTATCGTGAAGCCAACGTCAACGACTTCATCAGCGTCTTCACCGCGGACAACGGCTATGACGCCAAGTTCTTCTACAGCATCAAGAACGACGAGCAGCTCAGCGCCGCCCGTCAGTTCATCACCGACGGCGTGGATTACCTGCTGATCTCCGCCGCCGAGACCACCGGCTGGGACGCCGTCCTGAAGGATGCAAAGGATGCCGGTATCGGTGTGTTCTTCTTCGACCGTATGATCGACTGCGACACGGAGCTGTATGAGGCCGCCGTCGTCTCCAACATGGCCAACGAGGGCGACACCGCCGTTGCCTGGCTGCTTGATCAGGGCCTTGACGAGTACAACGTCATCCACATCCAGGGCGCTATGGGCAGCGACGCTCAGATCGGCCGTACCGGCGCGCTTGACGCGGCGGCTGCCGAGGGCAAGGTGAAGCTGGTCGTCCAGCAGACCGCTACCTGGGACGAGGCCGAGGCAAAGAAGATCACCGAGTCCGTGATCAACTCCGGCGAAGCCTTCAACGTCATTTACGCTGAGAACGACGGCATGGCCAAGGGCGCTGTCGCGGCTCTTGACGAGGCCGGCATCACCCACGGCGTCGACAAGGACGTCATCGTTATGGGCTTCGACTGCAACAAGTGGGCTCTTCGCGAGCTGCTTGCCGGCAACTGGAACTATGACGGTCAGTGCAGCCCGTTCCAGGCGGCCGTGATCGACGAGATGATCAAGACCCTCGAGGCCGGCGGCACGATCGATGGCCTCAACGAGCTCAAGCAGAAGATCTCCGTCGAGAAGGGCTTCGACGCCCGTGAGCTCACGCAGGCCGACATCGACACCTACGGTCTGGGCGAGTAATCCGCGGAGCTTTTAAGCAAAGCATACCCCGTATACTATTACAGCGCGGTGTGGAACAGTGGAGCAATCCGCGGTCCACACCGCGTTTTTTCCTAAATCACAAGGACAGGAGTTGAGCGGATGCAAGAAGACGCTGTGTTGACCATGCGCGGGATCTGCAAGTATTTCCCGGGCGTAAGAGCCCTGGAAAACGTAGATTTTACCTTGCGCAAGGGCACGATCCACGCGCTGATGGGAGAGAACGGCGCCGGCAAATCCACGCTGATCAAGGTGTTGACCGGCGTATATCCCATGGACAAGGGAGAGATCCGGATCGACGGCGTCGAGGGCGCCATCAGCATCCGGTCCCCCCAGGAGGCACAAAACTACGGCATCAGCACCGTGTACCAGGAGATCACACTCTGTCCGAATCTCACGGTGGCGGAGAACATGTTCATCGGCCGCAGTGAGAAAAGGAACGTCGACTGGAAGGCGATGGAGAAGCGCGCCGGGGAGCTGCTGGACAATCTGGGCATCCCGGCCAGACCGAAGCAGCAGCTCGGCAGCTGCTCTCTTGCCGTGCAGCAGATGGTGGCCATCGCGCGCGCGGTGGATACCGACTGCAAGGTGCTGATCCTCGACGAGCCGACCTCCTCGCTGGACGACAAGGAAGTGGAAATGCTTTTCGGGCTGATGCGCGAGCTGAAGGCGCGCGGGGTCGGCATCATCTTCGTGACGCACTTCCTCGAGCAGGTCTACGCAGTCAGCGACCAGATTACCGTGCTGCGAAACGGCGAGCTGGTGGGCGAGTACGCGGCCAAGGATCTGCCGCAGGTCAAGCTGGTCGAAAAGATGATCGGCAAGGATCTCGAGGGCCTCTCCACTATCAAAAAGCAGACGGCTCCCTCCGGCGGGGGCGAGATCGTCTACGAGGCCGAGGAGCTGTCCAGCTCCGAGAGCCGTCCCTTTGATTTCCACATCGCCGCGGGCGAGGTGAACGGCTTTACCGGCCTTTTGGGCTCGGGCCGCAGCGAAAGCGTGCGCGCCATCTTCGGCGCCGACCAGGTGACGGGCGGCAAGGTCAAGGTAAAGGGGAAGGCAACCAGGATTACCAAGCCTCTCGACGCTATGAAGCACGGCATCGGCTACCTGCCGGAGGACCGCAAGCGCGACGGCATCATCGCGGACCTCTCCGTGCGAGACAACATCATCCTCGCTCTGCAGGTCATCAACGGGATGAACCGTCCCTTCTCGAAGGCCAAGGCGGAGGCCTTTGCCGACGAGTACATCAAGGCGCTGCAGATCAAGACCTATTCTTCGGAGACGCCGATCAGATCGCTCTCCGGCGGCAACCAGCAGAAGGTCATCCTGGCCCGCTGGCTGCTGACGCACCCGCAGTACCTGATCCTGGACGAGCCGACGCGCGGCATCGATATCGGCACCAAACTTGAGATCCAGAAGCTGGTGCTGAAGCTGGCGGAGGAGGGCATGAGCATCACCTTCATTTCCTCGGAGATCGAGGAAATGCTGCGCACCTGCTCGCGGCTCATCGTCATGCGCGACCGCAACATCGTCGGCGAGCTGACGGGCGAAGAGCTCAGTCAGGAGCACGTGATGCGCACCATTGCGGGAGGAGGAGAATGACATGAGAAAGAAAACCGGTCCCCAATTTCTTGCGAACAACTCCCAACTGCTGATCCCGCTGATCGCGATCCTGCTGCTGGTCATCTTCAACCTGATCCGCGACCCCGGCTTTTTCTCCGTGAGCATCGCCGCCAATAATAAGGGCGACCCGGTCCTGCAGGGCAACCTGATCTCCATCCTCAACGGCGCGTCCGAGCTGGCCATCCTCTCAATGGGCATGACGCTCGTGACAGCCGCCTCCGGCGGACAGGACATCTCCGTGGGCGCTCTCGCGGCCATCGCGGGCAGCGTGTTCGTCAAGGTCCTCAAGGGCGGAGTCGTGTCCGGCCCCATAGTCATCGCGGCCTTCCTCGCCTGTTGCGCGGTTTCCATGCTGTTCGGCGCTTTCAACGGCTCGCTGGTATCCTTCTTCCGCATCCAGCCCATGATCGCGACGCTGATTCTCTTCACCTGCGGCCGCAGCATCGCTTACTGGATCAACGGCGGCGCCACGCCGACCATCGAAAGCCCCATCATCAACGCCGTCGGCAGCTTTATCCCCGGCATTCCCGTGCCGACGCCGATCCTGATCGTTATCCTCATGGGGATTCTCTTTGCTTTGATCTTCCGCTTTACGACGCTGGGTCTGTATATCCAGACCGTGGGCATCAACCAGGGCGCGGCGCGGCTCAACGGCATCAACGCCGTCGGCATCAAGCTGCTGAGCTTCATCATCCTCGGAGCCTGCTGCGCGGTCGCCGGCACGATCGGCGTGAGCCGCCTGGGCCTGATCAACCACGAAACCCTGCTTATCAACATCGAAATGGACGCCATCCTTGCCGTGGCCATCGGCGGCAACAGCCTCGGCGGCGGCAAGTTCAAAATGCTCGGTTCCGTCCTGGGTGCGTACGCGATCCAGGCTCTGACCATCACGCTCTATGCCATGAAGGTCCCCTCCACGGACGTAAAAGCCTACAAGGCCGTGGTCATCGTCATCCTCGTGGTAATGGGCTCCCCTGTTGTGAAGGACGCCATGAGCCGTTTCTGGACCAAGCTCAGGTCGAAACGTCCCGCCGCAGCGGGAAAGGAGGTGGCCTGATCCATGAATAAGCTTCCCGACAGAAGCCCCGCCCGCCGCAGGGAACCGGTCACCGACACACAGCTTTTGCTTTCAATCACCATCTGCATCTTCGTGGGCATGTATATCATGGCCATGCTGATCTGGGGCGGAGGCTTCAAAAAGCCCCAGATGCTTTTCGATATCCTCAACGACAACGCCTATCTGGTCATCATTTCCTGCGGCCTGACCATCGTCATGATCACCGGCAGCATCGACATCTCCGTCGGCGGCGTGACGGCGCTGGTCGCCATGGTGGGCGTGATGATCCTCAACGGCAGCAACCACCTCTTCGACGGCCTGATCGCCTCGCTCGGCCTCGCCGAGAGCTGGCGCATCGTGTTCGCGCTGATCATGTCGCTGCTGATCGGCCTGGCCTTCGGCGCGGTACAGGGCTTCCTGATCGCGCATCTGGAGATCCAGCCCTTCATCATCACGCTGGCGGGCATGTTCTTCGCCCGCGGCATGATCACCATCTGCAGCGTCGATCCCCAGAAGGCCCCGCAGGATCTGATGGACATCCTCCAGAAACGCATCGAGATCCCCTGGCTGGGCTCGGTCAACAAGAAAGGCGTGCTGATCCCGGCCAAGATGGAGATCGGCGTCGTGATCGCGGCCGTGATCGTGGTCCTGGTCTTCATTCTGCTGCGCAGAAGAAAGCTCGGCCGCGGCTTTTACGCGGTGGGCGGCAACCGGCAGAGCGCGCTGATGCTGGGCGTAAACGTGCGGCACACGCGCTTCATGGCCCATCTGATCTGCGGCCTGCTCAGCGGCATCGCGGGCTTTGTGTTCATGATGCATACCGGCGCGGGCAACGCCACTAACGCCACCGCGGCGGAAATGAACGCCATCGCCTCCTCGATCATCGGCGGCACGCTGCTCACCGGCGGTGTCGGCAACGTGATCGGCACCTTCTTCGGCGTGCTGACGCTCAGCACCATCAAGTCCATCGTGACGACCTCGGGCCTGCGGGATCCCTGGTGGCAGAGCATCACCACCGGCGCCATGCTCAGCTTCTTCATCTTGCTGCAGAGCGTCGTACTGATGCGCAAGAACAGGAGAAGAAGAAAGGCAAAGAAAGCGGCGCCGACAAACGGCGACAAGCCAAAAGACGGCTGACGGCCGCCCGCCCCGGCTGTGCGAAAAGCGCCTTGACAGGCGAGGAGCAGGGCCGTAAAATCGAGATAGAACACATATCTTTTGCACTTACCCGGAAAGCGCTCCGCGCTCTGCGCGAAACGTTTTCCCTGTCGGCCGCAGCGCGGGGCCGACAAGAAAAACACGTGGGTCTGGAGGGGATCATTTGACGGAAAACATTCTGGAAATGCGGGGAATCACCAAGGAATTCCCGGGCGTCAAAGCGCTTGACAACGTCAATTTCGTTGTCAAAAAGGGCAGTATCCATGCCCTGGTCGGCGAA
The DNA here is from genome assembly GCA_017444665.1 of Oscillospiraceae bacterium. Taxonomy (GTDB): domain Bacteria; phylum Bacillota; class Clostridia; order Oscillospirales; family Oscillospiraceae; genus Limivicinus. The sequence continues at coordinate 14,917 of JAFSWC010000030.1, forward strand.
AACGGCGCAGGGAAATCCACGCTGATGAACGTGCTCAGCGGCTGGTATCCCTACGGCAGCTACAGCGGAGACATTGTGTACGAGGGTGAGGTGTGCAAGTTCTCCAAGATCAAGGACAGCGAAGAAAAAGGCATCGTCATCATCCACCAGGAGCTTGCCCTTGTCCCGTATATGACGATCGGCGAAAACATGTTCCTGGGCAACGAGCAGGGGAAAAAGTACGCCATCAACTGGGACAAAACTCATGCTGAGGCAACCAAGTATCTGAAGATCGTCGGTCTGACCGAATCGTCCAAAACGTTGATCAAGGACATCGGCGTCGGCAAGCAGCAGATGGTAGAGATCGCAAAGGCTCTGGCCAAGAACGCGCGTCTCATGATCCTGGACGAGCCGACCTCCTCCCTCAACGAAGAGGACTCGAAGGCGCTGCTGGACCTGCTGCTGGAATTCAAAAAGCAGGGAATGACCTCGATCATCATTTCCCACAAGATCAACGAGGTCTCTTACGTCGCGGACGACATCACGATCCTGCGCGACGGCAAGACGATCGAAACGCTCCACAAAGGTACGGACGATTTGAGCGAGGACCGCATCATCCGCGGCATGGTCGGCCGAGAGATGGACGACCGCTTCCCTAAGCGCTACGGCGTCAAGATCGGCGACGTTGCGCTTGAGGTCAAAAACTGGAACGTTTATCACCCGGTCTACACGGAAAAAAAGGTCATCGACGATGTTTCCTTCACCGTCCGCAAGGGCGAGGTCGTGGGCTTCTCGGGACTGATGGGCGCGGGCCGCACCGAGCTTGCCATGTCGATCTTCGGCCGCAGCTACGGCACGGAAATCTCCGGCACCGTGGAGATCCACGGCAAGGAGGTCAAGCTCCACTCGCCGCGCCAGGCGATCGACGCTGGCCTTGCCTACGTCACCGAGGACCGCAAGGGCAGCGGTCTGATCCTCTCGAACCCGATCTCCGTCAACACCACGCTCGCCAATCTCAAGGGCGTGTGCAGGCACGGCGTGATCAACCACGACAAGGAGCTTTCGGTGGCGGAGGAATACCGCAAAAAGCTGAACACCAAGACACCCTCGGTCCAGCAGAACGTGGGCAACCTCTCCGGCGGCAACCAGCAGAAGGTGCTGCTGGCCAAATGGATGTACGCCGATCCGGATATCCTGATCCTGGACGAGCCCACAAGGGGTATCGATGTCGGCGCGAAATACGAGATCTACTGCATCATCAACGATCTGGTGGCGGCCGGGAAGTCCGTCATCATGATCTCCTCGGAGCTGCCCGAGGTCCTGGGCATGAGCGACCGGATCTACGTGCTCAACGAGGGCCGCATTGTCGGTGAGTTCCAGGCCGCCGACGCCACGCAGGAAAAAATCATGGCCTGCATTCTTTCCACCGATCCGGCAAAGGCAGAAAAGGAGAAAGAGCAATGACGACAAAGACAAAGATCCTGAACTTCGTTCAGAAATACACGATGATCATCGCGCTTGTACTGGTAACGGCGTTCTTTACATGGCGCACCAGCGGCAAGCTGCTTCTGCCCCAGAACCTGACGAATATCATTGCCCAGAACGCCTATGTGTTCGTGCTGGCGACCGGCATGCTGCTGTGCATCCTCACCGGCGGCAACATCGATCTGTCCGTCGGCTCGGTCGTCTGCTTCGTCGGCACGATCGGCGCGGTGCTGATGCGCAGCGATCTCAACATGTGGTTGGCGGTGCTGATCATGCTCGTCGTCGGTCTGCTGATCGGCGCGTGGCAGGCATTCTGGATCGCATACGTCAAGGTCCCGCCCTTCATCACCACGCTCTCGGGCATGATGGTGTTCCGCGGTCTGTCCAACGTTGTCCTGCAGGGCCAAACGGTGTCTGTGACGAATGAAAAGTTCGTCCAGCTCTTCGGCGGCGGCGCCAACTGCTATGTGCCGGACCTCTTCCATGGCGAGGGGATCAACATCCTCTGCGTCGCGGTCGGTGTGATCGCCTGCGCGCTGTATCTGTTCTTCACGCTCCGCAGCCGCTCCGTGCGCAAACGCAACGATCTCGAAGTCGAATCGCTTGGCAGAACGGTCATCAAGGCTGTGGTCATTGTGGCGGTCGTGATGTTCTTCACACTGCGTCTTGCCCAGTACAAGGGCATCCCGATGGCGCTGCTGTGGGTCGTGGTCGTGGTGCTGATCTACACTTACATCACGTCCAAGACCACCGTCGGCCGTTATCTCTATGCCATCGGTGGCAACGAAACGGCGACAAAGCTCTCCGGCATCGACACGCGCAAGATCTATTTCTTCGCGTATACCAACATGGGCCTGCTCGCGGGCTTGGCTGGCATCCTGACGATCGCGCGCATGACCTCCGCCCAGCCGACCTACGGCCAAAACTATGAAATGGATGCCATCGGCTCCTGCTTCATCGGCGGCGCTTCCGCCTATGGCGGCGTCGGCACGGTTCCGGGCGTCATCATCGGCGCGCTGCTGATGGGCGTTATCAACATCGGCATGAGCATCATGGGCGTCGACGCGAACTACCAGAAGGTCGTCAAGGGCCTTGTGCTCCTGGCCGCCGTTATCTTCGACGTTGTCTCCAAGAAAAAGAACAGCTGATCGGAAGAAATCGGACGGCTGCCGAAAAGCAGCCGTCCGAAAAGATGAAATTTGCGCGGGAGGAATGACGGAAATGGATGAGAAGAACAAAGAGAAGGCCGCTGCGGGATCGAGCCGTACCGTAAATCTCTTTGCACTGCGGCTTGCAGTCGCAGCCTATCTCGTCTACCTCGGCTTCGACCTCCTGCGCTCTTTTCTTGTCGGCGCTTCCACGCTTTCTCCGGCGGCGGCATGGGGCAGCGGAGTCGGCTTTATGGCGGCCGGACTGGGCTTCGGCGTTTACAGCCTTTTGCGCTATCGCCGGGAAGCGGCCGCGGCACGAAACAAAACGGAAGGGACAGGCAAAACGCCCGAAGAGGAGTGATCCCTCTCCGGACGCTTTGCGTATCCCGATCTGTCTTTATCGGCGCGCGCGGCGCACCAGCGCTTCGATCCAGCGGCCGTTTACTGGAAGGAAAAATCCGGCCACCGGCCCGACGAGGAACATGCACACCAGCGTCCCCGCGCCGGCGACGCCGCCGAGCAGGAAACCGAGCAGCACGAACATCGCGTCCACCGCGACGCGCACGAAGCTGAAGCGCCAGCCGCGTTTTTCGCTGATGACGAGCGCGACCAGGTCGTTCGGCCCCGTCCCCGCATCCGAGCGGATGACGACCGTCATCCCGAAGGCGAGGATCACGCAGCCCGCGACAAGCATGGCGCAGCGCAGCGGCAACGAAGCGCCGCCGAGAAGCGGCAAGAGCAGCGCGGAAAAGCCGTCGATGATCGGTCCTCCGAAGAGCATGCACAGCGCCGTGCCGATCTTGAGATAGCTTCTGTCCACGAAGAGCAGTACCGCGACGATCAGCAGACTGACCGCCACGTGGACGCGTCCGTGGCTCAGCCATGAGGCGTGAAGCAGTCTTTCCAGCGTGCGGAAGATCCCCTGGACAAACACGTTGAAGGGATCAGAACCGAGATCGGACAGCAGAAACAGCGTTACGCCCAGGTGAGCGACCGTCAGCCCCGCAAGCAGGATCATAACACGCAGCGCCCATTCCTTTCCCGTTTTTTTCATAGCACAACCCTTTCTTCCTGATATGATCGAGTATAACAGGCCTCATGGCCTGCTGTAAAGAGAATCGCATATACGTTTCGGAGGTGGTCATCATCCGGCACTTTATCGGCATCGACCTCGGCACCTCGGCGGTCAAGCTGCTGCTTGTCGACGAACAGGGGCAGATCGAAAGAGAGGTCACAAAAGAATATCCGCTCATCTTCCCGCACCCCGGCTGGTCCGAGCAGAACCCGGAGGACTGGTGGAAGGCCGTACAGCACGGCATCCTTCAGCTGACGGAGCATATTGACAAGTCAACGGTCTGCGGCATCGGCGTGGGCGGTCAGATGCACGGTCTCGTCGCCCTTGACGAGGACGACGCGGTCATCCGTCCCGCGATTTTGTGGAACGATGGCCGCACGGGAGAGGAGGTCGCCTATCTCAACGAGACGATCGGCAAGGACAGGCTCTCCGCCCTCACGGCGAATATCGCCTTCGCCGGCTTTACGGCGCCAAAGCTGCTGTGGATGCGCCGCCACGAGCCGGAAAACTTTGCCCGCATCCGCAAGATCATGCTGCCCAAGGACTATATCAACTACCGTCTTACGGGCGTGCACAGCTGCGACTATTCCGACGCCTCCGGCATGCTGCTGCTCGACGTCGAGCACAAATGCTGGTCGAAGGAGATGCTGGAGATCTGCGGCGTAGACGAGGCCTGGATGCCGAAGCTCTTTGAAAGCTTTGAGAGTATCGGCACGATCCGCGGCTTTGTCTCCGGCGCGCTCGGTCTGCCGCGCGACTGCATCGTCGTCGCCGGCGCGGGCGACAACGCTGCCGCCGCGGTCGGCACCGGCGTTGTGGGCGAGGGCGGCTGCAACCGTTCGCGCGGCACCTCCGGCACGCTGGTCATGTCGTCAAAGCAGTGTGCGGTCGACCCGAACA
>JAFSWC010000031.1 GCA_017444665.1 Oscillospiraceae bacterium
AAAATGACTTGACGGGAGGCTGTATTTTTGGAACTGCGCCTACAGGCACACCGTGGAAGATCAGGCCGAAAGACGATCAAGTTGTCACCTTCTTAATGGTTTTCTCCAAATGCGAGCATCGGCAATATCAGCTCGCAGCTTTTCTCTCGAGCTGCAAAAGCTCACTGCAATACAGCACATACTGGTAATTCATCTCTTCGTCTCGGTAAAGGCGGGTGTCTCCGTCGCAGATGACCAGCCACTTGCGTTCCCGGGAAAGGAACTTTCCGCTTATGTGATATCGTTTCTCACAGATCTCGTAAATGCCGTTTTCCTTCAATTGATACAGAAGGTTTATCTTTTTATTATCTCTGTCTCGCATACCATCCTGAAAGCAGCGATTGACAATGTAGTCCGGGTGGGGACCTGTAACCTTAGCAAGGAAGGCCTTGACTTTTGTACCGCTTATTTGCTCAACACGGAAGCGAACAACAAGTCTGTCATTTACCCATTTCAGTTTCAACTTCATTCGTTTCCCTCTTTCTTCGGATCATACCGCTGATGAAATACAGCTTCCGTCACGCCCTCGCGTCTTGCAAGTCGAGCCACATGTTTCTCATTGGGTGTTTCTGCCTTGCAGAGCACACGCGCCCTTTCCCTCGTTACGCCAAGCTGCCCTCCCAGGGTCTCAAGGGAGATGTTTTTCTCGTTTCGGTAACAGGCAATACAGTTTGCCAGAACGACAGGCTTGTCCTTCCAACGGTAGGTCACCCGGTCGCCCTCCTCAAGGAGCGACTCGTTGTAATCTCTGACAAGCTCGTCCACTGAAACGCCAAGCACAGTTGACAACCGAATATAAGGCCCGGCAAGCGCAGTCGGTGAATAGGCTCTTTCCATATTATTAATGGTGGTTGTAGCAACTGCAGACGCTTTTGAAAGTGCATCTACCGAAAGGTGACACTTCATTCTCCAGAATTCAACACCTGTAATCATTACCAATCCTCCTTTATTAGATAATTTGCCGCTTCCCTTTTCATTTGGAGGAGCTCCTGCGCAGTAAAGGTCTTGATCTGACGCTTCTCTTTGTCAAACACATTGCGGATCCGAACAAACTTGTACGGGCAATTGTTCTCCGCACAGAATGCCGCATAATTCAATTCGTTTGCACTGATGAAACACTGACGGTCACTGCCGGAAGAACTCTTGACCTCAATATGCATTGGCGCTGCGTTCTCAGTAAAGGAATAGATATCAAAACCGGCGGATTCATCATCCGCGTAATCAGCCGTCACAAACATGTCCAGGCCGAGCGGCTTCAAACGTTCCTTCTCCATCTCAAGCACAATTTTTTCGCCGAGCTCTCCAGCCTCGTCCATTTTCTTTTGTATTTTTTCTCGCCTGCTCTTGGCTTTCTCTTGGCGTTCAGGCCGATCCGCAGGAAGGGCGGGGGCAATTGCCCGAAAGTCGTTCTTGAGAATCGTATCGATACTAATGTCAAAAAACTCGGCAATCTTCTTTAGCTTTCCGACCTGAATATTAAAGATACCTCGCTCAACTTTTGATATGTCGTTAGGTCGAAAATTCCACCCACTGCACTTGCATACTTCCGTCTGTGAAAGATCAATGCGTGTACGCATATAGCGAACAACAGATGTTGAAGACTGAAAGTTTCCGAATCTTTTACGCTTTACTTTTGCGCCCATCACGCTTCCTCCTTCCCCGCAAGGGAATCCAATACGCCAACCACTGGGCCGTCATCCATACCGGGGATATAAATAGGCAGATAACCGGAAAGCCGCTGATTCCAGATTGCGCTGAAAAGCGCGCTCTCTCCTTTGATATCAAGCGTCGAAATAGAATTGTTAGCTATTATTTTCAAATCAAACTCCTTTTTCATCTGTGTCCGAAAGCCACTTGAAGTCCGGTTTATCAGGTGATACAATGCGGATACAGACGACGTTTTTGTTCTGGATTTCGTTCTGTGCCGCAGCATACGGTGTGCCAGCACCGTATGCTGCATTCTTATGGACTTTGGCTACCTCCTTTATTTGTATTAATTATAATCTTTTTAGATTATTTTGTCAACTATTTAGATGATACTTTTTATGCTCTTTCATCTTAGTAGTTGTTAATTACAAGCAATTAGGTTATACTAATATTGGAGGAGATGAGTCTTATGAGCATGGCAGAGAAGATACGTATTGTTCTCGTAAAAACAGGAAACATATCTGAGGCCGAGCTTGCTCGACGTCTACATACGAGCTCTCAAAATCTTAACAAGAAGATGAAAAGAGATAATTTTACCGAAGCTGATCTCAATGAAATCGCAGACGCACTAAACTGCACCTTTGAGGCCGGTTTTCGCCTGAATGATACGGGTGAATATGTTTGAATCTTTCCCGTCTTTGTTTTCATTCTGATAACAGTCGAAAAAAATACCGAAGCAATCCTTATTGTGAGGAATGCTCCGGTATTTTTTTTGCCGGCAGAAGCGATCTTCTTCCGGCTATTTGGTTATTTATTGATTGGCCTTTTTACTGTCTTTTCGCGAATTAATAAAGCATTTACTTGTTTACATTTTATTGTATTGGAAAGACATTGACGGGATTACTATCTATTCTTATTTCTTGAACCCACTTTTTGTTTGTCACCAATTCCCATTGATTGTATGACAGTCAATTAAGCCGTCACATTCTTTCAATGGCTAATTAACACAAAATGTTTCTGACGGAGAGATTCAAGCTCTATGAGATCCGTATTGGTTACCATTGCCGCAGGGAAATCATGTTCAACTTTCTAGTGTTGAACCATAATGGTCACATTGTCTGGCATTACCTCCGCGAAGTATTTATATTCCGGTTCTGTGCAAAGGACTACAAAATTCTCTGCCGGTCTTTTCTCGGCCTAATTACCCGCAATCAAGGCAGTGAATAGATTATTGCATTAGATTAATCTCGCAACTCAACGGCTGCTATACTTGGTGTATATGGCCCCAGATCCGATCACAATTTCCGCGGCAGCAGTCGTCGCTAACCAATCACAAGCAAACGCATACAGGTGCGTATTACAAGTGCTAACACAATCAGCAATTATTGCAGGTTATATGCCGGCCCCGTAATCACGGGGCCGGCATTTTCTTAAAAGCACCCAACAGCGCTCTGTTGGGTGTTTTGCAAACAAAAAAAATGCTGATTTTTCAATGGTTTTCGGGCAAAAAATTGGTCTGTTTTTATGAAGCCAAAAATGTCATGTTTTCTGCGTGATTTGTTGTGTTTTCTGAGCGATTTTGTCATATTTTCTGACTATATTCATTGAATTTGTCAACCGAAAAAAGAGGCGTCTACAAGTGAAGTAAACCTCAAAAGTTAGACAAAATTATAGATTAAGCGACCTGAAGGGTCTGGTATCTGTGCTGAGCAGATGCCAGGCCCTTTAGTCTTATCTTGATCCTTCGGTTGTTGTAGTAGTCGAGATAGTCGATGAGTTTGGCCTTGAAGTGATCCAAGAAATCAAAGTCTTGAAGGTATAGCAGTTCGGTTTTTCGAAGGCCGAAGAAATTCTCCGTCACAGCATGAGAAAATCATCCCTCTGTTTTTTTATGAAAAATAATGCCCTCCCATGTGTGGAGAGCAGTGTATGGTGTGACCGTAAGCACTTTTCTTTCACTCACTTCAGGTGTGACATTTCTTCATGCAATTATTTGACAATTCTTTTTTGCAAAGTAAGCTTCATATTGAATGGAGCAGTGCCAATCCCTGACCATTGTTAGGTGTGGCATTACCGCACCCTAAAATTTGACTGGGAAAACCCAAACAGTACAATAGTAACAGGATGAACCGTGTTTTTTTGCCAGGCCATTGAACGAAAAAGTTTGATCACACTTTTTTTAGCGGTTTTGTCCTTCAAGATAACGCAACGGTAGGGCGCGTTAAACTCTTATACAAGGAGGGCTGTTAGTTGAAGCCAGAAAAGATGTATCTTACCCCGTACGAAGTTGCGGAATTGCTTCAGATCTCGCTCACGAATACTTATGAGCTGCTCAGGAGCGGCCAAATTAGTTCCATTCGTATTGGGCGGCAGTATCGCATTCCCTTCTCTGCGATCGAAGCACTCGGTCGCAGGGCGGCAAATTGACTCAGGTGCCCGCAGAGCGTATACTATGTTGTGAGATGTTCTGCGGGCATGAAGAGAGGAGGAAAAATGCCCAAAGAAAGAAAAAACTCCCGTGCCGCAAACGGCTCGGGAAGCATATCAAGAAGAACACGTATAGATGAGAAGAGCGGAAAGAAGCGCATTTGGTGGGAGGCAAAGGTTACCGTCGGTTACCGTTCCGATGGGAAGCCTGTCCGACGCACGGTAACTGGCTCCTCACAGGCAGAGGCTCGAGCAAAAATGCTTGAACTCCTGGAGGCAGTCGAAAATAAAACCTATGTCGATCAGAATGATCTCACGCTCTCTGAATGGCTCCAGACCTGGCTTGAGAATTATCAAATTAATGTTGTTCCTTCGACGGTCCACACCTATAAAGAGCATATCAAGCGATATATAGGCCCGAATCTTGGTAACATCAAGCTTCAAAAGCTTGACGAAGAGAATATTGCCATTTTTATTTCGGCTTTGACGCGCTGCAAGCTCTCTCCCAAGACAATCCATGATATACACGGGGTCCTCCACAAGGCGCTTTCTGTCGCCCTCAAGCTAAAGAAAATCTCAAAAAATCCGGCAACCGGAACAGATCTTCCCGCCTTGAAAAAGCCGAAGCTGCATCTCCTTGATCATACGGAAATTGCGGCGCTCAAGGTGGCCGCTGTCGGGTATAAATATGAGAGGTTTTTTCTCCTTGCGCTATATCTTGGCATGCGTGAAGGTGAGCTGCTAGGGCTGAATGTTGCTCAGATTAACTGGAAGCAGCATGCGATTCATATCGATCGTCAGCTTGTCTATGACCGTGACAATCCTCGGATCAAGTATATAGCGGAGCCGAAGGAATGCGAGGATCGAATTCTGGTTATGCCGCCCACCGTGGAAGCCATTCTCCGCGAACAGCTTGCCTATGTAGACGATTTGCGGTTGCACGCCGGAAACGCCTGGATCGAGCGCGGTCTGCTTTTTCCCGGACCGAACGGCGATTTTTTAAGTCGGCAGACTGTTTATGACTGCCTTCAGCGCGTTTCTAAAAATGCCGGCATCGGGCCGATTCGCGTGCATGATCTCCGTCACACTTTTGCGGCACTTGCCCTTGAGGCCGGAGTAGATGTGCGTACGGTTCAAGGAATACTGGGCCATGCGACGCCCGAGTTCACGCTGAGGGTCTATGCGTATGTCAACGATCATATGCGTAAAACAGCAGCTCAGAAACTCGAGATCGCCATCGGAACGCTGGATAAGATCGCGCGCGGAGAGACCGAGACGGCAGAAGATGATACTATTCTCACGTTGAATGCGTAAGCTCTGCAATTGTCGGAAAAACTGTCGGAATGGCATTTCGATGCGATTCTTGTGAGAACTTTCCCATGTGAAATGTGACGCTTTTCCGCTGTAAAAAGAAAAGAACCACACTTTTACAGTGTGGTTCTTATGGTGGACGATACAAGACTCGAACTTGTGACCTCCCGCACGTCAAGCGGATGCGCTACCAGCTGCGCCAATCGTCCATCGCTCTGTCAGCTTGGTCATTTTACTCTATACCTTTCCGATTGTCAAGGCTTTTTTTCCGCGGAGCGTAAAAACTTTTTTGATCGCCCCCCATTTCGGTGAACATAATCAGAAAAGCGACCCTTTTTCCGTTATGCTTTTGTAACTATTTTGTTTTTATTTGTTCTCTGATTCATGTGTTTTTCTGTTTTTCCGCCCTTTTTCTTCAAAAAAAATTCAAAAACATAATAAAAAAGGTTGACATAAACTTATTGCTGTGATATTTTTGGTACACAGGATTTATGGTATAAACTGTCGGAAAATCCCCTTACGGGCATTTCGGCGGGAAAACCGTTTCGGTCGTGTGACAGAAAAAGGACGGAGCAGCATGAAAAAAGCCGGCATTTTTATTGTTATACTGGCTTTGTGCGTTCTTCTCACCGCGTGCGGCGAGCAGAAGGCATATGACGAAGCATGCGCTCTTTTTGAAAACGGCCGCTATGCCGAGGCGATCGAAATGTTCCGCGCGCTCGGCGATTTCTCCGATTGCCCCGACCGGATCAAGATCGCCGAAACGCGGCTTGAACAGACCAGCGCCTGGCGCAGCGGCGACACCTCGGAGGCGGAGCGCGCGCTTCGTTACAAGGACGCCTTCACCTTCATCGAATCCGGCCGCACGCGCGAGGCGTACGAGGCCTTCTCCTCTCTCGGGACTTACAAGGATTCCGCGGCTCAGCTCCGGCGCTTTACCGTCCTGAAAAACGCGCTCGTCGGCGAAGAGACCCATATCGTCACCGACGGCGAGGACGTGCTGCGCGGCGTCGCCTCTTACACCTACGGTCCGGACGGCAAAGCCGTCTCCCGTTCCGGCTTCTGCAAGCTGGACAAGTACGGCTGGTTTGAAAACTTTACCTACCATTATTCTTATGACGCCGCCGGCAACGTGGCGCGCATCGACGCGGTAAACGATTCCGGCACGCTCAGCTTCTCGGTCGATTACGAATACGATGAAAACCGACGCCCGATCCGCGAGTGCTATTCCGACAGCTTCGGCAAAACGCATGAATACGTCAGCGAATACGTCTACCACGACGCAACCGACGACGCCGAGCCCTATACCGAGGTCTCCGAGAGCGAGATGTTCAACGGCAACGCCTTTCCCCTGAAAACCTGGCAGGAAAGTTACGGCCCCTTCGGTCTTTCGATCGCCAGGTGCAGTGAGGGCACGGTGGTGAATCACTACAGCCCCGACGGGAAAAAAGTCGACTCGGTCCAGACCGGCGCCGACGGCAGCCGCACCGTCACGACTTACACCTACGACGACGTTTACATCTATACACCGGCTGAATAAAAGCAGATAAAACAAGGCCGCCGGAAGCGCTTTCGACTTCCGGCGGTCTTTTCTCGGTCTGTTGGGCCGATGCTCTTATTCGGTAAAATGTATGTGATTGTTGATGTGATCCTCGCAGAAGCAGTGATATCCCGCGCAGCGCGAGCAATAGCGGAACTGCAGATTGGGATACTCCGTATCCGTCCTGCCGCACACCGCGCACTTGTGGTGGTAAAGCTGATCCCGCTGCTCGCGGCGGATGCGGGCGGATTCTCTTCTGAAATTGACGGTCTGCGCGCTTGCCCTTTTCGGGATGCGGCTCAGCAGCTCGCCCCCGCAGAACAGCAGGAAGCCAAGAAACGCCACGATCGGCAGCGTGTTGAACGGGAAGGGATTCGTAAAGATCTCATAGATAAAGAAGGCCGCGTCGATATAGGCCAGATACTTCATCCGCACCGGGATGATCATCATAAACAGCACCTGCGTGTCCGGGAAATAGACCGCAAAGGCGAAGAACATCGCAAAATAGATATACGTCGGCGTCAGCGAGATCGAATAACCCAGCACATGCAGTGCGAAGCCGTACAGGATCGTGATGACCATGTTGACCAGGACGTAGAGCGTAAACCTGCCGCTTCCCCAGTACTGCTCCAGCGTGCTGCCGATCCAGTAGTAAAAGTAGATCGAAATAAAGCCCAGCCAGGACGTTCCTGCCGGAATGAACATAAAGCTGATAAGCCGCCAGACCTGCCCGTGCAGGACCGCCGCCGCATTGAAGGGCAGATACGCGTACAGCACGCTGTTGATAAGTCCGATCACCCAGGTGACGCCGCTTGCGATCGCAAGATAGCGCGCAAGTCCCGGGATGCCGAAATTCGGATGCCGATAGCAGAATTTGTCGACGATACGCATGGGGTCTTTCATTGTGACCCTCCTTTTTTCGTAGTACCGATTTGATAATACCCTTTTGGCCGTGCAAAGTCTATGTATTTTTTGTAAAATAGCCAAATTGGGCTTTGCGTTTGGCATCTGTTGTGGTATAGTGTAGTTTGACAATCTATATGTGGAGTCCGATATGGCTGAAATCGAAGAACGCGAACTGAAAAACGAAATGATCGAGGGCCGCAACGCCGTCATCGAAGCGCTGCGCGCGGGAAGGGCGATCGACAAGATCTTCCTTGCCAAGGGCGACGTGGACAAGACGCTTGGCCACATTGCCTCAAAGGCGCGGGCCGCGGGCGTCGTGGTCGTGGAATGCGACCGGCGCAAGCTCGATTTTATGAGCGCGACGCACGCCCACCAGGGCGTGATCGCGCTTTGTGCCGTGCGGGAGTACTGCACGGTCGACGATATCCTCGCCCTCGCCGAAGAGCGGGGCGAAAAGCCTTTTGTGATCGTCTGCGACGAGATCAGCGACCCGCACAATCTTGGCGCGATCATCCGCAGCGCGGAATGTGCCGGGGCTCACGGCGTCGTGATCCCCAAACGCCGCAGCGCGGGGCTGACCGCGATCGTCGACAAAGCCTCGGCCGGCGCGGCGGAGCATATGCTGATCGCCCGCGTGCCGAATCTCCCCGCCGCGCTCGACACGCTCAAAAGCCGCGGTCTGTGGGTCTACGGCACGGCGGCGGACGGGCAGAGCGGTCTTTGGAACACCGACTTTACCGGCCCGACGGCGCTCGTCATCGGCTCGGAGGGAGACGGCATGGGCCGCCTGGTCCGGGAGAGCTGCGACTTTACCGTCAGTCTTCCGATGAAGGGAAAGGTCAGCTCGCTCAACGCCTCGACCGCAGCCGGCATCGTCATGTACGAGGTGCTCCGCCAGCGTCTCGGCGGCAAACAGTAAAGAGTATAACGACAGATACACGTCTGGGAATAAAACGGGAACGAACAGGGATCGTGCGAAGATGGATTACTTGGGACAGGATTATGCTCTGGCAAGTGAATACGACAGCATGTCCGTTGATGCGATCGTGGCGGAATTCAGGGCGCAGCAGTCCGCTGACGCCGATCGAAGCGCGTCGTTCTCCGGTCCTGCGGTCTCCCGAAGGTCCGCTCAGACAAAGAAACCAAAAGGGGGCCATCTCTCCATGCCTTCAAAGCACCGCAACAAACGGGATAAACAGCGTCCGCGCGCACGCCGGGAAGAGCCTGCGGCGCAGGATGATTTGGAATACATTGAAAACGAGATCCGTTCCGCGGCGGCCGACGCCTCTTCCGGCGCCGCGCTGTCCGACTATGCCGCCGGCACAGCGCCGGATGCGCTGATCGAAGAGGAAGCGCCCTCTCCCCTGCCGGCAGATCTTCCGGCGGAGAAGCCCGCGGCCGCACGGGAAGGCGCCGGTGCCGCCCGTCCCGCCGTCCGGGCCGCGTCCGCGGCTCCGGTACCGTCCAGGGAAGCGACGCCGTCGGTCTCGTACGAAAGGAACAATTCCCGGGTTAAGCCGACGGACGCCGAGATCAAAGAGTTTCTCGACGCCTTCAAGCGCGGCGATTTCCTCGATCTGACCGAGCACGAGCTGACCAATCCCCCCGTAGAGCCGGACGAGCGCTTTTACATGGGCGGGGAAAAGGAAAGCCGCATCCAGTACGACGGTGTCGACGTGGACATGAGCGCGGACGAGAATTATACCGCTCCCCAGGCGCCGGATTCTCTTTCCAGCTATGTCCGCGAAGAAGCGGGCGACGACGCCGAAGAGGCTCCCGATATGCCTTCCGGTCCGCTCGCCGGGCTGGGCTCAATGGTCTCGGGTCTTCTGCGCCGCAGCCGCGGCCCCAGGACCACGCCTTCGCGCGAGCGGGTCTATGAAGGCCGCCGCAACGCTGTCGCCGTCGAAGAAGAGCCGGAAGAGCAAAAGCTCTCGCCCGAGCAGGAAGAGATACAGCTCGAGTCTGCCTTTTCCGATTTTCAGGAGGGCGATTACGCCGTAAAGCGCGAATACGAGACCGCGTCCCCCGATTACGACGATCTTTATGAAGAAGCGGCCAATCCCGGCAGCTTCAGGGAATACCTTTTCTCCCGTCTCACCGCCATTCTCTACCGCATGCGCGGCAGCAGCAGAGCCGGCGCGCGCACGATGGAGGACGACGACGAGGATCTCGGGCGCGAGCTCAGCTGCGCCAAGGCTTCCAAGTATTACGGCAGCCATATCCGCTCGATGCGGCTGCGCCTGCGCATCACCGGTATTCTGCTGTTCATCATGGCGTGGATCTCGCTCGGGCTTCCCGTTCCCGGTATGCTCAAGACCACCGTTGTCTCCAACGCGGTCTGTCTCGGGCTGCAGTTTGGGATCATGCTCCTGTGTCTCGACGTGGTCACGACCGGCATCATGAACGCCGTGCGCGGCAAATTCGGCGCCGACAGCATGGCCGTCGCCGCCTGCCTCGTCACTTCGCTCGACGCGATCCTTGTGGCCAAGGCCGAAGTGGGCTCCGCGCACCTCGCCCTGTGTCTGATTTCCTCGCTCGCCCTTGCGGGTGAAATGTTCGCCGCCGTGCTCCACGCCCGCGCGATGCGCAAGGCGCTGCGCGTTCCGGCGATCGGCAAGCGCTGCTTTGCCGTTACCGGCGAGACGGACAGCCGCACGGGCGACGTGACGATCCTTAAATCCGTCCGTCCCGCGCTCGGCTTTGTCCGCCGCAGCGAGCAGTCCTCCCCCGACGAGGATCTCTTCCGCAAAATCTCGCTGCCGCTTGTCATTCTCTCCTTTGCTCTGGCGCTGCTGATCGCCCTTTTGAAGAAGGACGTCTCGGATATTTTCTACATATTCTCGATGACCTTCTGCCCCGCCGTCCCCTTTGCTGCGATGTGCTGCTATTCCCTGCCGTTCTTTCTCGGCTCGATGCGCATCTTCTCCAGCGGCGCGGCGATCGCCGGCTGGTCCGGCATGAGCGACATCGGCCAAAGCAAAAACCTGATCGTCACCGACCGCGACCTTTTCCCGGACGGAACGGTCGAAATCGGCACGATCCGCATTTTTGCCGACGAGGATCCGACGCGCATCATCTCCTATGCCGGCAGCATGATGGCCGCCGCGGGCAGCTGCTCGGCTCTGCCGTTCGGCGGACTGATGGAGCGCAACGGCTGCCGCATCCGCAACATCGAAAACTTTGAATATCTCCCCGGCGGCGGCATGAAGGGCATCATCGACAGCCGCGTGATCCTGTGCGGCAGCACGGATCTGATGCGGCTGATGAACGTGCGCATCCCCTTCCGTCTGGTCGACAAGACCTCGGTCCTGCTCTCCGTGGACGGCATCCTCTGCGGTATCTTCAACATGAAATACACCGCCAAGCCCCAGGTGCGCGAGGCGCTGATCGACCTGATGCGCTCCAACCGCCACCCGGTCTTTGCGATCCGCGATTTCAACGTCACGCCCGAAATGCTGCACGTCGCCTTTGACGTGGCCACCGACGGCTATGACTTCCCGCCGTATATCGAGCGCTTCGACATGTCCTCGGCCGAGCCGGGCGAGGACAGCCAGATCGCCGCGGTCATCTGCCGCGAGGGGCTCGGCCCCCTTGTCCACACCGCGGACACCGCACGCAGCATGTATACCGCCACGCGCATCAACACCTATCTCACCGCCGCCGGCGCGCTTCTCGGCGTCATTGTCGCCGCGATCCGTCTGCTCGGCGCGGGAAGCCTTTCGATCGGCTTTCTCTTCGGCTTCATGCTCTTCTTCGCGCTGCTGACGGCGGCCGTCAGCTTCTTCAACCGCGGATAAGAAAAGCGCCAATTTTTCTGTTGCCAAAGGCAAACGGATAGTGTATAATTGATTGGAAATGCTGAATTACTTTGTACCAGTATTCTTTTCACATAACTGACAGAGAGGAATTCATCAAATGGAAACTAAAAACATCCGCAATATCTGCCTGATCGGCCACGGCAACTCCGGCAAGACCAGCCTGGCGGAGAGCATGCTCTACGTCACCGGCGCGATCGACCGCATGGGCAAGGTCAGCGACGGCAACACCGTCTGCGACTATGATGCCGAAGAGATCGCCCGCCAGATCACCATCTCCACCGCTGTCGCTCCCGTCAGCTTCGGCGGCTGCAAGATCAACGTGCTTGACTGCCCCGGCTACTTCGACTTTGTCGGCGACGTGCTTTGTGCGCTCCGCGCGGTCGAGGCCGGCGTGATCGTTCTTTCCGCCAAGGACACGGCGGAGAGCGTCGCCGTCGGTGCCCAGCGCAGCTGGAAATACCTCAAGAAGGCCGAGCTGCCCGTCATGTTCTGCGTCTCCAAGTGCAACGAAGAGCACGGCGATTACTTCAAGGCCCTCGCGACCCTCAAGGGCAAGTACGGCAGCATCGTCTGCCCCGTTACGATCCCCACCTCCGACGGCAAGGGCGTCATTGACCTCGTGCACAACGTCGCCTACATGACGAACGGCGCCAAGGTTGAAAAGGTCTCTGTTCCCGCCGCCGACGCCGGTCACGTGGAAGACCTGCGCGCCGAGCTGATGGAAGCCGCCGCCGGCGCCACCGAAGAGCTGATGGAAAAGTTCTTCGAGACGATGGAGCTGGAAGAGGCCGACATCATCGAAGGTCTCAAGGTCGGCGTCAAGGAGCGCGCTGTCGTTCCCGTGTTCGCCACCGACGCCATGACCAACGTCGGCACCGTCGCCATGCTCCAGGGCATCGCGGACTACTGCCCCGCCCCCGAAGAGAAGGCCGGCCCCACTCTCGGCTTTGTTTTCAAGACCATTTCCGACAAGTTCGGCAAGTACAGCTTCATTAAGGTCCTCGCCGGCAGCGTCAACGCGGGCATGAGCCTGCGCAACTGCCGCGCCGCCAGCACCGATAAGCTCGGCCGTATGTACACCATGTGCGGCAAGAAGTCCGCGGAAGTCACCGATGCCTGCTGCGGCGATATCGTCGCCATCGGCAAGATGGACTGGAAGACCGGCGACACGGTCGTCGACTCCAAGGAAGATGTCGAGCTGCCCGCGATCGAGCTGCCCGATCCGATGTACTCCATGGCCATCGCGCCCAAGACCAAGGGCCAGGACGACAAGGTCGCCGCCGGTCTTGCCAAGCTGGGCGAGGAAGACATCTCCTTCAATCTCGTCAACAACGCCGAGACCCACCAGATGGTCATCTCCGGCGAGGGCGACATCCAGATCGGCGTCCTCTGCTCCAAGCTGAAGAACCTCTACAACGTCGACACCGAGCTTCTGCCCGCCCGCGTTGCCTACCGTGAAAAGATCAAGTCCAAGGTCGAATCTCACGGCCGCCACAAGAAGCAGTCCGGCGGCAGCGGCCAGTTCGGTGACGTCTGGATCCGTTTCGAGCCGCAGGAAGAGCAGGACGACATGATCTTCGCCGAGGAAGTCTTCGGCGGTTCCGTCCCGAAGAACTTCTTCCCGTCCGTTGAAAAGGGCCTGCGCAACGCCGTTCAGAAGGGCGTTCTCGCCGGCTACCCGCTCGTCGGTCTCAAGGCCACGCTGTACGACGGCTCCTACCACCCCGTCGACTCCAACGATATGGCGTTCCAGACCGCGGCGCGTCTTGCCTACCAGGACGGCATCCCCAAGGCCCGTCCCACGATCCTCGAGCCGATCGGCCAGCTCTTTGTCACCATCCCCGACGAATACCAGGGCGCCATTATCGGCGACATCAACTCCAAGCGCCGCGGCACGATGATGGGCTCCATGCCCGCCGAGGACGGCATGACCACGATCGAGGCCGAGGTCCCGATGGCGGAAATGAGCACCTATACGATCGATCTGCGCTCCATGACGCAGGGCGCCGGCTCCTTCACCTGCAAGTTCGTTCGTTATGAAGAAGCGCCCGGCAACGTCCAGCAGAAGGTCATCGAGGAAGCCAAGGCTCTGGCCGAGGCCGAATAACAAGCGGGCTGCCGCCGGCAGACTGCTCCTTGAAAAGTTAAAACAGCGGGGTCTTCCGGCCCCGCTGTTTTTGCAAAAACTTCCGCTTATCTTCTTGAAAGAGAGGGAACGACGATGTTTGACAGACTCTCCGGATTAAAAAACATCCTTTGGGCGATCGGGATCGTGCTGTGTCTTCTCCTGCTGTTTGTCGGCTTTGTTTTCTCCGCCGTGACGCCGTACCACGGCGACGCCGATCCGCGTACGCCAAACCTCAACGCGGTCAAGGACGAAAAGACGACCGTCAACGTGGATTCTCTCACTTTTGTCGAGCCTGACGGCGAGCTGCACCAGCTTCGCGAGACGGCCGACGCGGGCGAGGACTATATCCGCTCCGCCGTCTTTCTGACCGACAGCGTCATGATCGCCATGCGCGACCAGTCGCTCACCGGCGGCGACGTGTGGAGCAGCGAATCCGGCAGCCTTCCGATGGGCAATATCGCCACCTGGAACATCCTCTACAGCGACGGTTCCAAGATTTCTCCCGTCGATGCCTGCATGATCACCAAGCCGTCCGTCCTCTTCATCTGTGTGGGAAGCGACGGCCTTGCCAGGGTCAAGAAGGAAGACTTTATCTCCGGCTATGAAGCGCTTGTGCGCGGCATCCTCGCCGCCAGCCCGGAGACGACGGTCGTCTGCTGCTCGATCCCCCCTGTGGCGGAGGGCTACTCCTCTCTTGATGATCTGACCAGTGATCTCGCCAACGAGGGATCCGAATGGATCCGTGAAGCCTGCCGGGAAGTCGGCGTCTACTTTGTCGACGTCGCCCAGGCTGTGCGCAGCGGCGTGGACCTCAATCCCAAGTTCGCCGCCGCCAACAACAAATCCCTCAACGCCGCCGGCATTCAGGCGGTGCTCGGCTACCTGCGCACGCACGCGCTGGAACATTAAATTGCAAGCACAAGAACTCCGGACAGTCCGGAGTTCTTTTTTTTACACTTTCTCTTGACAGCGCGCTTTCATCGTGATATCATTTTGATATCACAAAGGAGGGATTTCCCAATGGAAGAAAAAATTCTCAACACCAAGAAAAACGGTATGCCTGTGATGCTGCTGTGCATTCTTCTTTACGTCGCTGCGATTCTCGGCATCGTTTTCGGTGGGATCAACCTGGACAAGGGCCGCATGATCGGCCTGGCGATGTTCATTCCCGGTATCGTCTGGGTGCTGCTCGGCTGGATCCCCTTCTGCGGGCTGAAGGTCTTAAAGCCCCAGGAGGCGCTCGTCCTGACGCTCTTCGGCAAATACATCGGCACGCTTAAGGGCGAGGGCTTTTACTTCGTCAACCCCTTCTGCACCGGCGTCAACCCCGCCGCCGCCACCAAGCTCAGCCAGAGCGGCGACGTGGACAACAGCCAGCAGGGTCTCCTCGGCGTCCTGTCGAACGCCAACGGTGCCAATGCCGCCGCTGCCGTTCAGGCCGCGGAAAACGGCAAAAAGATCTCACTGAAGATTATGACGCTCTCCAACAGCCGCCAGAAGATCAACGACTGTCTCGGCAACCCCATCGAGATCGGCATTGCCGTCATGTGGCGCGTCGTCGACACCGCCAAAGCCGTGTTCAATGTGGATAACTACAAGGAATATCTCTCGCTCCAGTGCGATACGGCCCTGCGCAACATCGTTCGCATCTATCCCTATGACGTCGCGCCCGGCGTGGACACCACCGGCGACGGCATCGCCGACGAGGGCAGCCTGCGCGGCTCGTCCGAAACTGTGGCGCAGCGCATTCGCGACGAGATCCAGTCCAAGGTTTCCGATGCCGGCATCGAGATCCTTGAGGCCCGCATCACCTATCTCGCCTACGCCCCCGAGATCGCGGCCGTCATGCTGCAGCGCCAGCAGGCCAGCGCCATTATCGACGCGCGCAAAATGATCGTCGACGGCGCCGTCGGCATGGTCGAGATGGCTCTTGACCGTCTCAGCGAGCGCGGCACCGTCCAGCTTGACGAAGAGCGCAAGGCCGCCATGGTCTCCAACCTGCTTGTCGTGCTCTGCGGCAACAAGGACGCCCAGCCTGTCGTCAACTCCGGCAGCCTGTACTGATATGGCTGACAACAGCGCCAAAAAGCAGGTCCCGCTGCGCCTGTCGCCCAAGCTCTACGACGCCATCGCCGCCTGGGCGGAGGATGATTTTCGCTCGATCAACGGCCAGATCGAATATCTGCTGACCGAGTGCGTGCGCCAGCGGAAGAAAAACGGCAAATATGTCTCGGACGAGATCGACGTCCCGCCCGAGCTGGACATTTCGTAAAGGGGGCTGTCTTTATGGACGGCATCACAACCGTTTCAACGCTCTCCATGGCCGGCATGGGCGTGAGCATGCTGCTCTCCCTTGCCGCCGTGATCGCGGCCTTTGTATACGGCCGCAAACGCTTCCATGCCCCGGTCAGCAGCTTTTTCGTCGGCGTGGGCGTGTTCATTCTCTTCGCTCTCGTGCTGGAAAGTCTGCTTCACAACTTCATCATTCTCACGCCGGTCGGCCAGAAGATCTTCGGAAACATGTGGCTCTACGCGCTCTATGGCGGCGCCGCCGCCGCGCTCTTTGAGGAAACCGGTCGGATCTTCGCCGCCAAAACCTTTCTGCGCCGCTGCAACGACAGTGAAAACGCCTATATGTACGGCGCGGGTCACGGCGGTGTCGAGGCGATCTTCGTCGGCGTGGTCTCGCAGATCAGCAATCTCTCCCTCGCCGCGATGATCAACGCCGGCCGGGCCGAGTCGCTGCTCGCTCCCCTCTCCGGGTTCCAGTACGATTCCGCGCTCGAACAGCTTCGCACGCTCACCGGTCCGTCGTCTCTGTTCTTTCTCGCGGGCTACGAGCGCATTCTCGCGCTTTTGTTCCACATCTGCCTGTCTCTGATCCTCTTCCGCGGACTGCGCGAAAAACGGCCCGGAATGGTCTTGGCGTGCTATGTGCTGCATTTCGCCCTTGACGCGATCCTTGTCCTCATCAACAGGAGCTTCGGCGTCATCCCGGCCGAGGCCTTCTGCACGGTCTTCACACTGCTCGTCGTGCTGCTCACAACAAAGCTCGCGCCCCTGCCGCCCCGCGAAGAGGAGGCGGCAGCATGAAGACGAAGCCGCGCCTCGTCGACTATGTTTTTCTCGGTCTCTCCGTGCTCTGCTTTCTCTTTACACTGATCTACGGCTGCATCAAGCTGCCTCAGCTGCCCGACTTTCTGCCGAGCCACTTCAATTTTGCCGGGGAGGTCGACGGCTGGAGCGGCAAGGCGGGCGCGGTCTCGGCGCCGATTGTCTTCGGTTTTATTCTCCTCGTCATCCTCGGGCCGATCCAGTTTTTCCCCCAGGTCTGGAACAACACCCAGGGCGTCCCGGCCTATAAGCTGCCGCGCCTGATCCGCACGACGCGCACGATGATGAGCCTGATGCTCCTCTCGTCCGAGGCGTTCATGGCCTACACGCTCCTCTGCTCCGTGCGCCTCTCTCCGCTCCACCCAGCCGCGACGCCGATCTATTTTGTCCTCATCGGCGTTCCGATCGTTATCGTGCTCTTCGAGACTTTCCGCAAATGATTCCCTCGCGGGCCGCCCCACTGCGGCGCGGCCCGCCCGTTTTCCCTTTTCTTCGATAATTTTTTCACGAATTTGTAAAGTTCACTTGACATATGCCGTGCCGTATGCTATTCTGCAAATGTAAAGCTAACTTTACAAAAGGAGCTTGATGCTGTGAAGAACCGAATCGAAGAGATCCGCCGGATGCGCGGCGTCCGGCAGGAGGAATTTGCAAAGGCCATGGGCGTCTCGCGCCAGACGATCAGTTCGCTCGAAACCGGGCGCTACAATCCCTCGATCTTTCTGGCGTACAAGATCGCGCGGTATTTCTCCATGACGATCGAAGAGGTTTTTCTCTTTGAGGAAAGTGAGGATAACAGATGAACAACAACAGAAGGTTGATAAACTCCTCCGTGGAGATCGTGGTCGGCGCGGTGCTGCTCCTTGCTGTCAAGCTCACGGGCGGAGACAGCATCTGGCTCGGTATGGGCGGCGCGCTCATCGTCGTAGGCGCGATACAGCTTTTTCTGGGTCTGCGATACCGTGCGGATGCGGAATACCGCGAGCGGACGGATACCGAGGCCACAGACGAACGCAATCAGTTTATCCGCTCGCGCGCCTGGGTCTGTGCCGGGACCGGCTTTGTGATCGTCGGCGGCGTGATGACGGTCGTATTCCAGATCCTCGGCAGGCAGGAACTCAGTACCCTCTGCGGTACCGGCGTAAGCCTGCTTGTGCTGCTCTACTGGCTCTCATACCTCGTTTTGAAGAAAAAATACTGACTACACAGGAGGAACACGCCATGCTTCGTATCGAACATCTGACCAAGACCTTCGGCGACAAGGTCGCCGTGGACGATCTTTCGCTGCACATCGCTCCGGGCGAGATCTACGGCTTTATCGGCCACAACGGCGCGGGCAAGACCACGACGCTGCGCTCGGTCGTCGGCATCCAGAGCTTTGATTCCGGCGAGATCACGATCGCCGGCATCCCGCTCCGATCCGATCCCCTCGCCTGCAAGCGACAGATCGCCTATATCCCTGACAATCCCGATCTCTATGAGTTCATGTCCGGCATCAAGTACTTAAATTTCATTGCTGACGTTTTCGGCGTTCCGGCGGATCTGCGCGCCGCCCGGATCGCGGATTATGCCGCCCGCTTTGAGCTCACCGACGACCTCGCCCAGCCTATCTCCGCCTATTCCCACGGCATGAAGCAGAAGCTTGCGATCATCTCGGCCTGGCTGCACGATCCGAAGCTGATCCTGATGGACGAGCCCTTCGTCGGGCTCGACCCCAAGGCCTCCTTCCTGCTCAAGGGCATGATGCGCGAGCTCTGTGACCGCGGCGGCGCGATCTTCTTCTCCACGCATGTGCTCGAGGTCGCCGAAAAGCTCTGCGACAAGGTGGCCATCATCAAGCAGGGCCGCCTGATCCGCTCCGGCACAATGGAAGAGGTCAAGGGCGACGAATCGCTCGAAGAGGTCTTTTTGGAGCTGGAGGCGGACTGATATGGTCAAAACGCTTTTGAAAAAGCAGTTTGCGGAGATCTTCCGCAACTACTTCTACGATTCCAAGAAGAATAAAGCCCGCTCGAGGGCGGGCACCGTCGGGTATATCGTTTTCTTTATTCTGGTCATGGTCGTCCTGCTCGGCGGTACCTTCGCCGTCACGGCCTCCTCTCTCTGCGCGCCGCTGTACGAGGCAGGAGCAGGCTGGCTGTATTTTGCCATCATGGGGCTGATCGCGATCCTGCTCGGCATCTTCGGCAGCGTCTTTTCCACCTATACCGGGCTGTATCTAGCCAAGGACAACGACCTGCTGCTCTCTCTGCCGATCCCGGTCGGCACGATCATGCTCGCGCGGCTGATGGGCGTGTATCTGATGGGGCTGATGTACGCCGCCGTCGTCATCGTCCCGGCCATCATCGTGTATCTTATCACGGTTCCCTTCTCTCTCTCCGCCCTGATCGGCTGCCTCGTTTTCCTGCTTCTGCTCTCCGTTTTTGTGCTGACGCTCTCGTGTCTGCTCGGCTGGGTCGTGGCAAAGCTCAGCACAAAGCTCAAAAACAAAAGCATTGTCACGGTGCTCGTCGCTCTTCTGGGTATCGGGGTGTACTACTTTGCCTATTTCAAGGCCATGAACCTCATTCAGGACCTCATCGCCAACATTGCCGTCTACGGTCCGGCGATCCGGGAAAAGGCCTATGGGCTCTATCTCTTCGGCAGCGCGGCCGAGGGAAACCTGCTCGGCATGGCCGCAAGTACGGCTTTTGTCGCGCTCTGCTTCTTTATGATGTGGCGCCTGCTCGGCCGCAGCTTTCTCAATCTTGCGACCGCGACGGGCGGGAGTGAAAAGATCCGATACACCGCCCGCCGGGAAAAGCAGCGCAGCGTCTCCTCCGCCCTGCTCGCCAAGGAATTCGGCAAGCTTACTTCCAACGCCAATTATATGCTCAACTGTGCGCTCGGCACGCTTCTGATCCCGATCCTCGGCGCAGCGCTTCTCCTCAAGGGCTCCACCGTGGTCGACGTCCTCTCCTCCGTTTTCGGCAGTGTCGACACGACGGCGGTGCTTCTGTGCACGGCGCTGTGCATGGCCTGCTCGATGAACGACAGCGCCGCGCCCTCGGTTTCGCTCGAGGGCAAAAACATCTGGATCCCGCAGTCGCTGCCTGTCGAGGCATGGCAGGTCCTGCGCGCCAAGCTGCGCGTCCAGCTGCTGCTGACGATGCCAGTGCTGCTCTTCGCCTCGCTCTGCGCCGTGTTCGTCCTCAAAGCGTCTCTTGCCGTTTCGCTCGCGCTGCTCGTGCTGCCGCAGCTCTATACTCTTTTCTTTGCGCTGCTTTCCCTGACGCTTGATCTTGGACACGCCAACCTTGGTTGGACGAACGAACTCGCCCCGATCAAGCAGAGCATGCCCGTCACGGTCGCGATCCTGGGCGGCTGGGGCTATTCCATCCTGCTTGCGGGGGTGTATCTGCTGCTGACGCCGCCCTTCGGCGCCGCCGTTTATCTCGCGCTCTTTGCGCTTGTCACGGCCGCTGCCTCCCTTGTGCTTTATCTGCGGCTGAGACGCCGCGGCGGGAAAGACTTTATGGAACTCTGAAACAGCAAGAAAAAGACAGGCTCTGAAAAGAGCCTGTCTTTTGTTGTTCGAGCCGATGCGCCGTTTTATCGTCCGGCATATTCGAGTTCCGCCGCTGCTATCTCCTGAAGCCGTGTGATGCTGTGGGCAAAAAAGGCGCGGTACGCGGCGCAGAAATAATTGACCGTTTCCCCCTCGCGCTGTATCCAGTCCCGTTTGCACCCGCCGCGGCAGATCGGAAACCAGCGGCAATCGCGGCAGCCGTCCGGGCGGCGCTCCCCTTCGGCGAGAAACCGCCGTTCCGTCTGCCCGCCTATGACAGACGCAAGCGGCTCTTCTCCGACCGTTCCCAGTCTCCAGGGGTCCAGTACGTAGAAGTCACAGGGGTACAGCCCTCCGTCCGCCTCCACGACAAGATACCTGCCGCAGTGCCCGGACGCCGTGCAGGCGCTTACTTCCCCGCCCGTCAGCAGATGAACATAATCGTCAAACTGGCGAATGCTGCAATAGCGTCCGTTTTTCCAGTCGTCATACCAGGCGTCGAACAGACGGCACAGAAAGCTGCCGTAAGCTTCCGGCGTAAGCGAAAACTTCTCTCTTCCGCGCTCTTCCCCGATCGGATCCAGGCAGGGAATAAACTGCAGATACCGCACGCCGAGACGCTTGAGGGCGCCGTACACCTGCTGCGGATGACGCGCGCAGCTTCCGGTCACCACGCACAGGAGATTGACGTCGACCTCGTATTTCTGCAGGCAGCGCAGCGCCCTTACGGCGTCGCTCCAGCTTCCTTTTCCGTTCGCATCCACCCGATTCAGATCATGCAGCCCGCGGTCTCCGTCGACCGACAGTCCGACAAGGAGGCGTTTTTCTTTGAAAAAAGCCGCCCAGGCGTCATCAAGCAGCGTCCCGTTGGTCTGGATCGAAAAGCTCACACGCTGCCTTCCCTGCGCGCAGTTCTCCGCGCTCAGGACAAAGCGCCGGAAAAAATCCAGCCCGGCCAGCGTCGGCTCGCCGCCCTGGAACGCGAAATGCAGTTCTCCGCCCTTCCCGCTCTCTTCGCAGGCCGCGCGGATCAGCTTCTCCGCCGTTTCGTCCGACATAACGCCGTAGCTTTTCTTCTCTCTCTTGTCGCTGACGTCCTCATAAAAGCAATAGCGGCACCGCAGATTGCACCGGGAGGAGGCCGGCTTGATCAGAAAGCTCAGCCGTCTCATTCTTCGGGCTCCTGCGGCCCGTCGCCGTCAGCGGCGGGCGCGGTTTCCTCCAGCGCCGCGAAGATTCCTCTCAAAAGGCCGGAATTGAAAAACGCGGTCAGCGCAAAGCCGAAGAGGAGCCAGAAAATCATCAGCCTCAGTGCCAGCTCGGCGTTCCACAGAAACAGCAGCGCCGGCAGGCAGACGGCCAGCATCATCAGCAGGGTCTTGGGCAGATAGCGCAGCGCAAGCGCAAGGCTGAGCCGGACGTATTGCGGGATCGTGTTGGTAAAGCGCGCGATCAGCGGAAAGAGATACAGCGCCAGGCAGCCCGCGAAGAAAGCCAGCACGTAAAGCCCGTAGCGCAGGAAAGCGGGCGCCGCCGGATTCAGCTTCAGATAATACCCGTCCAGCGCAAGCAGGGCGGCCAGCGCAAAAATCAGCCCTCCCGCTTTGAGCGACACGACAAATTCCCGTTTCCAGACCTGCCAGAAGCGCGACAGCTCCAGCTTTTCTCTTCTGGCCATGCACAGCGTGCAGCTGTACAGCGCCGTTACCGCCGCTGGAGCCGTCACCACGGGCAGACAGCACAGCAGAAACATCAGATTCAGCAGCACCAGATTGCCCATATTGTCGATCAGCCTGATCCAGGGCGAATCGCTTTGAAAAAGCTTCATTCTCTCACCTCAAAAGGTTCTGCCGTTCAGTCTCGCATAGTAGACCGCGATCTCCCGATCTTCGCCGCGCACGAGCGGAAGGAGCAGCCTTTCCATGCCCTCTCCGTCCACAGGCGTTCCCTCGTCCAGCGCGGCCAGCTTTTCTTCCGCTTCCTCCGCCAGATAAGGCAGCAGCGCGGTCAGAACGCGGTAGGTCGCCGCCGCGGCGGGACTCAGCCGAAGATGCCGCAGCTCGTTTTGCGCGGCGTAGCTCTCGCGTCTCCGCAGGATGGCGGCATAATCGTCATCGTCCAGCGCCGTTCTGTCCGCAGGCAGCCCCATGCGCTCATACTGCTCCTGCGGACAGTGGTTTTCCTTCAGCGCACGCAGCATCAGCTCAAGCATCCGCTTTTCCAGCGCGGGATCACGAAGCTCGCAAAGCTGCGCGCGGTCGGTCGCGTTGTCAAAAAGCTTTGCGCCGAAGCGGGCCATATTGGCCTGCGGCGTTTTGCGCGGGATACGAAGCACCGGCACGCCCTTTGTCCCGGCGCAGCCCGGCTCGATCGCGGCGCCGCGCAGCTCCTCAACAGAAAACATCCTGTCGTGATGGGTCGGCATGATCGTGTACTCGTTCAGCGGCTCATTGTCCGGCGTCGCGGGCGGCAGCATATAGACGTAGCGCCCGTCCGTGATATTGATATACCCGCCGTGTATGCCGAAGAGCGCATAATCGTGCAGCTTTTTCTTTTCCTCCACGGCCGCGCGCAGCGGAAGACCGCACATCGTGTCGGGCCGCGGCAGGCCGAAGAATTCAAGCACCGTTGGCGCCAGGTCGATATTTTCCGTCAGCATATCCCGGGCCGTGCCATCCGCCTCGGGGAAACGCGGATCGTGGACAAACAGCGGCGTATTGGTCAGATCGTTATACAGCGGCATGACCGACTTCCCCCACCAGCCGTGTTCTCCCAGCAGGAAGCCGTGGTCCGTGTTCACGATCAGCATCGTGTCCTTCCACATGTCATAGGCGTCCATTTTGTCCAGCACGCGGCCGAGCTGCGCGTCGCACAGCTTCAGCAGCTTCGCGTAGCGTTTCCGCACGCGCTCCACCACATCGCCGCTCTCCCGAACGGGGTAATACGGCGGCCAGTCATAACGCACGCCGTCCTCATCCAGATCCGGCGGCAGATAAAACGGCTCGTGCGGATCAAAGGTTTCGATCTGCAGGAAAAAATTGTCCTGATCGTGATTGCGCTCAAGAAACTCCAGCCCCAGATCGAAGGTCCGCACCATCGGCATCTCCGCCTCGCAGCGGATCTGACGCCTGTCATTCTGGTTGGCCGTGATCGTCGGGCGCTCCGCGACGTAGGGGTTGTCCGGGCTGCCGAAGTCGTTGGAAGGATCGCAGCGGAAAGCAAGATCCGGCTTCCAGCAGTCGCCCTCCTGTCCGCGCGTGACCTCCCAGCCGGAATACCGGTTGTGATAGGTCGCGCCGCCGTCGCGCCAATAATGCCAGTGGTCGCTCATCAGCTGGCTGTGGATCCCGTTCTGCTTTAAGATCTCGGGCATCGAGTCGTCAAAGGGCTCCACCGGGCCCCAGCTGCGGTGCAGGAAGTTATATCGGCCGGTGTGCAGCTCGCGCCGCGCCGGCATGCAGGGCAGGCTGTTGGCGTAGTGATTGTCAAACCGAACGCTGTGCCGCGCAAGGCGCAGAAAGTTTGGCGTCTCCGTCCAGTCGCAGCCGTACGGCTGCAGCATTCTGCGGTTGAGCGAATCGTACATGACCATGATCGCTTTCATGCGCCTGTTCCTCCTTTTGGGTTTTTATCGTGTCCTCTGCGCTTTTTAAAACTGCCCGGCGATCGCGGCGAAGAGCGCGGCGTCCGGGGCAGACGCGCGGTAGAATACCGGCGGATAGCCAAGCGGCGCGTCGACCGTGATTTCTCCCCCGCCGCAGCGTTTGCCGCTCCACAGATGGACCCAGTCGTCCGCGGGAAGATAGAGCGAGCGCGTCTGTGCGCCCTCCTCGTATACGGGCGCCACCAGTACGTCGCGGCCGAGAAGATATTCCGTCTGCTCCGTCAGGCAGCGCGGATCACTTTCGTAGTGCAGCAGCAGCGGGCGCTGTACGCCGATGCCCTTTTCGCTGTTTTCCTTCACCGCCTTGCGCAGATATGGCGCAAGCGCGGCGTAGATGCGCGTAAGACGGCCGAAGCGCACGATGCAGTCCTCATCGTCATAGTACTGGAAATTATCATCCGGCCGGTTTCCCTCGTGCGTACGCATGACCGGGCTGAAGGCGGCCATCTCCGCCCAGCGGAGAAACAGCTCCTTCGTCCGGCAGTTTCCGAACAGCGACGTATAGCCGCCGATATCGCTGTGATTCAGTCCGCAGCCGCACATGGCCGCGCTCAGCGTACCGGAGACGACGGAGATCAGCCCGTCGTGCACGCTGAAGTCCACGCTCTGATCGCCCGCCCAAAGCAGGGGGCAGTATTTCTGCGTCCCGACGCCGCCGGCGCGCATAAAGACCAGCGCTTCCCCCAGCAGGCCGCACTCCGTCAGCGCCTCATAATTGCACCGGGCCCACAGCACAGGCCATGCGTTGTGCGCAAGCATGGGGTCCTCGCCGCTGAAAAGGCGAACGTCGATCGGCAGATACTCGCCGAAGTCCGCCATCCATCCGCGCAGCCCGAAAGCGATCAGGTTTTTCTTGATGATCTCCTTGAACCACGCAAAGGCGGCCGGATTGGTAAAGTCCACGACGCCGCAGTAGAATTCGCCGAAGTCGACGAGATAGATCTCGCCCTTGTCGTTCAGCGCAAAATAGCCCTTTTCCGCGCCCTCCCGGAAGAGCAGACCGTCGCTGACGAGATACGGGTTGATATAGCCGAGAAAGCGGATGCCGTCCTTTTCATACGCCTTGATCTGCTCCGGCAGACCCGGATACATGCTCTCGTTCCAGCGCCAGTCCCACTGCAGGCGCTTGCCGAAGGAGGTGACTCGTTTTCCCTCCCAGTCCTGGCACCACACGCCCGACACGGCGACGCCCAGCCGACGAGAGCGTTCCACAAGCTCGCTCACGCGCTCTGTGCCGCCCTGCAGGCCCAGGATCGCTCCGTTATACACCCAGTCCGGCAGCACGCTCTGACGCCCAAAAAAGGCGCTCAGATCGCTTACAAGCGCAAGCAGGCTCTCCCCCGTACGGATCCGGATCCGGCTCGGCACCGCCCAAAACTGCAGCTCGTGGAAGCTCTCGTGCCGAAAGTCGAAATTGGCGTACGCCGTGCAGTCCGCCCACAGCCAGTAACGGCGGGACGAGACAAACAGCGGCGCGGGGAAATTGGTGTTGTAATAGTCGCCGCCGGCCTTGTTCTCCACGTCCGAGCGCCATGTCACATAGGTGCTTTTGTCGCGGCCGACTCCGGGCTCCGACGTCCACAGCGGGAAATGCCTTCCCCGCAGGTCAAAATACGACATCTGCTCGCCGCAGCCGTAGCAGTGCTCGTTCTTCTCCGCCGGAACTCTCAGCCAAATCCGGTTGATATCCGGGTCAAGCGCGGTAAACACAAGCTCCAGCGTGTCGCCGTCGTCGCTGCTGATCGCAACGCGCAGCAGGCTTTCAAACGTGAGCTCCACCCCTGCTTCTGTCTTCTCCGCGGAGAAGCTGCGGAGCGGGATGCGGCTCTCGACGTAATCTTCGATTTTGAAATTGCCCCGATACATATCGATCGAAGGCTCTCCCCGACCGACAAAAAGCATGGGAGCCTCCGAGCTGTGGCTCAGTAGCTCCCCGACACGGCTGCAAACAGACAGGGTCCCGTTATCGCAGCGAATATCCATCTTTCCTTATCCTCCTGTTCTCTCCCAGCGCCCCGTCTTGGCGGAGCGGGCAACTGTATCCATCACACGCTGAACGGCGATCCCGTCATAGAGCGAAGCCGCCAGTCCGCTCCCGTCACCCCGCAGCAGTCTCTCAAAGGCCTCCATCTGCGTGCAGCGGAATTCTTCCGGGATCGCAAGCGGAACATAGCGATTGGCGCGAAAATCCTCTTCGGTCAGACAGCCCTCCAGGCTGCTGCACAGCTTTCCGCCGATCAGGTCCTGCCTGTAGAGCAGGCCTCCCTTCGAGCCGTATATCGCAAGCTGCTGCAGATTCCGGTGCCCGTACGCGAAGCGTGTGGTCTCCAGCATGGCGCTCACGCCGCCGGACAATCTGGCCAGGAACATGGCGTAATCGTCTACCGTCACCTCGCCCTCTCCGCCTTCCGGCAGGATGCGCTTCGGCATCAGCACGCCCATGTCCGCCGTTACGGACTCGATCTCTCCGGCGGTAAAGCGGACCAGATCGATCAGATGCGATCCGAGATCGCCCAGCGCGCCGTAGCCGGCCAGCTCTCTGCGAAAGCGCCAGGAAAGCGGACGGCTCTCGTCGTTGCCCCATCCCTGGTCGTACCGGGCAAATACATGCCGCAGCTGCCCCAGGGCGCCGCTTTTCACCAGATACCGCGCATAACGCGCGGCGTCCATAAAGCGATAGGAGAAGCAGATCATATGCGGGATCGGCCTTTCCCCCATCCGCTCCTTCAGATCCAGCGCCTGCTCCATCGTCAGACACAGCGGTTTTTCCACCGCAAAGGGGACCCCCGCCTCGATCGCCGCCCTGACCATCTCGTAGTGCTGCACGTTCGGCGTGCAGATCGAAACCGAATCGACTTCTCCGGACGCAAGCAATTCCCGGTAATCCGAAAAGCGCAGTCTCTCCGGAACGCCCAGTTCTTTCCCTACCCGGGCAAGCGTTTCCGCGTTCCGCGTGCAGATTGCGGCGACGCGCATGCCCTCAAGCTGCGCGATGCCGCCGATATGCTCCTGTGCGATATTACCCAGCCCGATGATGCCGTGGCGGATCTGCTTCATGTCGCTCGTCTCTCTTCTCAAAAGCGCAGGATGGATTTGATAAAATTCCCGGAGCGCGCGGTCGATTCCTCCATCGCCCGCTCAATGTCGGTAAAGTCATATTCGTGGGTGATCAGCCGGCTTTGCTCGATCTTGCCCAGCTGCATCAATCGGTCTGCTCCGATCCAGGGGTTGAGATACTCCTTCTTGCAGACCAGCCAGTGGTTGACGTTCAGCAGCGACAGTCCCTTGGTGTGCCACAGATGGCCGTCGAACGTACGCTGGCCGTGATGCCAGGCGTAAACGCCGAGTTTTCCGCCTTTCCCCAGCAGCCTTTCGCAGGAAGAAAAGCAGCTTTGCACGCCCGCGCACTCAAAGGCGATCTCAAAGGGCTCGTTCTCCAGTTCTTCCAGCCTGGCGCGTCCCTCCGCCGTCGAGCTGTCGATCAGTTCCGTCGCGCCGTACAGCCCGGCAAGCTCCAGATTCTGCTTTTTGATATCCGCCACCACAAGCCTTGACAGCGGATACTGGCATAATAGCTGCACCAGCAGCAGGCCCATGTAGCCGGCGCCGAACAGGATCACGCTGTCGCCGGGATAGATGTTCAGCTCGTCCGCCGCCGTCACGACACAGGATACCGGCTCGACGAGATGCGTTTTCAGTTCGAAGTCCGGATTCGGATGGATCGGCAGAAAACGCCCGACGGGAATGTTGACATACTCGCCCCAGGTCGTGGTCGTAACAAGGTCTCCCTCTTTTACGTCCGCCACGTCAGAGCCGACTTTTGCAACGATACCGATCCCCTCGTGTCCCGGGAGGATCGGCTCGTTGTGATGAACGCCTGTGTATTTCCAGACCTCCGCCATACAGATGCCGTTGTACAGCGTTTTGGCCTGGATCTCGTTTGGCTGCGGATCGCGCAGTTCAATCTCGCGCAGATAGACGTGACGGGTCCCGTCGAAGAAAGCGGTCAGGCTCTTCATCGGACCTCCTCAGCCTTTAACGGCACCCACAGTCAGGCCGGAAATGACCTGCTCCTGGAACAGGAAGTAAATCGCGAGGCTCGGTGCGATCGCCACGCAGATGGCGGCATAGAGACGGACATAGTCCGTTGTAAATTCGTTGGTAAACCAGCGTACGCCTGTCTGGATCGTGCGCTTGGCGGCCGTATTGAGCATCAGGTTCGCATACACGAATTCATTCCAGCAGGTAATGAAAGCAAAGGTGCCGGCCGTGACGAAGCCGTTTTTCGTCAGCGGCAGGACCATGTGGAAGAAGCGGCCGAAAAAGCCCAGTCCGTCGATGTTCGCGGCCTCCTCCAGCTCGGTGGGGAAGGTGTCCATAAAGCCGCGGATAATAAAGATCGACATGGGCAGGTTGATCGACGCGTACAGCAGGATCAGGCCGATGTGCGAATCCAGCAGGTGCAGCGTGCTGTACATCCGGTAATACGGGATCATGAAGGCGTTGAGCGGGATCATGACGCCCAGGCTGATGGCCATGAAGATCGCCTCGCGCGCGCGGAAGCGATAACGCGAGATCGCGTAGGCCGCCATACCGGACAGCAGCAGATTGATGATAACGGCGCCGAAGGCGACGACGATCGAGTTGATGATCTGCCGTCCCATGCCGGCCGAAACGAAGGCGTCGGCAAAGTTATGCCACTGCGGCGTCTTGGGGAAAGAGAAGGGGCTCTGAAAATACTCGGCGTTCGTCTTCAGCGCCGTGACGAACAGCCACAGCAGCGGAAAGATCGTATAGATCGCCAGCGCGATCAGAAGGACCCATTTCAAAACACGCAGAATGACGCTTCCGACGTCACGCGATTGAATCATGTTCTGCATACGATCAGTCCTTTCCCGCAACGATTTTGCGAACCAGCGACATCACCAGGATGCCCATGATGATCAGAAGCACTGCCGCGGCATTGGCCGTACCGTAGACATTGGCGTTCATTTTCTTGTAGATGAACAGCACCATAGTCATCGTGCGGTTGGCCGGTCCGCCTTCCGTCAGCAGATACACCTGCTCAAAGGCGCGCAGACCGAACACCGCCGCCAGCGTGATACAGGTTGCCAGCGAGCTGCGGATCATCGGGATCGTGATGTGGATGTCCGTCTGCAGGTTCGTGGCGCCGTCGATAGCCGCGGCCTCGTAATAGGTCGTGTCGATACCCGTGATCTCGGCCATCATGATGACCATGAAATAGCCGATATACAGCAGGCCGTAGGCGATCACGCAGATAAAGGCGACCTTGACGTTGCCCAGCCAGTTGACCGGCTGCCCTCCGAAGAGCTTGACCACGCCGTTGAGAAGACCGTAGTCAAGGTTGTACACCGCCGACCACATGGCGGCCATGGCGATGCCGGAAATGACCTGCGGAAGGAAATAGACCGTACGGAAAAACTTCCAGCCGCGGATCTTCTTTGAAAGGATGAGCGCCATCATCATCGCCAGCGGCACCTTGATCGCCATGTCCACGCCGGCCCATGTCAGGTTGTTGCCCAGGGCGCGGCGGAAGGTCAGGTCCTTGAAGAGAGCGGCATAGTTGGCAAAGCCCCTGTACTCGGGCGGATGGAAGGCGTCCCACTTGTAAAAGCTCATCACGATCACGTAAATGAGCGGATACAGGAAGTAGGCGATGAACAGCACAACAGCCGGAAGCAGAAAGACCAGCAGCTTCCAGCGGTCTTCTTTGCGCAGATACATAAGCGAGTCCCCTTTCCTTGATTAACGTATATCCGAAAACGCCGCAGCGTTAGATCAGCGAATGTTGTCGCTCCGGTAAAAATACCCCTCCGGGAACACCGGCGTTTCCAGCCGGAGGGTATTGGGCCATCGGCTCTCCGTCGGGACGCCGACGCAGCGGCCGTCAAGGATTTTCTCTGTCGCATCCAAAACGGCTTCGGCCCAGGCAAGGTCACGGCTCTCCGTTCCGATACCGTGGCCCGTGTAGATTTTCAAGCCGGGGATTTTCTTTATTATAGCAAGAAAACCGCCCATCTGTACAGCAAATTTTTCAAGGCTTTCCGCACCGTCTACCTGCATCCAGAACGAGCGGTTCCCCATCGCGTCCCCTGAGAATAGCCGGCCTTTTTCTCTCTCCAGCAGCATGGCGGCGCGCGGTGTGTGTCCGCCAAGGCTTCTGATCTCAAGCGTCGTTCCGCCCAGATCGAATACCTGGCCTTCGTCCAGAAAATGCAGGCCGTATTCTTTCTCACAGCGGACGGGAAGCGCCGCGTCGCCGAGCGGTGCGTACAATTCTATCTCCTCGCGAAAGACCCATACCGGGATCTTCCGGCGCAGGAAATCCTCTGTCGCGGGACCAAGATGGTCGGGATGGGCATGTGTGATCACAACCTGCAGCGGCTTGTCCGTCAGGCTTCGGACGACCTCTCCCAGATCGTTTTCACAGCGCTGTGTGTCGACAAGAAGCGCCGCGCGCTCGCCCACGATCAGATAGCTGTCGACAAAGCGGCCGCTCTCCTCTGTTTCGACGATACGGAAAAGCCCCTCTTCCGGTTTAAAAACCGATTCCTTAACGGCCATGCCTGCACCCCTGTCCTTAATAAAGCAAAGCGGCCCGCAGCTCACGGGAGTTGCGGGCCGCCCATTGGAACTATCTTACGCGGATAAGCGGTTTATTCCGCGGCAGCAGCCAGGGCCTGGCAGAACTGCTCAGCGGTGATCTCGCCAAGGACGAGAGCGTCGATGTTCTCCAGATACGCGCCCCAAACCTGCGGGCTCATGCTGTTCTGGATGGTGTTGATGGTGAAGCTGGCAGCCTTGCCGGCGTTGAGGATCTGGGTCTGGAGGCCCGGATCGAGCTGGCTCTCGTCATAGTCGACGGAGAACAGAGCGCCGGAAGACTTGGACAGAGGCAGAACCTGCTCGGCACGGGTGATGAACTCGAAGAAGGCTTCGACAGCGGCGATGTGCGCCGGGTCGTCGGAGCGGGCAGCGCCCAGGTAGCCCTGGTTGACGTTGATCATGCCGCCGCCGTTCTTGCCGTTGTAGGCAAGGCTGCCGCCGATGGTCAGGCCTTCGGCCAGACCGGGAACGCCTTCATTGGCGATACGGCCGCAGATCCAGGTGCCGTTGACGTAGATGGCGGTCTTCTCATTGAAGAACAGGCCGTTGGCTTCCTGCGTGCCGCCGCCGACAAGGTCAGCCTCGGAGATCGGAGCCAGGGTCTTGTACAGCTCGGCTGCCTCGATCCATTCGGGGCTGTCGTAGGCAAGCTCAAGCGCATTCTCGCCGGCAACGGAGGCCAGGCAGTAGGTGAACCACAGCTGGGAGAACCAGGCATTGCCGCCGGTGACGTGGGTCAGCGGGGTGACGCCGGAAGCGGTGATCTTCTCGGCCGCGGTGTACAGCTCGTCATAGCTGGTCGGGACTTCAACGCCGGCAGCCTCAAGGAGCTTGTTGTTGTACATCAGGGGGATGTACGCGGTCTCGTAGGGGATGCAGTAGATGCTTCCGTCAAAGTCCAGGCCGTTGAAGGTGCCGGCTTTGAAACGGCTGGCGATCTCGTCCTTCGCGAGGAAAGCCGTCAGATCCATCAGCTGGCCGCTGGTGCAGTAGTCGTTCAGGACCTGGCCCTTGAAGGTGAAGAGGTCAGGCGTGTCGCCGCTGGCGACGAGAGCCTTCATCTTCAGCTCATAGTCGTCGTAGTTGGGCTGATCCTCAACAACGATCTCATACACGCCTTCATACTCGGCGTTGAACTCGTTGATGATACGGGTCCACTCGGTGGTCTTGCTGTCGGCGCCGCACCAGATGTTCATCAGGGTCAGCGTGACTTTTTCGGCGGGGGCGGCTTCCTCGGCGGGAGCGGCCTCCCCGGCGGGAGCGGCTTCCTGGGCGGGGGCAGCTTCCTGGGCGGGGGCGGGAGCTGCGCTCTGTCCGCACGCGCACAGCGCGAAGCACATGACGGCCGCAAGGAGAAGTGCGATCAATCTTTTCATGTTCTTTCCTTCCTTTTTTCGGTATAATTTCCGCTTTTCATTATATTACGGCGGCAGCCAAATACCGGGAGATCCCCTTTTTCACGATCTCCCTGCAATTGATTAACGCCGTAAAATAACTATGTAAAAATTGTACAGGAAAACAAGCCCGTTCGTCAATAGACATTTCCACCATATTCCGGGTCATATTTTGTTCAAAAATCACAAATATTCAGCGCGTGTCAACGCTTTCCTTGACGGATAATCGTCAGAATGATAGTTTTTCAGACAAGAAGCTCCGGAAGGTGCTTCCCTCTTGCTGCGCAAACGTAAAAGGCCGTCTTTGTCTTGAAGGAGGGAAAACGAACATGCGCTCTTTTCTGCGTTACACCTGTGTGTGTGACAACGTCATCCGCATCAACGGTCTGCTTGGACTGACGAATGAATACTTTTATCTTGTGATCGGGCAAAAAGCCGCCGCCTACATCGATACCGGCTACGGCTTCGGCAACCTGCCTGCCTTTGCCCGGCAGTTTACCGACCTGCCGCTGATCGTGCTCAATACGCACGGACACCTCGACCATGCGGGCGGAGACTTCCAGTTTCCCCGGGTTTATGCCTGCGAAGAAGACTGGGAGATGCTGCGTCAGTCCTATGATGAACACGCCATGAATCTGAAGGCGGAAAAGGCGCTTGCCGACGCCGGCATCTGGACGGAAAAGGACACGGTGTTTGCTCCCCCGGGCGCGGTGCCCGAGCTGCTTCCGATCCGTGACGGCGATCTGTTTGATCTCGGCGGTGTGACGCTCGAGGCCATCACCATGCCCGGTCACTCGGCAGGCTGCGTCTCCTTCCTCTATCGGGAGGCGCGGATCCTCTTCTCCGGCGACAACTGCGGTCCGCAGCCGCTGATCATGCTGCCCGGCCGCACCGAGGGGCAGGGAAAATACTCCTCCTGCACACTTGCCGTCTTTTCGCAAAGTCTTCACAAGCTTACCGCGCGCGAGCATGAATTCGACCGGATCCTCAACTGTCATAAAGCGGGCGAGCTGCCGTTAAGCTGCCTCCGCGGCGTGACGGACGCCGTAGACGGCGTGCTTGACGGGCGCTATCCGGGCGTTCCCGTCGCCGTCATGCAGGGAAAGATCACGGGCGTCTATTCTGCGCGCGGCCTGGATCCCGAGCTGGTCGGCAAGCTGCCGGACAGCTATATCGGCGACGTTGTCTTTGCCAAAGACAATCTTCGCTGAGCGTCTGAATAACAGAGCGCCGCCCTGAAGGGCGGCGCTCTGTTATTCTGTCTTTCAGTACCGGCATACCTCAAAGCCGTACATGCTCGCCAGCGCCTCCAGCGCGGCAGCGTGGCGGCCTTTTATCACGACGAAGTGCGGCTCAAAGCCGTCCTTCACGCTCTTCTCCACGACCTCGCGCGCGGGGCTGTCGGTCTTGACGACGATCGACGTGCCGATAAACTGCTTGGGCTTGTCAAGCGCCTCGCCCTCGGTAAGGAAGAAGCGGAAGAAGCCGTCCGGCTCGCGGCCGATGCGGAAGATCGTGGCCTCCGGGAAGGCCTCGCAGCCAAAGTCCATCGCCGGGCCGATCTTGCGGTTGGGGTGCACGCCGACGACCGCGCCGGTGTCACGCCGTGCCAGACTACAGGCGGCCGCTCCGCAGTGCCAGAAGGTCACGGTGTTCTCGCCCTCGTCAAGCGAGACGGGGTCGCCAAAGAACACCGGCTCGCCGGAGAGCTGCATGCCGATCCACATCGACAGCGCGCCGTAGATATCCGCCTCGCACGCGGCGGCAACGCCCTCGTCGTTGAGCATGGACAGCACCGTGCACACCGGCGTGCCGAAGGCCGTAAAGAAATCCGGCCAGCAGCGGGAGGCCAGCGCACCGATGTTGTGCTCGCGCACGTAATCGCTGTAGGCCTTGAGCAGCCGCGCGTGGTCAATGCGGTTATGCTCCGGCGTCCTGTCAAGACCGCAGGTCATCTGCTCAGTCTTTTCAAGATACGCGGCAACTTCCTCGTCCGTATAGGTCTTGGCCTTGTCGATCAGCTCGCGCGCCTCGATCGCCTCCAGCTCCACGCCGAAAGCGTTCATCAGCTCACTGTCGAGCGCCCGGCCAAAGCCAAAGCCCTGCGGCGTATGGCCAACGGCGGACATTTTCAGACTGCGCATCCCTTTTTTCAGCGCCGCCGCCTTCACAACAGCCTCGATCGTCTCGCGCGAGCGCTCCTCGGAAGGCGCCCCGAAGAGATATTCAAAGCTGCGGTCGTCAAAGGCGCGCAGCGCGTTCGCCGCGCTGTAAGCGCCGGTGAGCGAATTGAGGCGCAGCCGTCCCCCGTCGATCACGGGCTCGCGCAGCGTCCACAGAAGCATGGGGCAGTCAAAACGGCGCAGCACCTCGGACATATAGGCCGCGTTGGCAAAGGTCAGATTCTGAAACACGATCAGATCGGGCGCAAGCGTATCGAGATACGCGCGCAGATCGTCAAGATTCAGCAGCATCTTGTCCGGTACGGCAAAGCGCTCGTCGATGCTTTTTAAGAGCGCGACAGAAGCGTCAAACTGGGCCTGCGCGCTTTCCAGATGAAAGGTCGGCACGCCGACCGGGATATAGACGGGAGAAAAGGATTTCATGGAAAAGTCCTCCGTATATTATTTTACTGCGTGAATTATCATAGTCCGCCCCGATTGCGATGTCAACAGAAAACCAAAAAGATTTCCCCTTTTTCCCGCGCTTCTCCCTTGACAAAGGGATAGGCAGGGATTACAATTCAATTAGTTAAACCTTTTAATCAAATTAGGAGGAACTGACATTGAACAAGGATCTTAAAGAACTCTGCAAGGATATCCGCTGCGATATCATGACCTGCATCGGTCACTTGGGCGTCGGCCACATCGGCGGTTGCCTCTCCGTTGTCGAGCTGTTGGCCGTGCTGTATTTTGAAGAGATGAACATCGACCCGGCAAACCCGAAGATGGAAGGCCGCGACCGCTTCGTCTGCTCAAAGGGTCACGCCGGCCCCGCCGTGTATGCCACGCTGTCCAACCGCGGCTACTTCGGCAAGGAAGAGCTCCTGACGCTCAACCAGGGCGGCACGCACCTGCCCAGCCACTGCGACATGAACCTCACCACCGGCATCGATATGACGACCGGCTCCCTCGGCCAGGGCTTCTCCTGTGCCGTGGGCGTTGCGCTCGGCTCCAAGCTTGCCAAAGACGGCGCCACGATCTACGCGCTGATCGGCGACGGCGAATCGCAGGAAGGCCAGATCTGGGAGGCCGGCATGTTCGCCGCCTCCAAGAAGCTTTCCAACCTCATCGCCTTCACCGACTACAACAAGCTTCAGATCGACGACACGGTCGCCAAGGTCAACGACATCGCCCCGCTTGCCGACAAGTGGAAAGCCTTTGGCTGGAACGTGATCGACGTGGAAGACGGCAACGACGTGGACCAGGTCTCCGCCGCTGTCAAGCAGGCCAAGCGCAACCGCACGACCGACAGGCCCACCATGGTCATCCTCAACACCCGCAAGGGCTGCGGCGTCAAGTGGATCGAGGATCTCGGCGCCGGCAACCACAACACCAACATCAGCGAGGAGCAGGCCCGGGCCGCCATTCGCGAAATCAGAGGGGAGGACTAATCACATGGAAATGAGAGCTGTTTACGCCGAATGCCTGGCGAAATTCATGGAAGAGGACAAGCATGTCGTCGTCCTCGACGCCGACCTGGCCAAGGCCAGCGGCACCCGCAAGCTGTACGAGCAGTTCCCCGAGCAGATGTTTGACTGCGGCGTGGCCGAGCAGGATATGGCCTCCATCGCGGCCGGTCTTTCCAGCTATGGCTTCAAGCCCTGGATCGAAAGCTTCACGCCCTTTGCCACGCGCCGCATCTGCGACCAGATCGCGATCTCGATCTCCTATGCCAAGCAGAACGTCAAGATCGTCGGCACCGACCCCGGCATCTCGGCCGAGCTCAACGGCGGCACCCATATGAGCATGGAGGATATCGGCGTCGTCCGCTCCATCCCCGGCGTCGTCATTTTCGAGCCTGTGGACGAGACCCAGCTGCGCGCCGCGATGCCCGTCCTCAACGACTACTACGGCCCCGTCTACATGCGTCTGTTCCGCAAGGTCACGCCCGACGTGTTCGGTCCCGACTACAAGTTCGATCTCTTCAAGGCCGATACGCTGCGCGAAGGCAATGACCTCTCCATCTTCGTCTCCGGCATGTTCACCCGCGACGTCGTCGACGTTGCCGACGAGCTGGCAAAAGAGGGCGTCACCTGCGACGTGATCAATGTCCACACCATCAAGCCTATCGACCGCGAGACCGTTATTGCCTCCGCCCGCAAGACCGGCGCCGTTCTGACCGTGGAAAACCACAACGTCATCGGCGGTCTGCACTCCGCCGTGTGCGAGGCTCTTGCGCTCGAGCGCGTCCCTGTCAGCGCCTTTGGCGTGCAGGACCGCTTCGGCGAAGTCGGCAAGGTCCCCTACCTGCGTCAGGCTCTCGGTCTGACGAAGGAAGACATCCTCGCCGCCGCCCGCAAGGCCGCGTCCCTCAAGTAAAAACACAAAACCCGCTCCATGCGCCCATTCAGCGGCGCATGGAGCTTTCCAACGAGGAAATAAAACAATGCCGTCAAGCGGCAAAAGGAGTTCATTATGAAGATTGCAATCGGCAGCGACAAATCCGGTTTTTCCGCCAAAGAGGCCATCAAGGCCTATCTCACCGAGGCGGGCATTGAATTCGACGATCTCGGCACCCGGGATCTCGACCACGTCATCCCCTATTACGCCGTGGCCAACAAGGTCGCTCCCCTGGTCCAGAACGGCACCTATGACAAGGCCGTCCTGATCTGCGGCACCGGCGCCGGCATGTGCGTCGTCTCCAACAAGTTCAAGGGCGTCTACGCCGTCGCCTGCGAGGGCGTGTACTCCGCCAAGATGGCCCGTGCGATCAACAACGCCAACATTCTCGCGATGGGCGGCTGGATCGTCGGCCCCGAGATGGCCGTCGAGATGACCAAAACCTTCCTCGCAACCGAGTGGTGCCAGGATCTGGAGGATTGGCGCAAGGAGAACATGAAGAAGTTTGCCGTTCAGGTCGCCGCGATCGAGGATGAGATCTATGGCAAATAATTTCGTCTATTCCCAGCCGGTCAAGATCTTCTTCGGCGAGGGCAAATTCGCCTCTCTCGCCGATATTCTTGCCGAGCTTGGCGTGGAGCGCTGCGTCATCGCCTGCGGGAAGCATTTTGCCCCCCAGGCCGAGAAAATGCGCGAGGAGATCGACGCGATCGTCGGCGTGTTCGGCGGCGTTGAACAGAACCCCCAGCTCTCCGGCATCATCGAAACGGTCAAGCTCTGCCGTAAATTGAACGCCGACGCCGTCATCGGAATCGGCGGCGGCAGCTCGCTTGACACGGCCAAGTTTGCGGCCGCCATCAGCCTTGGCGACGGCGAGGCCGAGGAATACTACCGCGGCACGCGTCCCTTCCCGGACAAGCGTCTTACGATCATCGCCGTCCCGACGACGGCCGGCACCGGCAGCGAAGTCACGCAGGTCTCCGTCGTCTCCCACGGCACCGAGAAAAAGACCATTAACAATCCGGTCTTCATGCCCCGCGCCGCGATCGTCGACCCGGTCCTGTCTTCCACCGTTCCTCCGCGCACGACGATGAACACCGGTCTCGATGCGCTTGCCCACGCCCTTGAAGGCTACTGGAGCCGCAACCATCAGCCGATCTCCGACCTGATGGCGATCGAGGCCGTCCGCATCATCCTTGCCAATCTGGAAAAGGCCTACCGCGACGGCTCCGACATGGAAGCGCGCGGCAATATGGCCTATGCCGCCCTGCTCGGCGGGCTGTCCTTTGCCCTGCCCAAGACCGCGGCCAGCCACGCCTGCAGCTATCCGCTCAGCGAGGATTATCATCTTCCCCACGGCGAAGCCTGCGCCTTCACGCTCGACAGTCTTGTTCGCATCAACGCGGACGAGCGGCTTGAATACCTCTGCCGCGCCGTCGGTCTTTCCGGCACGGACGAGCTGGCCGATCGAATTGCCGCGCTCAAGGCCCTCGGCGGCCTGCGCACGCGTCTTTCCGATCTCGGCGAGGTCGATCTTGACAAGCTCTGCCGCGACTGCGCCGCGCATCCCCTGATGAACAATAACCCGGTCCGCTTGGACGAGGCCGCTCTGCGGAGGATGTTTGAAGCGCTGAAATGAAAGAGGGACTGAAAAACGCCGGCATGATCGGCGCGATGGTCGTCTCCTGGTCGATCTACTATGCCGTGTCCAAGGTCATGGTCAGCGCTACCGGCTCGCCTTATCTTGCGGGCTTTCTGCTACGCAGCGCCGCGCTGCTCTTCTTAACGGCGCAGCTGCTCCTTGACAAAAACTTTGCCCGCCTCTTTCATCAGGGCAAAGCCGTTCTGATCCTTGTCGTGATCGGCGTCTT
Source organism: Oscillospiraceae bacterium (assembly GCA_017444665.1). Lineage (GTDB taxonomy): Bacteria > Bacillota > Clostridia > Oscillospirales > Oscillospiraceae > Limivicinus. Next base: position 38,599 of record JAFSWC010000031.1, read on the forward strand.
CGGCTTCCTGCTCGACCTCTTTGCCAACCTCGGCTACGCTCACGGCGCGCTGTCCACCGGCACGGCGCTTCTCAAAACCGACGTGCTGATGGTCAACCTCGTCACAGTGATCCTCTATCACAAAAAGCTCTACCTTTCCGACTGGATCGGTACGCTTGTCATGCTCTTCGGCGTGCTGCTTGTTCTGGGGGTCGACTTCGGCGGGATGCGCCTGAATCCGACCGACCTGTTTTTTATCCTCAGCGCCATGTGCGTTACGGCAAACGCCTTCATCATCAAAACCGCGCAGGAGCGTTTTCACGAGGACGCCGACATGATCTCGTATTACAACAACTTTGTCGTGCTCGTCCTCTTCGGTTCGTCCGCTGCTTTTGTCGGTGATCTTCGCCTTCCGGCTGCCGAAGCGCTCCACAGTTTCTGGTGGCTCGTCCTGCTCGGCGGGCTCGCGCAAACCGGCATCTATTTCTTCTACTACCGCAATCTCAAGCATTATGAAGTCTGGGTCGTCAAGCTCTATCTGCTGCTGATGCCTGTGGTCAGCTGCTTTATCGGCGTTCTCTTCCTCGACGAGGAGCTTACGCTGAAAAAAGCGCTCGGGATCCTGGTCGTGCTGCTCGGCGCGGCGGTCATCCTGCTGCGCAGCAAGCTCCACCGGGAAGAGACTCTTCCCGACGATCAGCTTCGGCACCACCATCATCACCACCACGATCACCGCGTAAAGAACCATCACTGAAGAAAGAGGTGAGCTTAGCATGCCATACGAAGGCGACAACATGATGGGCGTCAAACGCACCAATCGCAGCGCCGCGCTGCGCGTTCTGCACGAGAGCGGCAGCATGTCGCGCAAGCGCCTGTCAGAGAGCATCAAGCTCACCCCGGCCGCCATTACCAAGATCGTCGGAGAAATGATCGCCGAAGGCCTGTTGACCGAGGGCAGCCTTCTGCCCGGCAGCGGCGTCGGCCGGCGCGAGGTCATGGTTGAGCTCAATCACCATGCCCACAGTGCGCTTGGCATCTTCATCAATCTCCGCCAGGCTGTCCTTTCGGCCGTCTGGCTCGACGGAGCGGTCATTTTCACGGAAAGGCTCGTTCTTCCCGAGCACGCCCCCGCCGACGAGACCGTCTCCTTTCTCTGCGATCGTCTCCTGGCTCTCGCCGAGGCGAACGGGCTCAAGCGCGCTGAGATCCTCGGCGTCGGCGTGGCCATGCGCGGTCTTGCCTCGTCGGATGCGAGGGTCGTTCAAAACAGCTTTGGCGCGCTTGATACCTTTGACTATCCGATCTGTGACCGGGTGGAAACCCTGACCGGCCTGAAATGTGTCATGAGCAACAACGTCCGCGCGCTTTTCTCCGCCCAGATGTTTCTGTCAAGGGACCGCAGCCTCGGCAGCCAGTTTTTCCTCCGCTGCGAGGTCGGCATCGGCGCCTCCTTCGCGATTGGCGAAAAGATCTGGCTCGGCAGCTCCGGTCAATGCGCAGAGATCGGCCATATCCCCGTCATCAAGCGCGGCGGAAAGCCCTGCTCCTGCGGCAAAACCGGCTGTTTAGAGACGATCGCGTCCCCCAGCGCCATCCTGCGCGACGCGCGCGAACTGCTGGACGCAGATCGTGCGCCGGTCCTCTATCGTCTTTCACAAGCCCGCGATAACGGGCTTCCGACCCTGGACGACGTTTTTGAAGCTGCCCGCAGCGGCGACGGTGAGATCGCGGCCCTGGTCGACCGAGCGGTCGAAGCGCTCTCTGCCGCGCTCAAAAGTGTGATCTACACGCTCGATCCCGGCAAGATCGTCCTGTACGGCGGCATGTTTGACAATCCCTATTATCTTTCCAAGCTGATCGCCGAGATGCGCGAGGGCGTTGATTCATCCCACAGTGTGCCGATCGAGCCCAGCCGTCTCAATCACTGTCTGGAGGATAAAGCTGCGCCGCTTCTTGTGGTCGAAGACTTCTTTGCAAACGGCGGTCTTTGCTGAATAAGCGATCAACCCAAACCTCTCCCCAAGGCATGCAAATGCTCTTTGTACGCCCCGGGGAGAGGTTTCCTTTGTCTTTTTCCCTTGCGTATGATAAGATAGTTTTATCCAAGAAAAAGGAGAGAAACAGCATGAAAGTACTGGTCATCAACGGCAGCCCGCACATCCACGGATGCACGGCCCGCGCGCTTGACGAGGCGATCGCCGCCCTGAACGCTGAAGGGATCGAAACCGAGCTCCTGCAAATCGGCAGCAGAAAGCTCAGCGGCTGCCTCGCCTGCAGTTACTGCCACCGTGAAAAGGGCTGTGTGCAGAAAGATGTTGTCAACGAGGCTGCGGAAAAGCTCATGGCGGCCGACGGCCTTCTTGTTGGCAGTCCGGTGTATTACGCTTCCCCGAACGGCACGCTCATTTCCTTCCTTGACCGTCTGTTTTACAGTCTCGAGGGTTCTCTTCACATGAAGGTCGGCGCGGCTGTCGTCAGCTGCCGCCGCGGCGGCGCGGCCTCCGCCTTTGAAGTGCTCAACAAGTATTTCACCATCGCCGGCATGCCCGTCGCCTCCTCCAGCTACTGGAACAGCGTCCACGGTTTCACCGCCGCCGACGTGGAAAAGGATCTGGAAGGCCTTCAGGTCATGCGCAATCTCGGCCGCAACATGGCTTTTCTCATCAAGTCCATCAGCGACGGGAAAGCAAGCATCGGCGCCCCTGTGGTTGAACGCGGTGCTTTTACCAGCTTCCCGGACGGAAAGTGAGCGGCCATGGGCGAAAGGTTGTTTCAGGTGGGCGACGTCGTTCGCCACTTCAAGCGGGAAACAGTCGACCCCTCGACCGATCTGTACCTTTACATGATCGTCGGCACGGCCACGCATTCCGAGACCGGCGAGCAGATGATGGTCTACAGTCCGCTTTACGGCGACGGCGGTCTCTTTGTACGTCCTCTCGACATGTTCCTGTCCGAAGTGGACCATGAAAAATATCCGGAGATCCGGCAAAAGTACCGCTTTGAGCTCCTCGAGCGGGCAGAGCCCTGATTTCTCCGTTCCCCAATTGCGTTGGAAATCCAAACAGGCGGTGCTTATCTTAAGCGCCGCCTGTTTTGTATCTGTCTCTGTTATTTTGTCCCGGCAGCATGCTTGACCCCATACAGCAAATCGCCCCCTCCGTTTGGAGGGGGCGATCGCTATTGTATTTGCTTTGCCGAGTATTTATCGACTACCTTTTCGCTGCTGATCAGCCAGCTGCGGTTTCGGTATTCTTATCCTCGGGCTTCTTGTTGCGGGTCAGGTATGCAACGATACCGTTTGCAGCAAGGATCAGAACCATCGGGATGGTCCACTTGTCGACCAGCGCCATCGGGTTGTGCATGTTCTCGGTCAGGATGAAGATCACAACCGATGCCACCGCGGGGATCAGGCCGAAGAACTTGGACTTCTTGCCCTTGTTCTCGTCGCTCTCCTCGTCCGGATTCGCCTTCGTGCCGTCGTCCTCATCATCCTTCTTCTTGAAGAAGGTGATGATCATGCCGACTGCCGTTGCAACCGTTCCGAGCGCCGCCAGCAGGTTGATCAGAGCCCACGCTGCGACCGGCGCAGCCTGAGGCACTTCCTCATCGACGATCTCTTCCTCAACAGGAGGAGTCGGCTCGGGAGTGGGTTCCGGCGTTACCTCGGGCGGGACCTCGACCGGGGCCCACTGCGCGGTGTAAACGTTGTTGCCCGTTACCGTGGCGGACACGGCGGGACTCCAACCGGTGAAGGTGTAGCCTTCGCGCGTCGGCGTTCCGTTGAAGGCCGGCGTGTTGGCGCCGATTCTCAGATTACCGGTGACCTGATCGGTGAACACGACCTCGCCTGCAACACCGTCGGTGTAGGTTACCGTGTAGAAGACGATCTGGACCGTCCACGCGCCGTGGATCACGGCGTCAGCCGTTACGTCTTTGACGCTGTCCTTGACGTTCTTGGTGTTCCAGCCCTGGAAGCGCAGCACAGAGATCGGATTGCCGCTCGGCGCAATTGCGAACGGGATATCCGCATAACCGGTCTTGCTGACGGTAAATCCGCTGTGTCTGTAGACCTTCTGATCCTTGGGTTCCTTGGGAGCGCCCGCGGGAGCGTTGCCGCCCGGCCAATCGAACACGTACTTGATGGTGTACTGTACCGCATTGATGGTAAGCGTGCCATCTTCTAATGTGATCCGGTAGCCGCCGGTGACGTCATTTTCGTCCTCGCCGTCCGTGCCTTCCACGATGATCTTCACGTCAGTTACAACGTTCGGTACGCTGGAGCTCTTCTCACCGGGCTTGACGTCGGTGATCGTGCCCTTTACCGTGACGATCTCCGCATGGCCTTCGGCGAGCTTGCCCTTGGTGATCTCGTAGCCGTCGTTCGTCAGCGGGGTTCCGTCGTAAGTCTTGGAGTCGCTGGCCGCCTTGATCGTGATCTCGATCGGCTCAGTCTCAACGGTGTCGTGGCCCGTCTTTTCCAGGTCGCCAATCTTGACTGTGACGTCGTTGGTAATCTGCTTGGGCTTGCTGTCTTCACTGTTGTCGATGTCGCTCGGCTTGACCACGTACGTAGCTGTGATCGTAACATCTTCGCCGGGTTGAAGCGTCTTGGGATACTCGCTGAGCTCCACGCCTTCCATCGCGTCAGTGACGGTCAGAGACTTCTCTTCGTCATAGATGTTCTTGACCCAGATCGTCCAGGTGATCGTATCGCCGACATGGTAGACCTTATCGTCCTCGCCATCGTCCTTGGTAACGACCAATTTGTCGGGAACAGGAATGTCAGGAGGAATCGTACCGTCGGTGACTGTCAGCGTGCCGAATACGGTCTCGATTTCATAGTTGGCTTCCTTGGTGTTGTCCTTGAGCGTGTAGGTGAACTCGTTTTCGCTATCGCCGACCAGGGTCTGTTCGCCGGTGAACTCATACGTCGCGCCTTCGCCATCGATCCAGCCTTCCTCTACGATCAGGCCGTTGTCGTTCTTGCCTTTGACGTCTTCGTTCGTCAGCGCTTCGGCGTCATAGACCTTCTGCGCGTCGCCGCTCTTCAGCGTGACCTTCGCCTTTGTGATTTCCAGCGTACCGTCAGCGGTCGTCACCAGATAGTTGCCTACCGCGGTTTCCGTACCGGTGGTCACGGCAACGCCGTCGACCGTCGCGATCACGTTGGGCTGCGTGCCGAAGTTGGTGATCGTGCTGTCGTCAGTCATCACAACTTTGAAGACGTGCTCGTCGCCGCTTTCAAGGGCGCTCGCCTCAAAGCCGCTCTCCGTCAGCGCTTTTCCGTCATAAGGCTTATCCGCACTGCCGGCCGTAATCGTTACGGTCTTCGGTTCGACCGTCTGGTAACCGTCGGTCACGTTGAAGGTAACAGTCTTGAAGTTGGCGTTCTTGTTGGTGAACTGATCGGCCGCCAGGTTCATGTAGGTCGTACCGATATTGGTCCGCACTGCCGAAGCCGTGCCGCTGAACGTGAAGTCAGCTTCCTTGTACAGCGGGTTGCCGATCACGACGTCATAGCCCGTTACCTTGTGCTCGGCGCTGTTATAGGTCGCCGTGTTGTTGTGGCCGGTAATGGTAACCGTAACGTCGATCGGGTCGATCTTCTGGTAACCGTCGGTCACGTTGAACGTGACGGTGCCGAAGTTCGTGTTGGTGTTCGTGAACTGCTCAGCCTTCAGACCCATCTCGGTCTTGCCGGCGTCGGTGCGCTTCGCCTCAGCTGTGCCGCTGAACGTGAAGTCAGTTTCCTTGTAAAGCGGGTTGCTGATCTCGACGTCATAGCCGCTGACGCTGTGCTCCTCGCCGTCATAGTCCGTCGTGTTGTTGTGGCCGGTAATAGTGACCGTGATGTCGATCGGGTCGATCTTCTGGTAACCGTCGGTCACCTCGAAGGTGACGGTCTTGAAGTTCTCGTTGGTGTTCGTGAACTGGTCCGCAGCCAGACCCATGTCGGTCTTGCCAACGTTGGTGCGCTTCGCCTCAGCCGTGCCGCTGAATGTGAAGTCGTTGTCAACGTCATACAGGTCGCTGCTCGCAGTGGCGGTGTAACCGGTGACCGTGTGCTCTTCGCCGTCATAGTCCGCCGTGTTGTTGTTGCCGACAATCGTTACGGTAACGTCGATCGGGTTGATCGTCTGGTAACCGTCGGTCACGTTGAACGTGACGGTGCCGAAGTTTTCGTTGGTGTTCGTGAACTGCTCAGCCTTCAGACCCATCTCGGTCGTGCCGGCGTCGGTGCGCGCAGCCTCAGCCGTGCCGCTGAACGTGAAGTCGTTGTCGACGTCGTACAGCGTGCTGTTGGCGGTGGCGGTGTAACCGGTGACCTTGTGTTCCTCGCCGTCATAGTCCGTCGTGTTGTTCGCGCCGACGATCGTTACGGTAACGTTGATCGGGTTGATCGTCTGGTAACCGTCGGTCACGTTGAACGTGACGGTGCCGAAGTTTTCATTGGTGTTCGTGAACTGGTCCGCAGCCAGACCCATGTTGGTCGTGCCAGCGTCGGTGCGCTTCGCCTCAGCCGTGCCGCTGAACGTGAAGTCAGACTCCTTGTAAAGCGGGTTGCTGATGGAAACATCATAACCGGTGACCTTGTGCTCCTCGCCGTCATAGTCCGTCGTGTTGTTGTGGCCGGTAATAGTGACCGTGATGTCGATCGGGTTGATCGTCTGGTAACCGTCGGTCACATTGAACGTGACGGTCTTGAAGTTCTCGTTGGTGTTCGTGAACTGGTCCGCAGCCAGACCCATGTCGGTC
>JAFSWC010000004.1 GCA_017444665.1 Oscillospiraceae bacterium
TGGCAGCGCCGGTGGAGGAGGGGATGATGTTGTTGTAGATGGAGCGGGCGCCGCGGAGGTCCTTCTTCTTGGGGAAGCCGTCAACGATGGCCTGGGTGGCGGTGGAGGCGTGGACGGTGGTCATGAGGCCTTCGATAACGCCGAAGTTGTCGTTGACAACCTTGGAGATGGGGGCCAGGCAGTTGGTGGTGCAGGAGGCGTTGGAGACAAACTGCATGTCGGGGGTGTACTTGTCGAGGTTGACGCCGCAGACGAACATGGGGGTGTCGTCCTTCGCGGGGCCGGACATCACGACGACCTTGGCGCCGGCGTCGATGTGAGCCTGAGCCTTGGCCTTGTCGAGGTAAACGCCGGTGCACTCGAGAACGTACTCAACACCGAGCTCGCCCCAGGGGATGAGGGTGGCGTCACGGTAGGACTTGTCAGAGAGGACCTTGACGACCTTGCCGTTGACGGTAACGGTGCTGTCCTCGTCGTTGCCGACGACTTCGCCGTCGAAGCGGCCGTGGACGGAATCGTACTTTACGCAGTAAGCGATGTGGCTGGCCGGATGGCCGGGAGCGTTGATCGCGACGACCTCGATGTCGTCAGACTTGATGGCGGCGCGGAAAGCGAGGGAACCGATGCGGCCGAAGCCGTTGATGCCGACTTTGATCATGAACTTATCCTCCAGTTAAAAAATTTAAGCATATCGGGCTGTGTTGACACACAAACAGTGAGAGAGCCAGAATCTCCCTTGCTGATTGTCTAAATTGTATCATATACTATTGGCAAAAAGCAAGTTTTCATTCCATGCAACCGTCATAAAAATATGCCGAAATTTATCTCTGCGCCGCGCCGTTTTTGCTTCGGGTATTGTACATTTTGTCGTATTTTGTTATGATTGGTTCGATTTGAGGGAAGGTGGGTCCGTCATGCTTACTGTTTCGTCCAAGGTGCTGTCCCTTTCCGCGGAGGCGGCCGTGCTCGTTTCCGGCGGGAGGATCGTGTACGCCAACGCGCGCGCCGAAAAACTGCTGGGCGGCGAGTGCGTGGGAAAGCCCCTCTCGTCCGTTTTCAGCCCGGAGATCTGCCAGTCGCAGGCCGGCGTCTTTACCGCCGACACCGTCGTCGCGGGACAGCGGTGCAACGTGCGGACGGCAAAGCTGGACGACCTGCAGGCGTTTTTCCTCTCGCCGATCGAGATCGCGCCGATCCTGGTCAACGACGCGTTTCTGTTCTCTGTCAGAAGCTCTCTGATGAATCTGCGGCTCTCGGCCGGATTGTCGCAGAGCCGCTCGGAGCAGTATGGCGACAAAGAGCTTGGCTCCTATCTCCGCTCGCTGCAGCGGGACGCTTTTCGCATCACACGGCTTTTGGACAACGCCTCGGTCGTGCGCGGTCTGGCCGCAAGCGATCTGGCCGTTTCGATGGGCCCGCTTGATCTGGCAAAGCTCTGCCGCGAAATCGTGGACAGCGCTTCCCTGCTGCGGCCGGATATCTCCTTCAAGCTGTACGGCGAGGAGGGGCTGTGCCTGTTTGCCGACCGCGTGCTGGTCGAACAGATGGTCTATAATCTGATCTCCAACTGTCTCGTTCATGCCAAGGGGCTGGGATGCGTCAGTCTCAGTCTTGTCCCCACGCCGACGCATATGATCCTGTCCGTCAGCGACGACGGCTGCGGCATCTCCGAGGACGTGATGGGCCACGTGTTCGAGCGCTATCGCGCTGGCTTTTCGCTTGACGAGATGAGCGGCGGCGCAGGGCTCGGTCTCTCGGTCGTGCGCGGGATCGCGCGCATCCACGACGGCACGCTGATGCTGGAAAGCCGTCCGGGGCGCGGCACCTCGGCGCGTGTCTCGCTGGCGCGCAAGCTGCCCGCCGCCGCGCTGCACGCGCCGGAGGCGGAAGGCCGCCGGGAGGAGAGCCTGCTTGTGGGGCTTTCGGACTGTCTGCCGCCGGAATGCTTCGACGGAAAATTTCTGGATTGATATCCCATACGGTAAAAAGGGACGCTGTGCCGCCGGCACAGCGTCCCTTAATTATATTATCAATACTCGTACGTGCCGCCGCCGATGAATTCGCGGATCAGCGAATCTTTCGGGACAAGCTCGTCGTCAATTCTGCCGAAAAGCTGCAGCGCGGGCAGGACGGCGCGCAGTTCGTCAAAGCGCTCGATCCCCTCCGGGACGGTCTGGAACAGCTTCGTCGCCGTGTGGTTGAACACCGGCAGCTCGTAGGGAAGCGAAGAATCAAACTGGAAATCGGCCTTATCCTTGAACGGGGAGATATAGGTGATCTCGCCGCGGCGGACGTTGCCCCACATGCTCATGGTCTCGGCCGGGTCGGAGCCGCGGAAGTTGTAGTCGCGCACCATTCGCCTGACCAGACGGAACCAGGTGCGCTTGAAGACGATCCTGTCCTCGAACAGGACGTCGCTGCGCGCCGAGATATACAGCTTGAAGGCCTCCGGGTGGGTGACGGTGATCATGTCGTTGAGCGCGTGGATGCCCTCGAAGATCACGATCTCGTCCGGGCCGAGCTTGATGGACTTGGACGGCTCGAACGCGCGCATCTTGCGTGAAAACTCGTACTTCGGCACATAAATGCGCTCGCCGCGCGCAAGCTTGGTGAAATGCTCGTTCAGCAGATCCATGTCCAGGCACAGCGGACTTTCGAGGTCATATTCGCCCTCCGGCGTGCGGGGCGTCGTCTCGGGATTGATGGTGTTGAAATAGTCGTCCATGCCGACATAGTGGCTGCGGATGCCGCGCCTTTCCAGCGCCTCCGAGATCTTCATGGCCGTCGTCGTTTTGCCGGAGCCCGACGGGCCGGAGAGCAGCACGATCGGGCTGCGCTTATAGTTTTCGACGATCCGGTCCGCCGCCGCCTCCACATTGGCGCGGTATTTCGCGTCCCCTTCCTCGATCAGCGCGCGGGGGTCGGCGACCGTTTTGAAGTTGATGTCAGAAAGCAGATAGGCCATGTGTTATTCCTCCCATTCGCGGTAAAACGCTTCGATTTTCTTCTTCTCATCACAAACGCCGTCGATGCCGCCGATATACTCCAGCGGGTACTTGGGCGCGATAAAACGCAGATTGCGGCCGCCGTCGCGGCGGACCAGCTTAGTCGAGCCGCCAGCTCCCATCGAAAGGATGCTGCACAGCTCCTCCATGATGCAGATGTTATACAGATTGACAAAGCCCGGCTTCGTCCATCCGACGTTTTCAAAGCCGCCGGACATGAATTTTTGGCGGTAAAGATAATAGGGCTCATACCCCTGCGAGCGGAGAGAGGACGCCGCAAAATCGAGCATGCGGCCGACTGAATCCGCGGAAGGCAGCTCGGCCCCTTCGGTGAGGATGCGCGAGCCTTTTTTCAGGCTCAGCGTGTGGACCGTGATATTTTCCGGCGCAAGGCCAAGCACCTGCTCAAGCGTGGCACAGAAGCCCTCATAGCTGTCGGCGGGAAGCCCGGCGATCAGATCCATGTTCACCGAAAAGCCGCCGACCGCGCGCACCTTTTCAAGCGCCGTGACGACATCCCCGGCCGTGTGACGGCGCCCGATGGCCGCCAGCACGGCGTCGGACATGCTTTGCGGATTGACGCTGACGCGGTCGCAGCCGTGGGCGCGCAGCACCTCCAGCTTTTCCTCCGTGATCGTGTCGGGCCGCCCGGCCTCTACCGTAAATTCGCGCACGGAGGAGAGGTCGAAGCGCCGCTCCATCCCGGCGCAGACGCGATCGAGCTGAGCGGCGGAGAGCGTAGTGGGCGTGCCGCCGCCAAAATAGACCGCGACCGGGCGCAGCCCCAGACGGGCGACCTCGGCGCCCACGGCGTCGATCTCCTTTTCCAGCGCGTCGACGAAGGGTGCGATCAGCTTCATGCTTTTTTCGACCGACTGGCTGACAAAGCTGCAATAGGCGCAGCGCGTGGGACAGAACGGCACGCCGACATACAAACAGACGTCCTTCGGCGCAAGCTTTCCGGCGGCGGAAAGCGTATGGCGCGTCGTGTCCCGGCAGAGGGCGGCGCGCTGCGGCGTGACGTCATAGTCGCGGATGAAATGCCGGAGCGCCGTATCCTCGTCCATGCCGCTTTTGAGCAGGGACGAAAAAACCTTGCCCGGCCGCACGCCCGTCAGCGCGCCCCAGGCGGGATGCTCATGCCCGGAGGCGAGCACGGCGCGGTACATCGCGTTTTTGACAAGACGCTGGCTGATCCGCTCGGTCACAAGCGCGTCCTTCATCTCGCGGTTATCGGCGCGCGCAAAACCGCGCCAGCGTTTCTCTCCGCGCGTGAAAAGACAGCTTGCGGTCGTATACCGCGCGGCGCGGCGGAGCGAGATCTCCATCCGGTCCCCCTCCGGTTTGCCTGTGGGATACACGGGCCGCTCGTCCGGGAAAACCGTCAGCAGCATCTGCTCGACAGCGTATTGATAGGAATGTCCCTTGAGGTACAGCTTCACTCTTGCGCTCTCCCGCAAAAAAAGTCTTTCCGGCCGCTTTGCGCGCACCGGAGAAAATGAAAAAATCGGGTGCAAAACCGTTTTGATTTATTATAACAGACAGGATAGCATATGACAACGGTTAAATTTTTTGAAAAGACTTGAAATTTGAAGCAAAAAGAATTGATTTTTCTTTTATTTTTCGAAAAAAACAATGGAAATTTTCTAAAAATTAGTGTATGATTATACTATGAGTAATACAGTGGGGGAGTTATATGATGTTTTCCGTCGGAGAGAAAATCATATACGGTGAAAACGGCGTCTGCACCGTCGAAAAAATCGGCTCGCTGCCGATGGACGGCGCGGGTGACCGGATGTATTATCACCTTACGCCGCTGATTGGCAGCGGCACCTATTTCACGCCGGTCGATTCCGCTGCGTATATGCGCCCGGTGATGACCCGCTCGGAGGCCGAGGCTTTTATCGCCACGATCCCGGGTATCGAGCCCGCGATCTGCAGCGATACGCGCTTTAACCACGTCGACGCCTTTTATAAGGAGCTGTTCAAGCTCCACTCCTGCGAGGCGCTGGTTTCCGTCATCAAGGGATTGTATTCGCGTATGGCCGATCGTAAAACCAAATCCAGCCGTGCGGAGGCGACGATGAAGCGCGCCAAGGATATTCTGCACGGCGAGCTGGCCGTGGCGCTGGATATCGACATCAGCGAGGTCGAGAGCTATATCGCGCAAAGCGTCGCCGCGGCGAAATAAGCATATCTTTTCCCTTCGCAGGGCACTTTGCAGGTGCCCTGCTTTTTTATTGTCGCTTTTTCAAAAGCGTGCTATACTGTTATTGTATTGAAACAAGAACCGGGGTATTGGGATTTGGCTATACTGACAGGAAAAAAAGATACCGACATGACCGTGGGCAGCATCCCGCGGCTTCTTGTCGCCTTTGCGCTGCCGCTGATGATCGGCAACGTCTTTCAGCAGCTTTACAACACGGTCGACTCGATCATCGTCGGCAACTTTGTCAGCAAGCAGGCGCTGGCCGCCGTCGGCTGCACGGGGCCGATCATCAACACGCTCATCGGCGTGTTTGCCGGGCTCTCGGGCGGCGCGGGCGTTGTGATCAGCCAGTATTACGGCGCCAGGGACCGCGAGCGTCTGCACAAAGCGGTGCAGACCACGGTCGTGCTGACGGCGATCATGTGCGTCGTGCTGACGGCGCTCGGCGTGGCGATGACGCCGCTGATGCTGCGTCTGATGGATACGCCCGAGGACGTGATGGGCGCGGCGTCGGAATATCTGCGGATCTACTTCTGGGGCATCTCCGGGATGCTGCTGTACAACATCGGCGCGGGCATCCTGCGCGCCGTCGGCGATTCGACGCACCCGCTGTATTTCCTCATCTTCTCGGCCACGACGAATACGGTGCTCGACTATCTCTTCGTCAAGGTCTTCTCCTTCGGCATCGCGGGCGCCGCGATCGCGACGATCGTCTCGCAGGCGCTTTCGGCCCTGCTTGTAATGCGGATGCTGATCCGCTCGAGGGAGGATTACCGCGTCGATCTGCGCGCGCTGCGGCTTGACGGCACGATCTTAAAGCGGATCTGCGAGATCGGCATCCCCTCCTCGCTTCAGATGGGGGTCACCGCGATATCCAACGTATTCGTCCAGTCGTACATCAACCGCTTTGAAAGCTCCTGCATGGCGGGCTGGGCCGCCTACAACAAGCTTGACGCCTTTGCCATGCTGCCGCTGATGGGCTTTTCCATGGCCGTGACCACCTTTGTGGGGCAAAACTACGGCGCCGGCAAGCTTGACCGGGCGCGCAAAGGGCCGCTGCACGCGCTGTGGATCGGCACGCTGATCATGATCGCGATCTTAACGCCGATGATGGTCTTCGCCCCGACGCTGGTAAGGCTCTTCAACCAGGAAGCGGAGGTCATCGCCTTCGGTACGCTGTTCATCCGGCTTGTCTCGCCGTTTTATCTGCTGTGCACGATCAACCAGATTTACTCGGGCGCGCTGCGCGGCGTGGGCGACACCAAGGCCACGATGGTCATCATGCTCTTCTCCTTTGTGCTTTTCCGCCAGCTGTATCTCTTTACGGCCTGGCAGCTCGGCGGCCGCCTTGTGCCGATCGCGCTGGGCTATCCCGCGGGCTGGATCATGTGCAGCGCGATCATTTTGGTTTATTACTATCGCTTTGCCCGTCAGCGGGCCGTCCGCCGCGCGGAGCAGGATCAGCTTGCGCAGGGCTGAGGGCCACAAAGCTGCCGCACATACAAGAAATAAAACAGGCGTGACCGCTGCGGTCACGCCTGTTTTTCTGCCCTGGCCCGGTTTTGAGAATGCAGATGCGATGTATGCTCCGCCGCCTGCGAAAAGCGTGAAACCATAGCGTTCAGCGGCGACGCCGTTTGCTGCGTTCCCGCTGCAGCATTCTCAGCCGATCCACGACCTCGCCCGCGTCGGGAAGAATCGCCGCTTCGGCACTCCCCCAGGATCCATCTGAATTACGCTCCCGACGATAGGCGGGGAGATTGTCCCTGATGTCTTGCGGTTTCCGCGTCGAGGGAATGGGAAGGGGGCAAAGCCTCTTGAGCGCATCTTCATTTTGAAGTCCCCTGCAAGCCACTTTGATGATCCTTCCTTCTCTTGTTTTATCAAGGCTTTCATCAATGGCCGCCTGTTCAAACTCGTCGAGGTGCCGATCCGCAAAGTAAAGGCACCGATCAGGGCCGCCCCGAACGGTCCATTTTTCCAAAGCCACCCCTGTCTCCGCCAGTTCATCCCAAGGAAGGAACAACCGGCACTTCCCGAATTGTCGCTGCTCGACCCCCTCCCCTGTAACAACGACCTGAGAGAAGCATTCCTGAACCAACCCATAGCAGATGACGGCAAACAGGATCGCAAACAGGAAAGACAAGATGCCGACCGTAAAATGCAGCCAGTCGAATCCCCCGGCAAAGGCGAATTTAACCGTGTAAACATAAGCTTCACACGCGAGGAAAGGAACCATGACCGCCGCCATAAGGAATGCCGGCAGATAAGCTGCAAACCGCAGCCATGAGGGCCGTCGAAGATTCCATTTGTTCATACAATGACATCTCCTCGCTTCTGACACTTCTGGTACCGAATTATACCATTATCCGCTGCAAAGCAACACTCGCCGTTGACCTAAAAAACCGGGAAGAAGGCACTTGCTTGCGATGCGCCTTCTGCGAGGCCGACTTTTTTACGGTTGTTCGCTTGCCAGCGACTGTTCGTAATAATAGTTGACGAGCAGATCGACGCAGGCACCGTAGCTCTTCAGCCCCAGCGTCTGGTCATAGCTGTGCAGAAAGCCCTCGTACACCGTGTTCGAGACCTTCTGCACCGGCGTCTCAAACTGCCGCCAGTACGCGCTGCGCGCGGAAAGATCACGCACAACATCCTCAGAGAGTTCGGCGCGGATCTCCTCCCAGGCCGCCGGGTCGGCGCCGTAGAGCGCGTTGCCCAGATGCGTAAAGGCCAGCAGGCAGGCGCTGTAACAATAGTCCGGGTCGCCATAGCGCAGCGAGGCGAGCACAGCCGTGAAATTGGCCTCCTGCTCTTTGGCCACGCCGCGCTGGTGCGACAGCTCGTGCGCCACCGTGGCGGCGAGATCGCAGGCCGGCGAGTCCATGTTCACATTGGCCTCCGCCGTGAAGGGAAAGAAGAAGCCCGTAAAGTCGAGATAGCTCATCAGCCGCGAACAGACGATCCCCTTGGCCGCAAGCGGCGGGCCGGCAAGCGCGGGATAGTCCTTTTCCGTTTCGGCAAAGACCTCCGGCGATTTTTTCAGGATCGCCGCCCGGTCGGAGGCGCAGAGGCCGTTTTCGTCCCGGGCGACCAGCGCGCCGTAGTGGTTCGCCCCACGGGCGAAATAGCGCGTGACGGAAGCAAGCTGTTCGGTCGAGACCGCGCCGCTTTCAAAACCGCTTTGCGCGGCAAAATCGTCGGCATAGTAATACACGCCCCAGAGCAGGCAGAACAGCGCATACACCGAAAGGCCGGCCGCGGCGAGCGTGACAAGCGTGCGGTAGAGGCGTTTTCCCTTTTCCGCGCCGCGAAACAGCCGGATGATCTGATAGATTATGTAAACCAGCAGTGCCGTCACGGCGAGCGCGAGCAGCAACTCAGCCACCGAAAAGGGCACGTGGGCGTTAAGCCGGCCCAGCGCGCGGTGGACCGGGCGCACAGCCCTTTCCGAGACAAGCGCCATCAGCGCGCGGCTGCCGCGCAGGGCAAGGTGCAGCGCGATCAGACCCGCCGAGACAAGCAGCAGCACATGCCGCCGCGGGCAAAGGGCAAATATGGCGGCAAGGCCGCGTTTTTCCCGTACTTTCGTTTCCATGCGACCACTATACACCCTCCTCCGCCGCGCAGCAAGCGCCAAAAAATACCGGAGTCCGTCGGACTCCGGTATTTTTTTACTTATTTGGTAATGACCGTGCCGGTTTTTCCGGCAAGCGCGTCGGCCGCCTTTTCCAGCGACGTGATCAGCGCCGTGCCGCCGCTTTGGCGAACAAAATCCATGCAGGCCTCGATCTTCGGGCGCATGCTGCCCGGGGCAAACTCGCCCGCGGCCAGATAGCGCTCGCAGTCCGCAAGCGTCAGACGGTCAAGCTCCCGCTCGTCCGGTTTTTTATAGTTGACGCACACGCGCTCGACTGCCGTCAAGATCACCAGCCTGTCGGCGTGCACTTCGCGTGCAAGCAGGGCGCAGGCGCGGTCCTTGTCGATAACCGCCGCAACGCCTTCAAGTCCGTCGGCCGTCTCCACGACGGGGATCCCTCCCCCGCCGACGGTGATGACGACGTCGCCCGCCGCGACAAGCTGCCTGACCAGCTCAAGCTCGACGATGCGCTTGGGCAGCGGCGAGGGCACGACGCGGCGGTAGCCCCGTCCCGCGTCCTCAGCAAAGACATAGCCCTTGTCCGCGGCGATTTTTTCCGCCTCTTCCTTTGCGTAAAAGCTGCCGACGGGCTTGCTGGGATGCCGGAAGCCGGGATCGTCCGGGTCGATGACGACCTGGGTGATCACGGCGGCGCAGGGCTTTTCGATCCCTCTTGCGCGCAGCGCGCGGGAAATCGCCTGCTGCAGGTGATAGCCGATATAGCCCTGGGTCATCGCGCCGCACTCCGGAAAGGGCATGGGCGGCGTGCCGCCGCCGCTGCGGGCGGAGAACTCCATCGCCAGGTTGATCATGCCGACCTGCGGGCCGTTGCCGTGGCCGATGACGACCTCGTAGCCTTGTTCGACCAGCGCGGCGATCGTTCCGGCCGTGTTCCGCACGAGCTCGCGCTGCTGCTCGGGCGTTTTTCCGAGCGCGTTGCCGCCGAGGGCAACTACGATCCTTTCCGCCATGTCGGATCAGTGCAGCGTGGCGTAGAGGACGGCCTTGATCGTGTGCATGCGGTTTTCCGCCTCGCGGAACTGGCGCGCGTGCGTGCCGAGGAAGACCTCGTCCGTGACTTCCATCGCCTCAAGGCCGAACTTCCGGTAGATCTCCTCGCCCACGGTGGTCTCGCGGTCGTGGAAGGCGGGCAGGCAGTGCATGAAGATGGCGTCCTGCCGGGCCTTTTCCATCAGCGCGCCGTTGACCTGATAGGGCAGCAAAAGCTTGATGCGCTGCTCCCAAAGCTCGGCCGGCTCGCCCATGGAAAGCCAGATGTCGGTATAGAGAATATCGCAGTCCTTCGCGCCCTGGGCCGGGTCGTCGGTAAACTCCAGAATCGCGCCGGTCTCGCCGGCGATCTCGTGGCACTTGTCGACGAGCCACTCCGCGGGCATCAGTTCCTTCGGGCCGCAGGCGCAGTAGTGCAGGCCAAGCTTGGCGCAGACGACCATGAGGGAATTGGCCACGTTGTTGCGAGCGTCGCCGAAGAAGGTCAGCTTGCGGCCGCGGATATCGCCGAACTCCTCACGCGCGGTGAGCATGTCCGCCAGCATCTGGGTTGGGTGGAAATCGTCGGTCAGGCCGTTCCAGACCGGGACGCCGGAATACCTTGCCAGATCCTCGACGACAGACTGCTTGTATCCTCGGTATTCGATGCCGTCATACAGCCGGCCGAGCACCTTGGCGGTGTCGGCGAGAGACTCCTTCTTGCCCATCTGCGACGAGCCGGGATCCAGGAAGGTGACGCCCATGCCGAGATCGCGCGCGGCCACCTCGAAGGAGCAGCGCGTGCGGGTGGAGGTCTTTTCGAACAGCAGGACGATCTGCTTGTCGCCGAGCCATTTGTGCTGCGTGCCGGTCTGCTTCATGCGCTTGAATTCTGCCGCGAGGTCAAGAAGATAGTTGATTTCCTCAGGGCTGTAGTCCAGAAGCGTGAGAAAGCTTCTGCCGCGGATGTTGAGTGCCATGATGTGTTCCTCCTGATATGATTTATGATGGTTCGTTCGTCTGTTATTCCGCGCGGATGAGCGGCATGGACATGCAGCGCGGGCCGCCGCGGCCGCGCGAGAGCTCCGCCGACGGGATCTCCAGGATCTCGACGCCGTTTTCGCGCAGAATGGGGTTGGTCACGTCGTTGCGCTCGTAGACGATCACCTTTCCCGGTGCGATGGCCAGCGTGTTCGATCCGTCGTTCCACTGTTCGCGCGCCGCAGCGATCATGTCGTCGCCGCCGCAGTAGATCAGCTTTACCCGCTCGGTATGCGTGTATTTTTCCAGGATGTTTTCCAGCGTCGCGTCGATGCGCTCGATATGCAGCTCGGCCGGGTCGTGCGTGCCGGGCGTGATCTCATAGACCGTCAGCGGGCCGATGATCGCCGGGTGGACGATATACTTGTCCGTGTCGACCTGGGTAAAGACCGTGTCAAGGTGCATAAAGGCGCGGGAGGACGGGATGGCAAAGGCCAGCACCGTGCGCACGGTGGACTCGGGATCGGAGAAGAGGCGGCGCGCGACCCGCTCGATCCCGTCGGGCGAGGTGCGCTCGGAAATGCCGATGGCGATCGTATCGGCGGTCAGGTTCAGCACGTCGCCGCCCTCGATGCTGGCGTGGTCGGTGCGGTCGCAATAGCGGCGCACGTCGGTAAAGTCGGGGTGATAGCGGAAGATGTAGTCGGCGTAGATCGTCTCACGCCGGCGCGTGGCATAGTGCATGCGGTTGATCAGCACGCCCGTGCCGACCGAGGCGAAGGGGTCGCGCGTGAAATACAGATTCGGCATCGGGTCGACGACGATATCGTCGGCCGGGGCGATCATGTCCTGCAGGGAATAGGCCGAGGCGCCGCCGATCTCCTTGAGGGCGATGCCCTCCATCGTTTTTTCGACCAGCGCCTTGCCCGCGTAGTTGTCCAGCATATAGTCGCACAGCTTTTCGCGCCATTTGCCGGTTCTGATGTTGCCCTCGCTGAGCCATTGAAGCAGGAAGGGACGGACAAGCTCCGGATGCAGGGCCAGCACGTCGGTCATCAGATCCTCGAGATAGACGACCTCGACGCCGTTTTCCCGCAGCACGGCGGCAAAGGCGTCGTGCTCGCGCTGGGCGACCCTGAGGAAGGGGATGTCGTCAAAGAGCAGCTCGTCCAGGCGCTTGGGCGTCAGCTTCAGCAGTTCTTTTCCCGGGCGGTGCAGCAGCACGCGCTTCAGGGGCCGGATCTCGTTTTTGACACAGATACCTTTCATGTTCCGCTCCTACAAAAATTTTCCTTTTGCCTGGCAAAACAAAAGGTACAGCGAACACCGTACCTTTTGATTCGTGTGAAGGCGGCGCAGCGGCGCCCTCTCACGGCTTTTCTATGCAGATGGGGCGCTTACATCGACTCCGGCGCGGAGACGCCGATGAGGGACAGCGCGTTTTTCAGCGTGATCATCGTGGCGGTCACGAGACCGAGACGCTGGTTGGTAAGCTCGGGGTCGTCGGGGTTGTTGACCTTGACGGCGTTGTAATAGCTGTGGAAGGTCTTGACGAGGGATATGATATACTCCGTCATCTTGTTGGGCTTGCGCAGCGCGGCGTCGGCGGCGACCTCCGACGGGAATTCACCGATCTTTTTCAGCAGCAGCAGCTCCCGCTCGTCATCAAGCCGGTCATAGCGCTCGACACGCTCGAACCGGGCGATCTTGGGATTGTTCAAAATCGAGTTCATGCGGGAATGGGCGTACTGGGCGTAATAGACGGGGTTGTCGTTGTCGCGGCTGCGGGCCAGCTTGAGATCGAGATCCATATGGGTGGAAACGTCCTTTGCCACGAAGAACCACCGCGCGGCGTCCAGCCCGATGTCGTCGCACAGCTCGCGCAGTGTCAGCGCGTTGCCGGTGCGCTTGGACATCTTGACCTCCTTGCCGTCCTCGACCATGCGGACCATCTGGATCAGGTCGACCTCCAGCGTGTCGGCCGGATAGCCGAGCGCGGTCAGCGCGGCCTGCATGCGGGTGATATACGAATGGTGGTCGGCGCCCCAGAGATCGACCAGCTTGGGATAGCCGCGCTCGATCTTGTAGACGTGGTTGGCGATGTCGGGCGTGAGGTACGAAAGCGTCCCGTCGCTCTTGCGCAGCACGCGGTCCTTGTCGTCGCCGTAGTCGGTCGAGCGGAACCAAAGCGCGCCGTCCTGCTCGTAAAGCAGGCCCTTTTCCTGCATCAGCCGCAGACAGTCGTTGATGCGCTTGCGGTCGTTTTCATAGAAGAAGGTCTCGTGCATCCACGAATCGATCTTCACGCCGTAGGCCAGCAGATCCTTTTCGATCTTCTTCAGCTCCAGCTCCTTGCCGGTCTGCATGAAATAGGCCATGCGCTCGTCCTCCGGCGCGTCGAGCCACTTGTCGCCGTCCTTTTCCGCGATCTCGTACGCGATCGCGCGCACGTCCTCGGCGTGATAGCCGTCCTCCGGCAGCGGATAATCGCTGCGGCCGAAGTATTCGAAATAACGCGCCGTCAGCGAGCGGCCGAGCATCACGATCTGGTTGCCGGCGTCGTTGACATAGTATTCGCGCAGCACATCGTAGCCGCTGGCCTCCAGCAGGCGGCAGATGCAGTCGCCCCAGGCGGCGTTGCGGGCGTGGCCGCAGTGCAGGTCGCCCGTCGGGTTGGCGCTGACCCACTCGACCAGGACGCGCTGTCCCCTGCCGCTGTCGTTGCGGCCGTAGCTGTCGGAAGCGTCGATGACCTTGTTGATCAATCCGCCCAGCGCGTCCTGCCGCAGGCGGAAGTTGATGAAGCCGGGCCGCGCGATCGAAACGTTTTCGACCTCGTGCTCAAGCAGCACGGAAAGCTTTGCCGCAAGCGGCTCGGCAATCTCCATCGGATTGCGCCGCAGCGTGCGGGACAGCTTCATCGCCACGTTGGTGGAATAGTCGCCAAACTTGGGATCCTGCGGCGTTTCGACCACATACAGCCCGTCCTCCGGCGTAAGGTCATAGGCCGCCTGCACAGCCTCGCGCACGGCGGAAAAGATCTTGCTTTCAAAATCGCTCATGGTTTTTCCTCTCCTCCGCGCCCCTTTCGGGCGTGAAGCTTTTCCTTTATCGAGATAACGGCATCAGCATAACACAAATCCCCTGTTTTGAAAACAGTTTTTCATCAAATCAGCCGTAGGTGTGCATACCGTGCAGCAGCGTGTTGACCCCCGCAAAGGTGAAGAACACGACAAAAACCGCGATCACAAGATACCAGGCCATCTGTCTGCCCTTCTTTTTGCCGCGCAGACGCAGATGGAGATAGACCGCGTAAATGATCCAGGTGATCAGCGCCCAGACCTCCTTGGGGTCCCAGGTCCAGAATGCGGACCAGGCCTGTTCGGCCCAGATCGCGCCGGAGAGGATCACGACCGTGAGGAAGAGAAAACCGAAGCTGACGAGACGGTAGCTTAAAAAGTCCATCTGATCAAGGGCCTTCTGGTTATCGCTCTCTTTTTTCGACAGGATCAGATAGCGCGCGCCGATGCACCCGGCAATGACGAAGGCCGCGTACGACAGCACGGCCGAGCCGATATGCACGCCGAACCACGCGCTGCGCAGCGCGGGCATCAGATCGCGGATCTCCATCGGCTGAAGCGCGGCATAGGTCATGATCAGCAGCGTCACGGGGATCGCCGCGACCTTGAGCCAGTCGGTCTTCATCCGGGTGCAGACGGCGATCGTAAAGAGCGCGACGCCCCAGGCAAAGCCATTGGCAAATTCAAACTGGTTCGACAGCGGCAGCCGCTTTGCCGCGACGCCGCGCGCGGCGAGAAAGACCGTGTGCAGCGCAAAGGCCGCGATAAACGCGATCCAGGCAAGGCGCAGCAGTTTTTCCTTTCGGAAGGCCGTGCCGGTAAATTCCAGGATCACGGATACGGCGTAAGCCGCAAAAGCGATAAAAAACAGGGCTTTCATGGTTCTTCGTCCTTTCTCTCATAGGCTTCGAATCCCGCGCCGAGCTCGACGCGCATGCGCTCCGGCTTCGGTCCGCCGACAGCATAGCCGTCCTTGTCAAGCTTGACAAGGATCGGGTCGCAGAAAAAGGTGATATACAGCGCCGCGGTCATCAGCGCGAAAACCGCGATCAGAAGCGCGTTGACAGCAGGGGGCGTGCGCTTGATGCGCAGACCCGGATACTCAACCGGGTCGTTGAAGCGAAAGACAAGGCCGCCGGTTTCGATCTCATCGCCCGGGAAAACGAGCAGCGAGCGATACTGGCCGCCTTCGGAGACGATGATTTCATAAACAGGGTTGGCATAGCGGCCCGAGACGGAGGAGATCAGCGTCACGTTCCCGCTCGGGTCCTGCAGATAGTCGGGATAAAGCGCCTGATACCAGATCCCGCTCACCCCATCGAGGGAGAGAAAGACCGTGTCGGTCAGCGTAAAGTCGTCCTCGCCGCCGTTCGCGGGATTTCGCACCGTGACCGAGCCGGCCGTGCCGTAGGTCTGCTGATAGACCTTATAGGGGCCGAAGGACATCGGATAGTTCACGCGGATCTGCTTTGTCTCGCTGTGCCGCCCGTCCGGCAGCTTGATGCGGATCTCGCTGGTGAAGTCCAGCCGCCCGCTCTCGTCCTCGATGGAAAAGTCGTAGGCGCGGATCTCGGTGCCGTCCGGCATCATGACCGATTCGCCCGGCAGGCAGGTCTGATCGGTCACCTGGGGCAGATACAGCGCCGCCGCGCCGACGATCACCGTCAGCAGGATGGACAGGTGGGTCAGAAAGCTGCCGTAGCGGCCGAAGCTGTTTTTGGTGAAGATCTCGCTCTCGCCGATCTTCTCGCCCCGGCAGCGCATCGCGACGAGATGGTCGCGCAGCTTGTCCACGCCCTCCGGTGTAAGGCGCACCGTATCCGGCAGCTTCGATGCGCGCTCGCGCTCGGTTTTGCTCGACGCGACGACGCTGCGGATGCGCACGATCGAACAGAGGATCAGATTGAGGCACAGCATCACAAGGATCGCGATGAAATACCAGGCGGAAAAGATGCGGTCGAGCCCCAGCCTGAGGATCGGGGCGTATGTACCGGGATAGTTCTGAACGTACCACATCGCCTCGTGCTCCTGCGGGATGACCGAGCCGATCACGGAGCAGACGGCGACAAGCGAAAGCAGCAGGATGCCGAAGCGCATGGAGCGCAGGAACGACAGGACTTTTTTCATAAGCAGCACTTCCTGTTAAAACGGCCGCCCGCCCCAATGGGCGGGCGGCTGAAAGCAATATCGGTCGGGTTTGTCAGCTGTCGGCGCGGAGCAGGTTGATGGCCTTGTTGGTCAGCTCCTCGGCCTTGTCAAGAAGCGCGTCCGTCAGCTTCGGGTTGTGGGCGCCCTCGCTGTTTTCGACAAACACAAAGTCCCAATAGAACTGGGCGTCGCGCGCAAGGGAGCGGACCTCGTTGAGCCTGGTTTCGCTGACCGCGCCGCCTTCGACCGCGGTTGCAAGCTGCTCGGTCAAAAACTCAAGCTCATAGCCGATGGAGTATGTACGCGCCTCGATGCGCTCCTGGGTCTCATGGACCTCGGTGACAAGGTCGACGTGGCACTTGGAGCACTCGTTTTCGATCAGCTCGGGGTTGTCAAGCGGGCTGATGAGGTTATGGCTGCGGTAGGTCATGCCGTTGTCCTTGGTCGCGGTGGGCATGTGGCAGTCGGCGCAGGTGTAGGTCGCGCGGTGCTGGCTGCCCTCGCCGAGATAGGTCTCGAACTCGGGGTGCTGCACCTTGATCTGCTGGACGCCGGTGCGCGGGTTGGTATAGTCGGCAAAGACCTTGCCGTCGGAGAAGTTCGAGCCGTCGTTGAAGAAGGCCAGCATCGTCGAGGGGTCCATGCTCTCGATCGAGTTGTGGGCGATCTTGGTCTCCTTGGTGACGGGATCGAAGTAATATTCGTTGTGGCACTGGCCGCAGGACATGTTCGCGGCGTCGACGCTGTTGAAGTCGTCGCCGAGCGCGTCGATCCAGTAGGTGTGGGTCACCGTGATCTGGCCCGGCGTGTTGGCGTGGCAGTTATAACAGCTGATGCCCTCGACGATGTGCTGCTGCACGTCGGTCCAGGCGTACTGATAGGCCTCGACGCCCTCCTCGTTGACCATGTTGGTAAAGTCCGGGGTCTTGCAGGTCCAGCAGTTGGCAAGCGCGTGGGGCCGTCCGGTCTCTTCGATGTCCACGACGTCGTAATAGTGGCCTCTGGCGCTGCCGTAGCAGAAGGAAAAGCCGTACGGCTCATAGAGCGTGGGGAGCATCGGATACTGCACAAGGTAGTCGACGATCTCGTCGCTCTCGCGCGTCATGTTCCAGCTTTCATAGATCTCGGGGTACTTCTCGGCCCAGTCGGCGGCGTGCAGCACCGTAACGCCGGAGTGCGTCTCGACCTGGGCGGCGATCTGCTCGACCTTGATGATCGAACCGCCGAAGTTGGCCGGATCGAGCCCGCCGCTCTTGAGGGCGTTGAAGATAGCGGCCTTGATGCCGTCGGACGAGAGCGTCGCGCCGGAGACAGCGTCGACCTTCAGGCTCTGCGCGTCATAGATGATCCTGGGCAGGGACAAAATCGCCTTCGAGCCGATCCCTTCCGTCTCTTCATCCTCGAGGATCTTGATCTGATAGATATGATCGTTGGTCGCGGCGATCTGGACGGTAATATCGGCGTTGCGGCCCATGGCCGTACCGGTCAGCGTCAGGGCGCCGGCAGGCACCTCGCTGTCGGCCACGCCGGCCTGCCGCCCCGCAGCGCCGGAGACGGCGTTTCCGATGGCGACCGCGACGATGAACAGGCCGCACAGAATGGCGACCAGATCGTCCTTTCGCAGCTTTTTCCACAGTGCAAGAAGCTTCTCGTGAAGTTTCATGTTTCCCTCCGCCGCGCCTTGAAAAGATGCGTCTTCGTATTCTTCCGGGCATGCCGAGACAGACTACGGCATAGTCCAGTAATAGCATACCATACCGCCCTGAAATTGGCAATTGGATAAACTGCTCAATTCCCGAATGGTGAATCTTGGCAGAATGACAGACCGACCCGCGGCTGCCTTCCCCGCGCACGGGGAGGGCGCCGGGCGAAGCGAATTGAGAAACCAGCTAAAGGCATGCAGAGGTGAGATGGAAAAGGCGAGAGGAAAAACCTCTCGCCTTTTCTTGCATTTAGTTCTTTTCTTCTTGGTAGTATTCCCAATGGTACCCATATGCTGTATGACTCTTTCCCGCCAAGCAAGCAGAAAGCGTTGTAGATGACTTGTTATACTTTCTCGCAGCATCTACAATTCCTTCAAACACTTCTCCTGTTTCAATATTTCTAACTGCTCTTTTCCTGCTCATGGCGGCTTTTTCTTTTCCGCAAACAGGGCACCCAGTTGCTTGAAATTTCGTGCGATTTTGAATTGTTGTTATATAATGATTTCCACAAGTCGGGCAAATCCACCAAGCCTTTCGTGTAGATCCCGCAGAAACCTCCTCTGGCATGAAAGTATTATTAGAATAATCCCACTCCTTAACTATCTCGGGTCGTAGCGTCGCAAGATCATTATATCCCTTTAAAACCTTTTGTCCTGAACAGTAAGGACAATTGCATCCGTTATTTGTCCTCGTTATAACTCGCATTTCATATGAGTGACCTTTTGGACATATCCACCACCTTTTTTTGTTGCTATATGGAAGAACTTGATCTGGAGATAGTCCCCCGTTTTTCTGTTTATCCCACTGAGCGGCAATCTCAGGAAACGCAACCTCCAAAGTTATTTCATTCTCTTTTGGTATTTGATTTTTCGCCCCAACTCTTTTTTGTGCACAGCGAGGGCAACCTGATCCTCTTTCTCTGTTGCAAGGAGCCGTTTCCCATTCTAATCCGCAAGCCGAACATTTCCACCAATACTTCTTGGGGCTTGAGCAGATTACTTTATCGGGGGTAATCCCATTTTTTGAATAATCCCATTCAGATGCAAGAGCAGGATTTTTGGCCACAATATCGTTATACCCTGTTAGGAGTTGTTTGTTGTTACAAACGGGGCACCCAGTTCCATTTGTACGATTCTGTATGCTCGCCATGTACGAGTGCCCTTCTGGGCATAACCACCACACTTTTTGATTACTACGGAGTGAGAACGATTCAGGCGAAATATTACTGTTTTTATTATAATCCCATTCTGCTAATAGAGATGGGTTTGCTACAGCGAAACTATTCTTCAATACATACTGTTTATATAAAGCAAGGATTTTTAGTCTGTCTCGATTGAAATCAATATCTTCGGAACAGTTAACATGTGTAATGCGTTCAAGCATTGTAACTAATGTCTTTATTGCATTGTCCAATGCTGAATAATTTGGTTTTAGTCTGTAATATATAGTATTGTCTTCTATTGCGTCTCTCTCTGAGTCTTCTTTGATTCGTATAAGAGTTACTCCCGTTTCCTGTAATAGTTTATTCTTCTTTTCCTCTTTCTGCCGACTCTTTTCTGATGAATGGTAGTATATCCCATCATACTCAATTCCAATATTATAGTCAGGTAAGAAAATATCTACTTCCACACCTTGTATTTTTGATCTGCTAACTAAATTGAAATGTGGAGCAAGATAAAACTGAATTGCCTGTTCAGGAAGAGACGTTTGTATAAAACCATTACATGTAGGACAGCCTACTCCTTTAATGCGATTGTATGGCGGCGCTTGCCAAGAGTGTCCCTTTTCACATTTCCACCAAATTTTCTGACCTGAACTTGGGAGTATTTCTTCAGGAAGAAGTGGTTTGTTTTTTTCATAGTCCCATTCCTTAGCCAAATCGGGGTAAACAGTTTTTAAATCATTAGTTCCCGTTATTGCTATTCTTCCACTACAATATGGGCAACCATGGTTTGAATTAGTTCTATCAGCAACTCTAGCATAATATGAATGTCCTTTAGGGCACTTCCACCATACTTTGTAATTTGCTTTTGCAAACACTTCTGCCACTGGAATTGTATTTTTTAGATCATCATACTCTGCAGCGATTTCTGGAAACAAGCTCTGCAAGTCATCTACGCCAGTATTCACCTTTATATGTGCACAGTATGGGCATCCTTTTCCATAAACTCGATTAGCAACTGTTGCTTCCCAACTCTTTCCGCATTTCTTGCATATCCAACCAACTTTAAGGCTGCTTCCATGGGATATTTGTTTAGGATCGATGTCCTTATTCTTGCAATAATCCCATTCAGCGAGTAATTCAGGATGTGTGTTCGCAAGACTGTCTTCAAATGAGACCTGTCTTCGTTTTCTATCGCATTCTTTGTGTCCGCATACTGGACACCCACAACCATTAACTCGAGTTGTTACTGCGGTTTTCCAGCGGTTATTACACGTACCACATATCCACCATACTTTTGTGGAACTACGCGAAGCTATGGTATACGGAGTTTCGGCTAGCTGTTTGTTGTTCTCGGCATCCCATTCAGCAAGAATATCTTGCCGATTATTTCGTTCACACCATTCAGCAAGTGTAATTTTTCTCATAGTTCATCCACCTGTTAACCAGTCTTATTGGTTAGATTATACCACGAGGACTACTCTTTGGGAATTTTTAATTCTCTATAGTGAATAAACCAACAGGCCAATCAAGCCGCAAAATGATTGGCGGTAAAAAGAATATCTTCCATATGGGATCTCTTTTTTGGCCACGCCGTAAGGGATTCTTTCCTCCTCTGCGACGCGAAGCTAGTCCTTTAGGGCGGCGGAGGCCTTCCCCGCGCACGGGGAAGGTGCCGAGCGCAGCGAGGCGGATGAGGTCTCTTTCGTCCGGTTGCTCAAAAAACCGCCGTAAGGGATTCGACCTCCGCTGCGGCGGAGGCCGGGTCGCGGCTCTGACGTGCCCCCGGCACGTCATTCACTCCCGCTCCCGTTCGAATCCCTCTGACAAAAATCAAAAAGCGGGATACCCGAATGGGTATCCCGCTTTTTGGCACGCCGTAAGGGATTCGAACCCCTGCGAAGTTCAGCGCTTCGCGCCTTGCTTCGCAACTTTTTTCCGCTTCGCTCAAAAAACGCTTCGCGTTTTAAGGTCAGGGGTTCGAAGTCGCTATATCCAGAATGCAAAATGTGGGGCACCCGAATGGGTGTCCCACATTTTGGCACGCCGTAAGGGATTCGAACCCCTGACCTTCTGGTCCGTAGCCAGACGCTCTATCCAGCTGAGCTAACGGCGCATATCGATCGTTTACTATCGACAGCTTGAACATATTAGCACAGCTGAAATAGAATTGCAAGTGTTTTTTCCAACTTGCCGGAAAATTTTTCTTTACCAGCCCATGTTTTTCGATACCGAGTCCGCCATGTCGCCGATGATCTGCGCGACCGCGCTCTTGACGTTTTTGCGCTTCGGGCGCATCAGCAGCCCGGAGAGCACGCCCGCGGCCATGCCGAGACCGATGCCGAGATAGAGATCGTTGTTTTTCATAAGTTCTCCCCTTTTCCGCCGCGCACGGAGCGCGGCTTGTTTTCTATAATAGTATGCGCGCATTTTCCCGCGCAGGCGCACGGGAAAAACTGGAAAGGCTTTTTCGCTTCCGCGGCGTTTATACACAGAAAATTCATTGATAGCGAAGGCGGAAATGTGGTATGATAAGGGTAAGATAAAGCCTTTTCGGGAGGAATTCCTATGAGCGTGAAAATTCTGGCCGTCGGCGACGTATGCGGCGAGCCCGGCCTTACATATCTCAGCAGCCATCTGCGTGATTACCGCAAGGCGCAGGGCATCGACTTTGTTGTGGTAAACGGCGAAAACGCCAACGTCGTCGGCATCACGCCCAAGCAGGCCGACCAGATCCTGCATGCGGGGGCCGACGTGATCACGCTGGGCAACCACACCTGGACGCGCACCGAGCTGCGCCCCTATCTGGAGGAGCGGCGGCGCATCCTGCGCCCTGCCAACTTTGCCCCCCAGTGCCCCGGCAAGGGCATCGAGGTGTATCAGACCGCGTTCGGCGACGTGTGCGTGCTGAATCTGATGGGCCGCTTTACGCTGGATGTCAACACGGACAACCCCTTTGCCATCGCCGACGGATATATGGACGAAATCCGCGAAAAGATCATCCTGGTCGACTTTCACGCCGAGGGGACCAGCGAAAAGCGTGCGATGGGTTTCCTTCTCGACGGGCGCGCCAGCGCCGTGTGGGGCACGCACACGCACGTGCAGACCTCCGACGCCCAGGTGCTGCCGAAGGGCACCGGCTATATCACGGACCTTGGCATGACGGGTGCGGCGCAATCGGTGCTGGGCATCGACCCGGAGCAGAGCATTGGCAAGTTCATGGGCGATCCGCCGCGCCGCTATGAATCCGCCAAGGGCCCGGCCAAGCTGGAGGGCTGCCTGTTTGAGATCGACCCGGAGACGGGCCGCTGTCTGCGCGCGGAGGGGGTGAGGCTCGGATGAGCCTTCGCATCCTGCACGCGGCCGATCTGCATCTCGACTCCCCTTTTGAAGGGCTGGGCGCGGGCAAGGCTGCCATCCGCCGCGGCGAGCAGCGCGATCTGCTTGGCAGGATCGCCGCGCTTGCCGTCAGCGAAAAGGCGGATCTGGTGCTTTTTGCGGGCGATCTGCTTGACAGCGACAATACCTTTTATGAAACCGGCGAGGAGCTGATCCGCAGCTTGCAGAAGATCCCCGTGCCGGTGTTCATCGCCCCCGGCAACCACGATTTTTATTCCGAGCGCTCGCCCTACGCGCGGCTGAAGCTGCCCGGAAACATCCATATCTTCACGCAGGAGACGATCGAATGCGTCGAGCTGCCGGCGCTTGGCGTGCGCGTGTACGGCGCAGCCTTTACCGACCGGCGCAGCGGGCCGCTGCTGCGCGGCTTTCACGCGCCGCGCGAGGAGGGCGTGGTCAATCTCCTCTGTCTGCACGGCGAGGTGGGCGCGCGCGATTCGGCCTATGACCCGATCAGCGAGGACGAACTGGCCGAAAGCGGGATGGACTATGCCGCGCTCGGCCACATCCACAAGGCAAGCGGCCTGCGCCGCGCGGGCGAGGTCTGGTACGCCTGGCCCGGCTGCCCCGAAGGGCGCGGCTTTGACGAGACGGGCGAAAAATTTGTCGATCTTGTCGAGCTTGACGGCGGGAAGTGCACCTTGCGGGAGCTGTCTGTCGCCGCGCGCCGATATGAGGTGATGGAGGTCGACGTCAGCGGCGCCGAGCCGCTGCTTGCCATCCACACGCTTTTGCCCGACGACACGGTGCGCGACATCTACCGCATCCTTCTGACCGGCGAGACCGACGCGCCGCCCGATCTGCGGCGGCTGCACGAGAATTTAAGCGAGTTTTTCTTTGAGCTGCAGCTGCGCGACGAAACGCGCCTGCGGCAGAGCGTATGGGAAAAGGCCGGCGGCGATTCGCTGCGCGCGCTGTTCCTGCAAAAGCTGCGCGAACGCTATGACGCCGCCCGGACCGACGAGGAGCGCCTGCATATCGAGCAGGCCGCCCGCTGGGGTCTGGCCGCGATCGATAACCGCGAGGAGGTGGTCCGCCATGATGATCAATAAGCTGACGGCCTCCTTCGGCAAGCTGGAAAACGAAACGCTGTCTTTTCACGACGGGCTGAACGTGATCCACGCGCCGAACGAAAGCGGCAAATCCACCTGGTGCGCCTTCATCCGGGCGATGCTGTACGGCGTCGACTCCGGCGAGCGCGTGCGGGGCGGTTATCTGCCGGACAAGCAGCGCTACGCCCCCTGGTCCGGCGCGGCGATGGAGGGGCAGATGGACGTGACGGCCGACCGCTGCGACATCACGCTGACGCGCACGACGAAGACCAAAAGCGCCCCCATGCGCGAGTTTTCCGCCACCTATACCGGCACGAACATAAAGGTAGAGGGCATGACGGGCCAGAACGCGGGCGAGCAGCTGACGGGCGTGACGCGCGACGTGTTCCGCCGCAGCGCCTTTATCGAGCAGGGCGCCGTCGCCGTGTCGGGCAGCCCGGATCTGGAGCGGCGCATCAACGCGATCGTCTCGACCGGCGAGGAGCAGACCTCGTATTCCGAGGCGGACGCGCGGCTGCGCGCCTGGCAGCGCAAACGCCGCTATAACCGGCGCGGCATGCTGCCGGATCTGGAAAGCCGGATCGGCGATTCGCGCCGGCTGCTTGACGATATGGGCGGCTCGGCCGAGAACATCGGAAAGCTTGAAGAGGAGCTGGAACAGACGCGCGCCGCGTGCGCACGACTGGAGAGCGAAGTGACCGAAACGCGCAAGCGCCAGCGCCGCGAATCGCTTGAAACGCTGAACCGGGGGCGCTCGGTGCTCAGCGAGGCAAGCCATGAGCACGACCTTGCGATGGAGCGCCTTTCCACCCGGCACGCCGAGCTGCGCAAAAGCCCCTTCGGCGACGGCGATCTGCGCAGCGTGGAGCAGCGCGTCAGCGCCGACCTCGCCAGGATGGCGGAGCTCAAGAGCGTCTATCAGAAGAAAAATTCCGCGCTTTTGCTCGTGCTGTTTTTCCTGCTGACCGTCGCCGGCGTTACGCTGTATACCTTTTTCGACAACCTGGCCTATATCATTGCCGCGGGCGTGTTTCTGATCGCCGCGATCGTTTTCCTCGCGCGCTTTATGACGGCGAAGCAGGCCGCGGCAAAGGCGCGGAGCGAGCGAAGAGCGCTGCTGAAGCGATACGGCGTTTCGCATGCCTCGGAGCTGGCCCAGGCGTTTGAGGCGCATCGGCAGCTCTGCGCCGCCGCTTACGCCGCCGAGGACGCCGAGCGGCAGACCCGCGAGCGGTATGAGCTTGCCCGCCGCCGTCAGCAGAAGCTGGAGGAGGACGCGCTGGCCGACCTTGACTTTGTCGGCGGCAGTTCGCCCGCCGCGCGGATCGGCAGAGAGCTCAACCTTAAGCGCGCCGAGGCCGAGCAGCTGTCGGCCCAGATCGCGATGCTCAAGGGCCGGCTGTCCGCCATGGGCGACACGATGGTGCTCAAGAGCGAGCTTGGCACGATGGAGGAAGAGCGCGCGGCGATCGAGCAGGAATATGAGGACATTTCGCTTGCCGCCGAGACGCTGCGCAGCGCCGACGACGAGCTGCAAAGCCGCTTTTCGCCCGAACTTGGGCGCGTGGCGGCGGAGTATATGTCCCGCATGACCGGCGGGCGCTATTCCCAGGTGCTGATCAACCGCGATTTTTCCGCCATGACGCGCACGCAAAGCGACACGGTCGCCCACGACAGCGGTTTTCTCAGCGCCGGGACGCTGGATCTGCTGTATCTGGCGGTGCGGCTTGCGGTCTGCCGGCTGGCGCTGCCGGATGGCGAGCCCTGTCCGCTGATCATCGACGACGCGCTGGTAAATCTGGACGAGACGCGCATGAAGCAGGCCATGGAGCTGTTAAAGGAAATCGCCAAAGAGCGCCAGGTGATCCTCTTCACCTGCCGCAAGGCCGAGTAGTTTTCAGTAAACAGGAAGGGAACAGCTTTGCTGTTCCCTTCCTGTTATTGTGTCAGTTTTCCCCAGAGTTCGAGGAGCTTGAAGCGCAGGGCGGTTTGCCCGTCGCCGCACAGGATCTGAAAGGTCTCGTCCCCGACGGCGTCCGACAGCAGCTCCTCGCTGCCCGCGTCGAGACAGACGGGCGGGAAAACGACGCACCACCAGTTGCGTCCCTTTCCTTCGCCGAGGATCACGCGCAGCGAGTCATATTCCCCGGCCGGAAGCGCAAAGCTCCCGTAGCGCCGGGTCGGATAGCGCTCGCGCGTGAGGGTGACGGCGACGTTCCGCCCCTCGGCGGCCTCCTCCGCCGCGGCGCAAAGCTGCGGAAGGCAATTGAGAACGATCCGCTCGGCCTCGGTTTTGTCGGTCACGGTCTCCAATTCCGGCTGAAGAAAGGAAAGCACCGCGTCGCGCACGCGCAGCTTGACCGCCTGCTCGCGCTCCTCGTCCGATACCGCAAGGACGTGCAGGCGGATGAGCCCGTCCTCGATGCGCTGCACTCTCCCCTGCGCCCAGACGGCGGCCGAGAGCGTAAGGCACAGCGCGCACAGCAGCGCCAGCTCCCAGGCCTTTAACCGGTACGTGTTTTGATGATCCATAAATAAAAAACCGCCTTACTTGTGTATGTTCATACACAGTATAGACGGTTTTTGTTCTTTCTAACCTTTTTACAGAAGCGGGCCGACAGCCTCGGCCACGCAGGCGAAGCGGTATTCGCCCTTCAGCGCGGCACAGGCGGCGTTTGCGCTTTCCTCGTCGCGGAAGACGCCGAAAACGGCCGAGCCGGTGCCGGTCATCACCGCGCCCAGCGCGCCGTGGTCAAGCAGTGCGCCCTTGGCCGTACGGGTCGCGCGCATGCGGCGGTCGTCGACGTCCTCAAAGACGTTGTACAGCCGGCGGCAGAGGCCGTCCAGATCCTGCGCATCAAGCGCCGCAAGCAGCCCTTCGGTGTCCGGATGGCAGTTCAGGCGTCCCTGGTCAAGCTTGCGGAACAGCTCCGGCGTGGAAATGGAAAACTCCGGCTTGATGATGACGAAGCGGCAGGGAGGCAGCGAGGGCAGAGGCGTCAGGATCTCGCCGCGGCCGGAGGCAAGCGTCGTTCCGCCGCGCAGACAAAAGGCCACGTCGGAGCCGACGGTCTCCCCCGCCGCGCAAAGCTCCTCGGGCGAAAGCGGATCGCCGTAAGCGCGGTTGAGCGCACGCAGCACCGCCGCCGCGTCGGCCGAGCCGCCGGCCATGCCCGCGCCGACGGGGATGTTTTTGCGGATCGTGATCTTCATGCCGCGTCCCTCGTCGCCGACGAGCTCAAGATATTTCAGCGCGGCGCGCACGGCCAGATTGCGTTTGTCCCCCGGCACATACGGAAGCCCCGTCACGGCGTGGACGGCGCCGCCGTATTCGGGCGTGATCGTCAGTTCGTCGCAGAGCGATACGGTCTGCATGATCATCAGCATGTCGTGATAGCCGTCGGCGCGCTTTGCCGTGACGTCAAGGGAAATGTTCAGCTTGGCATAGGCCTTTTCCGAGACGGCGGAAAAGGCGTGTTTTTCATTCAAAAGCATACACTCTCATTTCATACGGCCTTGAGGTAAAGCCGTTCATAATGACGTAATTGTTTTCGTAATTGGAGAAAACCAGCTTCCCCTCCCCCAGATAAAAGCCCTCCGGCGCCTCGAAGCGCAGCGACTCGCGCGTGAACGAGCAGATGACGAGCAGGCGCTTGTCCTCGTAGCTGCGCGAATAGACGTAGAAATGCTTGTCCTTGGGGAAATACTCGGTATAATCGCCCCAGATCGCAACGGGCGTTTCCTTTTTGTATTTCAGAATTGCGCGGTAGAAATTCAAAAGCGAGTTGGGATCGTTTTCCTGGTCTGCGGCGTTGATCTCGCGATAGTTTTCGTTGACGGTGAACCAGGGCGTGCCGATCGTAAAGCCGGCGTTTTCCTCGGCGCTCCACTGGAAGGGCGTGCGGGCGTTGTCGCGCGAGGAGCGGGCCAGCAGCTTCATCGCCGTCGAGCGCGGCATAAAGCGCGTGGCGATGGCGATATTGTTTTCCGCCATCACGTCCTTATACATGGAAAGCTCCGGCAGATTGATGTTGAGCATGCCGATCTCCTGGCCCTGGTAGACAAAGGGCGTGCCGCGCTGGAGGATATACATGGCGGCCAGCATCTTGCCGCTTTCGACGCGGTATTCCTCGCTGCCGTAGCGGCTGATGATGCGCGGATGGTCGTGGTTTTCTATGTAAAGGGCGTTCCAGGCCTTGCCCTGCAGCTTGCGCTGCCATTCGGAAAAGGCGCGCTTCATCTTGACAAGATTGAACGGCAGCTGGATCATGTCGAGCATGAAGCAGTCGGCCTCCATGTGGGAGAAGGCGATCATCTCGTCAAGGACCTTGTTCTTGCCCTCGGCGATGTATTTCAGCGCGCTGTCCGCCGTCGTCATCGGGCTTTCGCCGACCGTGAAGCAGTCATAGAAATCCAGCACGTCGCGCTTGAACTCCATCAGGTATTCGTGCGCCTTGGGACGGTTGGCATAGTGGTTGACGCCGTTGGCCACCGGCAGCGCGGGATAGGAACTGGGCAGTCCCTCGTCCTTGGCGATGAAGGTGATCACGTCCTCGCGGAAGCCGTCCACCCCCATGTCCAGCCAGAAGCGCAGGATGTTTTTGACCTCCTCGCGCACCTTGGGGTTGGACATGTTCAGATCCGGCTGTTTCTTGGCAAAGACGTGCAGATAATACTCGTCAAGCTTTGCGTCATACTCCCACGCGCCGCCCTCAAACACGCTCGACCAGTTGTTGGGGGGCAGACGGCGGCCGCTGCGCGTGCGCTTGCCCTTGCGCCAGTAGTAATAGTCGTGGTAAGGGTTGTCCTTGCTCTTGCGGCTTTCGATGAACCACTTATGCTCGTCTGAGGTGTGGTTGACGACCAGGTCCATAAAGACCCGCATGCCGCGCGCGTGCGCGCCGTCGAGCACTTCGCGGAAGACGTCGAGATTGCCGTAATCGGGGTGGATGTCCATATAGTCCGAGATATCGTAGCCGTAGTCGGCGTTCGGCGACGGGAAGAGCGGGGAGAACCAGATCGCGTCCACGTTCAGCGACTTGATGTAGTCAAGCTTCTCCAGCACGCCCCAGAGGTCGCCGATGCCGTCGCCGTTGCCGTCGCAAAAGCTGCGCGGCCAAATCTGATAGACGGACATCTGTTTGTACCAATCGCTTTTTGCCATGTCGCTTTCCTTCTTTTTTGATTGATGATCCCATTATACCACCCCTTCCGCGGCTTGACAACCTGCGCGGTGAGCGGACGGCTTCGCTTTCTCTCCCTTCTTCTTGACGGGAGCTCTTCCTGTCTGTTAAGATGAAAAAGTAAGACAGTCCCTGGCGCGCGGTCTCAATAAAACATAAAAAGCGGGCAGCTCTTCTCTTTTCGCTGCCCGGCAGGTGAAGTCCATGTTCAAAAGAATGAAAAACATCCGTCCCTCGATGCTCATCTCCCATCTCATCATCACGCTCGTTTATCCGCTGGCTGCAGCATTGCGGGCAGAACAAAACCGTCTGCTGGTCTTTACGGATGCGATGACCATCGTCTCTCTCCTTCTGGTAATCGTCGGCATCATCTATTCTCTGGTGCTGCACGGGGACTTTGACGTCAGCAATTACTATCTTCAGCACAGCGGGCGCTCGATCGCCAGACGGTTTGCTGTCCGTCGCGGCGCGCAGATGCAGCAGGAAGAAGACATCGCCAAATTTATCAGCGACGCACGTGAAAAGCGCGAAGGCGCGTTCAATTATCCGCTTTTCCTCGGGATCGTGTATCTGCTGGCGGCGGTCATCATCGCCTATGTATTCTATCCCTGAAGCAAAAAGCCCGAGGCGCCTCGCCGCGGCAGCTGCCGGGCGGGCAAGCGCT
Source organism: Oscillospiraceae bacterium (assembly GCA_017444665.1). GTDB lineage: Bacteria > Bacillota > Clostridia > Oscillospirales > Oscillospiraceae > Limivicinus. Next base: position 29,214 of record JAFSWC010000004.1, read on the forward strand.
TATAATAGTTTCCCATTAAAAGTAGACAAAGTCTGCTTTTAACAGCGCGTCAGCGCGTCGGAATCTGTATGATAAGTGAGGCTCGAAATCTTTGATTTCGTATGCCGAACTTATGCGCCGCAGACGTCCTCTGCGTTTCTGACGCCGAGGGGGTGACGCGTCCGGCGGCACCTTTTCAATGAAAAGTGTCTGCTTTTAATCGAAAATAGTATTAAAATGGCAGCAAAAAAGAAGATCAAACCGATAACGGTTTGATCTTCTTTTTTGCTTTTCAGCCGATCTCCTGCTCCATCCGGTCCATTTTCTCCCGGTACCGGGTGAACTCGTTGTTCGTGCAGAACACGAAATGGCCCGGACGCACTTCACGCAGCTCACGCTGCTCATCGGTCTGCTCGAGTTTGGACGGGTCGTAGACGATGTGATGTCTCGTTTTTTCCACGATCGGGTCCGGCATCGGAACCGCCGAAAGCAGTGATACGGTGTAGGGGTGCATCGGATACTTGAACAGCGTTTCGGATTCGGCGATCTCGACGATCTCGCCGAGATGGATGACCGCGATCCTGTCAGCAATGAAGCGGACGACGGACAGGTCATGCGCGATGAAAAGATAGGTCAGGTTTCTTTCAGCCTTGAGCTTGTTCATCAGGTTCAGCACCTGCGCACGGATCGAAACATCCAGAGCCGAGATCGGCTCGTCCGCGACGATGAACTTGGGATCCATGATCATCGCGCGCGCAATGCCGACGCGCTGACGCTGACCGCCGGAAAACTCGTGCGGATAGCGCGATTTATGCTCCGGCAGCAGACCCACAGATTCAAGCGCGCGGTCTACCTTTTCGATCCGCTCGTTCTCATCCTTGTAGAGATGGAAGTTGTACAGACCTTCGGATACACAGTACTCGATCGTAGCACGCTCGTTGAGGGAAGCGGCAGGATCCTGGAAAATCATCTGGATGTTGCGGACCACATTGCGGTCCTCTTCCCGGGAGATTTTGCCGGAGATGCGTTTGCCCTCGAAGAGGATCTCGCCGGCGCTGCAGGGGTTAATGCGCATGATGGCGCGTCCCAGCGTCGTTTTGCCCGAGCCGGATTCACCGACCAGCGCGAAAGTCTCGCCCTTATAGATGTCAAAGTTTGCGTCTTTTACAGCGCGCAGTTTCTTTTTGTGTCCTGTTTCGAAGGTCACGTCAACGTGTTTGATGGACAGGATCACTTCTCTGTCTTCAGTCGACATGGAAAGCACCTCCCTTATCCGTCATCAGTTTGATCTTCTCATGCAGGTCATGGATGACCTCTGGCTTTTCAAGCTTCGGCGCACGCGGATCAAGCAGCCAGGTCTTGGCATAGTGCGTGTCGCTCACTTTGAAGAAGGGCGGCTCCTCCTGGAAATCGATGTTGAGAGCGTGCTCGTTGCGCGGTGCGAACGCATCGCCCTTGATCTCGTTGAACAGAGAAGGCGGCGTGCCCGTGATGTAGAACAGATCCTCTCCCTTCACGCCAAGCTGCGGAAGGCTGGACAAAAGAGCCCATGTATAGGGATGTCTCGGATCGAAGAAGATCTCCTCGACCGTGCCGTATTCGATGATCTGGCCGCCGTACATGACGCCGACACGGTCGGCCACGTTGGCCACAACGCCGAGGTCGTGCGTGATGTAGAGCGTGGTGAAGCCAAGCTCCTTCTGCAGATCGCGGATCAGCTTGATGATCTGCGCCTGGATGGTGACATCCAAAGCCGTCGTCGGCTCGTCGCAGATCAGGATCTCGGGATGGCAGCTCAACGCAATGGCAATCACGATACGCTGACGCATACCGCCGGAATACTGGAAGGGATACTCGTCAAAACGGTTGGCCGCATCCGGGATGCCGACGCGGTCCATCATCTCGATGGCCTGCTGCTTTGCCTCGGCCTTGGAGATCTTCTGGTGCTTTTCGATGACTTCGGTGATCTGCGAGCCGATGGTACGGATCGGGTTGAGGGAGGTCATGGGGTCCTGGAAGATCGTGGAGATCTTCGCACCGCGGATGCCTTCCCAGTCCTTGTCTGTCCTGAGCTTGGTCAGATCCGTCCCGTGGAACATGACGGAGCCGTTCGAGATCGTTCCGTTGGACTCCAGCATGCCCGTAAAGGTCTTGGTGAACACCGATTTGCCGGAGCCGGACTCGCCGACGATGGCAAAGGTCTCTCCCTCATACAAATCCAGGGAAACATTCCGGATGGCCGTGAGATACTTGTCGCGAACGCGGAACTTGACCTCGATGTCCTTTGCGGAAATGATTACATTTTTTGTTTCGTCCATTATTCTGTTTCCCTCCTTACATATGCGTACGCGGGTCAGCCGCATCCGCGAGTCTCTGACCGACGATATAGAGAGAAATGGAGAGGACGGCAAGCACGGTAACCGGAATCCAGAACAGATGCGGATATCCGTTCATATACGAAGTATAGATCGAGATCATGCGGCCGAGAGATGCTTTCGTCACGCCGAGGCCGAGGCCCATGTACGAAAGGAAAACCTCATAGGAGATCAGAGAGGGGATCATTCTCGAGACATAGGTCATAATGACCGAGATCAGGTAGGGAAGGATATTGTTCTTGATCATGGTCCAGGTGCTCGTGCCGAGGCACTTGGAAGCGAGGTTATACTCTCTGTCACGGATGATCATGACCTGGGTGCGGATAAAGAATGCGACAAACACCCACTCGGTCACGCACATAACGAAAATCAAGGTTCCCATGCCGGCGCCGAGAACGTAAGAGAGGATCATCGCCAGAAGAAGGAACGGGACGTTGGATACGATGTTGTAAATCTCAAGCATCCACTTGTCCATACTCTTGGAGAAGCCCCAGATCGCGCCGACCACAACGCCGATGAACATGGTAATGAAGGTGCAGACGAAGCTGATGATGATCGAGTTTCTGGCACCGGCCCAGACGACGTCGAACACCTCGTTGCCCAGATTGTCGGTGCCGAAGATATGCTCGGCACAGGGCTTGATGAATCTCATTTCAGCGTTGTTGACATTCGGGGCGATTAGCGGATCGTATCCGGAGATCGACGGCTGGATCAGCGCGAAAAGCACCAGAACGAGCATCAGTATGGCGACGGCAACGGTAAATTTGTTTTTTACGAATGTACGCCATACGGACTTCCAGTAGGAATACTGCGGCGCGGCAATGTGTTCGGATTCATATTTATCAAAAGATGCAAATCCGAAGAGATCATTTTTGTTTTCCAAATTTTTCTCGTCCATTATGATCTCCCTGCCTTTTCTGTGAGCGAAATGCGCGGATCGACCTTTGTCAGGATAATATCTCCGGCCAGCACGGACAGCACTGAAACAGTGGAGAAGATAAAGGCCAGTGCCACGACCATTACGTTGTTGTGCTGCTGGATCGCGTTCGGAAGCATTTTGCCCATGCCGCCAACGGCGTAGATGGATTCGGTAATGATGGCGCCGGCAATGCATCCGGCAAGAGAGGCCGGGATTCCCTGCGCGATCGGAATACTTGCGTTTTTAAAGATGTGGTTGTTGAAAATCTCTCTCTGGTTGAGGCCCTTCGCCTTTGCGAACTTGACATAGTCCTGGCTCATCTGGTCCACAACATATCTTCTGGTCCAAAGCATCAGGCTGGCAATGGACGGGAGTGCAAGCGAAATCGTAGGAAGGATCCACGAGCGGATATCAGACGCGCCGTAGGTCGTGAAAACGGACGGCAGGTCGAAGGCCGCGGTGGCAAAATACCGGAACAAATAGATGTATGCCAGCGATGGCACTGCGATGATAAAGATGATATAGACCATGCCCAGTTTATCGGCAAGCTTGTCTTTCTTCCTGGCCATCAGGATACCGATGGGCAGACCCAAGCCATAGGAAATCAGCATGGCAAAGATGCCGATAATAAAGGAAGTACCGATCATGGACGGCTGATTCTTAGCCGTCTGGAAGGTCGCATAGTTGTCGACAAATTTCTGCCGATCAAGACGGTCGAGAATTTTCTTATAGGTAAGCGAACCGAAGATGATACCGGATTCAGCTTCCTTGCCGGTCGCGTATGTTACCGGTCTTTTAACTTCTGTTCCCTGCGTCTGGAACAGGACAGACATAACATCAAGCCCCTGATACGTGGGATAGGAATCGCCAAAGCAGAGCTTGATGACATTCTGATGCAGCCAGGGGAAGTGGCTGTCGGTATAGATCAGGTATTTGTGAGTCGTTCCGCTTCCTATAAGAGCGATGCCGCCCGATTCGGTTCTGCCGAAAGAGAGCCCGCGCTTCAGGTCCGGATTGTTTTCATCCTGAACAGACATCGGTGTGTCGATCTCGATCAGATCTGAAAACCAGGCTGCTACATGCTTGATAACAGGAATGTCCTTATAGGCGTAGTAACGTCCGCTTTTGGTATACTGTTCGACCGTATACCCTTCGGCTTCGTATTTGGCCTTGAACTGTTCACCGGCTTCCGAACCCGGCTCGAGCGCAGCGGCCATCTCCGGAGAATCCACCGCATAGAGCGTCTGGAAATAGTCGGCGGAGCGCACGAAGGTCAGATATCCGAGCTTCTGCCAGATATTATACATGTAGTCAGTCTTGTCGTCCGGCTTTGAGGCAAGCTTTCTGTATCCGTCGTCGCCGGAAAAGATACTGTTGCGCGGAACGAGCGTATAGACCAGGGTGAAAACGATCAGCATTATCAACAGAATGGAAATGACCGATCGAATCAGTCTCTTAAGGATATAACCCTTGCTCATGAGAACAACTCCTAACAAGAGAAACTGAGAGCTAGAGGAATGAGCATCTTCTAGCTCTCATTTTCTATAGCTTATTCAGAATTTGCGAATGCTGTGGAAAGTCAGATATCAGTCGCCAGCAAGCCAAGCTTCCTTAGCAGCATAGTACTCGTCGGCCGTGATGGGCTGATCGTAAACGACCATGTACTTGAAGTAAGGAACAATGTTGGTCGAAGCCTGACCGTAGAGGCCGTAGCCGGCGGAGAAGGGCTTGACCTTGGACACGCCGAGGCCTGCGCCTCTGGTGGCGAAGGGTCTGAGGATACCGTTGGCAAGCAGCTTGGCCTCAACCTGGGCGAAGAGATCGATTCTCTCGTCACCGGTGGCGGCGTTCGCCTGATCCATCAGGGGCTTGATCTCGGTCAGGCCGATGGCCTCGAGAGCCGCAGTCTGGGAGTCAGGACGCTGGGTGTTGTCGGTGATGATCGGGGTGATGCCGGAGTAGAGCATCATGTCGCCGTCAGCCGGGTCGAAGCAGTGGATGTAGGTGTAAGGATCGCCGTAGTCCGGGCCCCAGCCAGCAGCGAAAGCGAGGTCGACAGAGTTGTCTTCGCCGCGCTCATTGGTGTAGAAGGCGTCGTTGACCTGCTCGTCGTTGTCAAGGAAGATAAGGTCGATCTTGACGTAATCGCCGATCGCATCTTCGATGGACTTCTGCATGGCAAGAGCCATGTTCTTGGCCTGTTCGTCCGTTCCGTTCTCAACCATGTCGAGGTGTACCGGCCACTCCTTGACGGAATCGCCGAGTTCAGCCTTGGCCTTCTCCATGAAAGCAACAGCTCTCTCAGGATTGTACCAGGCATCCTGGCCGTCGTTGAGATCGATGCCAACGAAGGCTTCCTCTTCCTGCTCGAGGTACTTCGTCACGAGGGAACCGTAGGACTCGCCCGTGCTCAGTGCAGCGAAGGTGTAAGGAGTGAGGGTGTTTCTGGCTCTGTCTTCCGCGATCTCGCCGAGAGCGACTTCATAGTAAGCCTTCTCGGAGTAGGCGGCGTAAACGCCGAGACGGAAGTACTTGTTGAGGATAGCGGCATGGGTGTCGGCCTTCTGGTCGTCAGTGGTCTTGGCAGTGGTGCTCTTGTTGGCGTCGGTCCAGAGAGCGTAGGACTGTCTATCCCAGTTGAAAGCGCCCCAGAAAGAGGTGGAGGTGGTCATGCCCTTGAACTGATTGTCCGGATAGAGCTCGTTGGCCTTCGCGACCATCTCGGGCTGGCCGAGCTGGATGGCGGTGGTGGTCACTTCGCCGTTCACGAACATGTTGAAGTTCTGCATCGGGTCCTTACCGTCGGTGTAGGTGACGGTGACGTGCTGGACATGAACGTTGTCCTTGTCGTAGTAGTTCGGGTTGGCGTCAAACTTGACTTCCTGGCCGGGAACGACAGAGGAGAGGATGTAGCAGCCGTTGTACAGGATGGAGGCGGGATCAACAGCGCCAAAGGAATCGCCCATGGATTCGAAGAACTCAGCATTCAGAGGTCTGAGGACGTTGTAGGTGGTCAGACCATCGAAGTAGCCGCAGGGGCCGGTGAGGGTGTAGACCAGCTTGTTGCCGTCAGCCTTGATGCCAACGTCTTCCCAGCTGCCGGTGCCGTCAGCATACTCGGCAAGGCCCTTGATCAGGGGCTTGACAAGGCCGAGGACAAGGCTCGAGGAATCGGCGGCGTGCTTCAGACCGGTAACAAAGTCTTCAGCGGTAACAGGCGCATACTCTTCGCCGGAAGCGGTGGACCAGACAGCGTCGTCACGAATGGTGAACGTCCACTCGGAAGCATCCTCGTTGGGAGCCCACTCGATGGCCATACCGGGGACGAGAACGCCGTGGTTGTCCTGGGTGAGCAGACCTTCGGTGAAGTTCGCGGTGAAGTCACCGTTGGTGCTGTGGTTATCGTAGAGATAATCCAGCGTGGTGATGTTGAACGCATAGAGCAGGCTATACGAATCAACTTCATTTCTTCCCGATTCTTCCGCAACAGGCGCGGCTTCACCGGAATTGTCGTCCGTCGCAGTGTCGGCGGGCGCGGAAGTGGCGGGAGCAGCGCTCTGGCCGCAGGCGGCAAGGGCGAAGACCATCACGACCGCAAGAAGCAGTGCGAGAAATCTTTTCATTTCATTTCCTCCTATTTTATTAA
>JAFSWC010000032.1 GCA_017444665.1 Oscillospiraceae bacterium
ATCGTCAAGGTGCTCTACCGCGGCGCGGACATTCTGATCCTTGACGAACCCACCGCCGTGCTGACCCCGCAGGAGACGGAAAAGCTCTTTGCCGTGCTGCGCAACATGCGCGACGACGGCAAGGCCGTCGTCATCATCACCCACAAAATGCACGAGGTCGAGGACCTCTCCGACCGTGTGGCTGTGCTCCGCAAGGGCCAGTTCACCGGCGACATGATCACCAAGAACACAAACGCCCAGGAGATGACCAACATGATGGTCGGCCGTCCTGTGGTTTTGAATATCGACCGCGCCGAGCCCAAGGACCCCAAGCCCCGCATCGTCGTTGACGGGCTGACCGTCATCGACCAGGAGGGCACCGTCAAGCTCGAAGACGTGAGCTTCACCGCCAATTCCGGCGAGATCCTCGGCATCGCCGGCATCTCCGGCTGCGGCCAGAAGGAGCTGCTGGAAGCCATCGCCGGCCTGCAGAAGGTCGAAAAGGGCAGCATCCGCTATATCGAAAACGACGGCAGCTCCGAGGAGCTGATCGGCAAGGATCCGCTGAGCATCCAGGAAATGGGCGTATCCCTCTCCTTCGTGCCGGAGGACCGTCTCGGCATGGGTCTGGTGGCCAATATGGACCTCGCCGACAACATGATGCTGCGCTCGTTCCGCATGGGCCGCTCGCTCTTTACCGACCGCAAGTCGCCCAAGACGCTGGCCGAGCATGTGGTCGAGGCGCTTGAGGTCAACACGCCCGGCATCTTCACGCCGGTGCGCCGTCTCTCCGGCGGCAACGTGCAGAAGGTCCTCGTCGGCCGCGAGATCTCCAACGCGCCGACCGTGCTGCTCACGGCCTACGCCGTGCGCGGGCTGGACATCAACTCCTCCTACACGATCTACGACCTCATCAACCAGCAGAAGGCCGCGGGCGTCGCCGTCGTCTACGTCGGCGAGGATCTCGACGTCCTGCTGGAGCTGGCCGACCGCATCCTCGTGCTCTGCGGCGGCAAGGTAAGCGGCATCGTCGACGGCCGCAAGACCGACAAGAACGAAGTCGGCGCGCTGATGACAAGACTGGGAGGTGCCAAGGCATGATTCAAATCTCCAAACGGGGCGAGCTCGGCCGCGGCCGCGCTCTCGCCGTCCGTGCCGCCGGTCTGGTGCTGGGCGTGCTGCTGTGCGCGCTCGTCACGCTGCTCGCCACGGGCAAGAACCCGCTCGAGCTCTTCGCCGCCATGGTAAGGGGCTCCTTCGGCACTCCGAGAAAGACCTGGCTCTTTCTCCAGAACACGGCGATCCTGCTGATGATCTCGCTGGCCGTCACCCCCGCGTTCAAGATGCGCTGCTGGAACCTCGGCGCCGAGGGTCAGGTGCTTGCCGGCGCGATGGCCACGACCGCCTGCATGAAGCTGCTGGCGCCCAGCATACCGAACGCGCTTGTCATTCTGTGCATGCTGATTACGAGCGTCGTATGCGGCGCGGTCTGGGCGGGCGTCCCCGCGATCTTCAAGGCGCGCTTCAACACCAACGAGACCCTCTTCACGCTGATGATGAACTACGTCGCGATGCAGATCGTCAGCTTTTTCTGCGTCAAGTGGGAGAACCCCAAGGGCTCCTGCCAGATCGGCATCGTCAACCAGAGCTCCCGGATCGGCTGGCTGCCGGAGATCGGCAACCGCTACCTCCTGCCGATCCTTGTCGTCATCCTGCTGACGGTTTTCATGTTCTTTTATCTCAATTCCACCAAGCACGGCTTTGAGCTGACCGTCGTCGGCGAGAGCGAGCGCACCGCCCGCTATGTCGGCATCAAGGTCGGCCGCGTCGTCATCCGCACGATGCTGCTCTCCGGCGCGATCTGCGGTCTGACGGGCTTCCTTCTCGTCGGCGGCATCCATCACACGGTGTCCACCACGCTCGCCGGCGGCCAGGGCTTTACCGCCGTCATGGTCTCGTGGCTGGCCAAGTTCAACCCCGCCGTCATGGGCATCTTCTCCGGGCTGCTCGTCTTTCTGAGCGCCGGCGCCACCGAGGTGGCCACCAGCGTCGGTCTGAACCAGTCCTTCGGCGACATGCTGACCGGTATTTTGATCTTCTGCATCATCGGCAGCGAGTTCTTCATCAACTACCGTCTCAGCTTCCACAAGAAGAACAAGGAGGTTGAACATCATGTTTGATTTTATCTCCTTCATCCCCCGCGCCGTCATGCAGGGCATCCCGCTGATGCTCGGCTGCACGGGCGAGACGCTGACGGAAAAGTCCGGCAACCTGAACCTCGGCACCGCCGGCATCATGTACGTCGGCGGCATCTGCGGCGTCATCGGCGCTTTCCTGTATGAAAACTCCGGCGCTGTGATGAACGATTTTCTGACCGTTCTGATCCCGCTTGTGAGCTGCCTGGTCGGCTCGGCGCTGATGGGTCTGCTCTACTGCTTCCTCACGGTCACGCTGCGCGCCAACCAGAACGTCACCGGCCTCGCGCTGACGACCTTCGGCGTGGGCCTGGGCAACTTCTTCGGCGGTTCGCTGATCAAGCTGGTCAAAACCGACGTCCCCTCCATTGTTCTGGCCAAGACGAGCCTGGTGTTCAGCCGCAAGCTCCCCTTCGCGGACTCTCTCGGCTGGTTCGGCAAGATCTTTCTGAGCTACAGCTTCCTGGCTTATGTCGCCGTGCTGCTGGCGCTGCTCTCGTCCTATGTCCTCAACCGGACGCGCACGGGTCTTCACCTGCGCGCCGTGGGTGAAAGCCCGAACACGGCCGACGCCGCCGGCATCAACGTCGTGCGCTACAAATACGCCGCCACCTGCCTGGGCTCGATGGTCTCCGGTCTCGGCGGACTGTATTACGTCATGGACTACGCCTCCGGCGTATGGTCGAACAACGCCTTCGGCGACCGCGGCTGGCTGGCCGTCGCACTGGTCATCTTCACGATCTGGCGTCCGAACGTCAGCATCTTCGCCTCGATCCTCTTCGGCGGGCTGTACATCCTGAACGTCTATCTCCCCACCGGCACGAACCTCGCCATCAAGGAGCTGTACAAGATGCTGCCCTATGTCGTGACGATCATCGTGCTGGTCATCACCTCGATGCGCAACAAGCGCGAGAACCAGCCGCCCGCCTCGCTGGGCCTGCCGTATTTCCGCGAAGAGCGTTGATTTCGTTTTTAACTTTTGGTTTTTCGTTTTTAGATATTGCAAACAGCCCGCCTCAGGGCAGGCTGTTTGCTTTCTCTTGACTTTTATGGATTAGCGTGATAATGTGGTAAAAACAAGAAAACAAGGAGGATCAGGCATGCTGAGCGACAACATTTCCCGCGGAGAGGACGGCGCGCTGCTTTTTGCCGGGCAGAGCGTGGCCGCGCTGGCGGACCGGTACGGCACGCCGCTGTATCTGATGGACGAGGACCGCATCCGTCAAAACTGCCGGATGTACCTCGGTGCCTTCCGCAGGAGCTTCGGCCCGGACGCGCTGCCGCTCTACGCGGGCAAGGCGGCCTCCTTCCGGCAGATGTACCGCATCATGGCCGAGGAGGGCATGGGCGTCGACGCCGTCTCGCCCGGGGAGATCGCGACCGCGCTCTCGGCCGGCTTCCCGGCGGAAAAGATCTACTACCACGGCGACGGCAAGACCGACGACGACATCCGCTTTGCGCTGGAGGCGGGCGTGGGCTGCTTCATCGTGGACAACGGCGACGAGCTGATCGCGCTCAACGAGGCCGCCTCGGCGCTCGGAAGGCGGCAGAAGGTGCTGCTGCGCATCACGCCGGGCATCGACCCGCACACCTACGAGGCCGTCAACACCGGCGCCGTGGACGTCAAGTTCGGCGTCCCGGTCGAGACCGGACAGGCGATGGAGTTCGTGCGCGCCGCGCTGACGATGGACAGTCTGGATCTCGCCGGGCTGCACTGCCACGTGGGCTCGATGGTCTTTGACGAGGACGTGTTTTTGCGCACGGTCGATCTGATGGTCGGCTTCATGGCCGAGGTAAAGAGCGAGCTCGGTCTTTCTTTCCGCGAGCTCAACCTCGGCGGCGGCTACGGCGTGCGCTATACGGACGGAGACCCCGTCTCCGACATCCCCGCCCGCATTGCCGAGGTCGCCGCGCGGCTCAAAAGCCGTCTCGGCGAGGCCGGGCTGGATGCGCCGCGCTTTTTGATGGAGCCGGGGCGCAGCATCGTGGCGGACGCGGGCATGACGGTCTACACCGTCTGCAGCGTCAAGCGCATCCCGGGCTATAAAAGCTACGTCATCACCGACGGCGGCATGACCGACAACCCGCGCTACTGCCTTTACGGCTCGCGCTATACGGTGCTGCACGCGGAAAAGCGCAGCGGTCTGCGCGCGATCTTCGATCTGGCGGGGCGCTGCTGCGAAAGCGGCGACATCCTGCAGCCGGCCGTCAGTCTGCCGGCCAACACCGGCCGGGGCGACCGCATCGCCGTGTGCACGACGGGCGCGTACAACTATTCGATGGCGTCGAATTACAACCGCTTTCCGCGGCCGCCGGTCGTGATGCTGCGCGGCGGGGAAAGCTGCGTCGCCGTCCGCCGGGAAACGGTCGGCGACGTCTGCGCGCTGGATCTGTAAGAAACGGCAAAAAAGTGGCTGTCTCAAAACAATTACCGTTTTGAGACAGCCACTTTTCCTGTTATTGGGGCGGCGGCTCGTCCGCCGTTTTTTCCTTACAGCAGCGTCGTGATAACAAGGGGGTTGAGCCCGGCGTTGCGGATCTGGTCGAGATCGGCCTCCATCACCGGCTGACCGGCGCTGACGATATCGCCCTCGGAGATCAGGGGGGAAAGGCCCTTGCCGTTGAGGATGAAGGTGTCGATGCCGATCAGCAGCAGGATCTCCATGCCGTCCTCCGTCCGGAAGGTCAGGGCGTGGTTCGTGTCGGCAAGCTCTGTGACCACGCCGCTGCACGGGGCCAGGATGCGGCCGTTTTCCGGCACGATCCCGATGCTGCTGCCGATGACGCCGGAGGAGAAGGTGATGTCGGGGATTTGCCGCATCGGAACGGTCTCGCCGTCGACGGGGGCCGTCAGCGGCAGCGCGCCCGCGACCGGTTTCCTGCCGGTCTGCAGCGCTTCGCCGGCCCGGACGTGCCGGGACCGCTTCCGGGAGAGGCGGGCAAAGAGCGACGAGCGCCGCGAGGCGGTGTCCTCGGCGGAGGCTTCCGTCCGGACTTCCAGCGCCCGCTCATGGTAGAAGACCTTGGTGATGAGATAGCCCCCGATATAGCTGATGACAAGGGCGATCAGATAAAACAGGACGCTGCGCCCGGGGCCGCCCCGGCCGGCCGTCATGACGAACGCGCCGAGCAAGCCCGAAGGCCCCCAGGTGGTGGACGCCACCTGCGTGACCATGATAAACGCGCCGCCGAAGCCCGCGCCGAGCCCCGCCGTGAGAAACGGCGTGCCGAGGGGGAGCGTGACGCCGTAGATCAGCGGCTCGCCCACGCCGAGAAGGCCCGCCGGCAGCGCGCCCGCGATGACCGAGCAGAGATCCTCGTTGCCGACCTTTTTCGCTTTTTTCCACAGCGCGAAGGCCGCGCCGACCTGTCCCGCGCCGGCCATGGCCAGCGCCGGGTAGAGCGTGACGAAGCCAAGCTCCTGCAGCTGGACGCTGTAGAGGGCGACAAGACCGTGGTGCATGCCCGCCGCCACCAGCGGCAGAAACAGCGCCGCGGCGAGATAGCCCGATATCGCCCGGACGAGCAGATTGTCGGACAGGCAGGCCCGGCCGAACAGCCAGACGATGCCGCCGGAGGCGTAGCCGAAGAGCGGCATGATGAAGATGACGTAGGGGATGACGCAGAAGAGCATGGTGAGCAGCGGCGTAAAGACCACGTCGATCGACCGGGGCATGACGGAGCGGATCGCTTTTTCCACGTAAGCGATCAGCAGCGCGCCCGCGATGACCGCCAGCACGCCGCCCTTTCCGCTGCAGAGGACGGAATCGAGCGGGACCGCCTGGTTGTACAGTCCCAGGATGGCGGAGATCCTGTTGATCCCGTCAAGCGAGGTGATCATGCCCAGCATGCCGCCCAGGATGGGCGTGCCGCCGAAGCGCTGCGCCGCGCGGTAGCCCGCCCAGGCCGTCAGAAAGCTCATCATCGCGGTGTTGATCAGCGACAGGACCTGGTAGACAAAGCCCCACAGGCTGTTGTCCGTAAGGTTCGACACCGTCTGGGCTATGAGAGAGGCAAAGCCCCCGCACAGGCCGGCGCAGATGATGCCCGGAAGCAGCGGGACAAAAATGTCTCCTATGATTTTCAGCGCATATTTGATCCTGTCTTTCATATCTCTCAGGTCTCCTGTCTGCAGAAAAAAGCCTCTTTCCCGGTAGGCGGCGCCTTATCCCAGATAGCGGAAGCTCATCATCGTGATGTCGTCGAACTGCTCCGCCTCCGCGGCAAAGCTGTCGATCCTGTCCATCATGGCCGCAAGGACCGTGCGCGTTTCCTCGTCCGGATCGGCGTTGAGCGTCTCTAAAATCCGGTCCGTTCCGAAAAGCTGGCCTTTGGGGTTTGTCGCCTCGGCCACACCGTCGGTGTAGACGAACAGGCTGTCGCCCGGATGCAGCTGAAATTCACGCTCTTTGAAGCTCGAGCCTTCCATGGTGCCGAGCGGCAGCGAGTGGCGGTATTTGACCAGCTCGTATGCTCCGCCGGAGCGCCGGAGCGCCGGATGCTCGTGCCCCGCGTTGACCGCGACGCCCTTGCCCGTGGACAGCTCGATGGAGGCAAGCCACACCGTGATAAAGAAATCCGAATCGTTCTTGGCGCAGATCTGGTTGTTGGCGGTGAACAAGGCCTCTGACGGGCTTTTTCCGCTTTGCAGATGCGTCTTGATCAGCACGCGGGAGATCATCATAAGCAGCGCGGCCGGAATGCCCTTGCCGGATACGTCCGCCATGACAAGACAGACGTGGTCGTCGTCGATCATAAAGAAATCATAGAAATCGCCGCCCACCTCGCGGGCCGGCCGCATAAAGGCGTGCAAGCTGAAGTTCCGGCTGGCGCAGAAATCGTCGAAATCCTGGGGGAGCTGGCTGGCCTGGATCTTTTTGGCCATGTCGAGCTCGGCGCCGATGCGCTCCTTTTCCGACGTGACGCGCTTGATCTGCTCGATGTACAGCACGGTCCGCGCGGAGAGCTTGGCAAAGGATTCGGCCAGTACCTCGATCTCGTCGCCTGTTTTATAGATGTCTTCCATCTGGAACTGGCGGTTGCGGACGCCGAGCGAGGCCACGCGCCGGGTGATGGTGTTGAGCGGGTCGATGATCCGGTTGGTAACGGAGGCCGCGAAAGCCATACCGGCCGCCACGATCGCAGCCACCGACAGGATCAGGATGTTTCTGGCATGGAACATCTCCCTGTGGAAGGCGGAAACCGTACGATTCTGGAGCCCGGCAGCCTGATCCTCCAGACCGTTATCGATGTATACCTGCTCCTGCTCCTCGTAGATGTCGCTGACCAGCTGCTCCACGCGGGCGGACTGGAACAGATAGACCGCCGTGTAGGCCGCAATGATCAGAATGATCGTGATCAGCAGCATGCTGAAGATCTTTTTGCGGATGCCGCCGCTGAAAAAGTTGTTCGTTCTCCCCATGGCCGTCTCCTTGTGATGATCCGTGTTATCCCATTATTTTTTATTTTACCGGGAAATCCGGCCGAATTCAAGAGCTTTCTTTTCTTCGGCCCCACAGCGGCCTGTTTTGGTGCTTTTTGCCCCTTGTCGCTTGACGGGCTCTGTGTATTGTCAAGCCGGATGACGAAGGTTTGGCGGGAATTGGCCCGTCAAAACCGTGTTTGTATCCTGTCACCGGCCCTAAGCAGGAAAAGCCGCCCCTCTCGGCCGAGAGGGGCGGCGGTTTTGTTTTCTGTGCCGGGTTGTGATCAGAACTTGCCGAGGGAGCCGGAGTTCTCCTGGTTGGGCATGTACTCGTCGCGCTTGCCGGGCAGGATCGCGTTGAGGACGATGCCGACGATCGAGGCGACCGCGAGACCGGACAGGCCGATGCGCATGCTGCCGATCGTGAAGGAGATGGCGCCGACCGCGTTGTTGCCGGCGGTCGTGATGTCCGCGCCGAGCAGGCCGGAGAAGTTGACGCCCAGCGCCAGGCCGAGGATGACGGCCGCGACGATGACGTTGCGGGACTTCTGGCAGTCGGTGTGGTTCTCGACCATGTTGCGCACGCCGACTGCGGAGATCATGCCGTAGAGGATGATCGACACGCCGCCG
>JAFSWC010000033.1 GCA_017444665.1 Oscillospiraceae bacterium
CCGTTTTGGGACAAAACCGGCTTCTCACCTGTGTTCATCAGCATAAATCCGCCGGTACCGTAAGTATTTTTCACATCGCCCACTTTGAAGCAGGTCTGACCGAACAGGGCTGCCTGCTGGTCGCCCGCGGCGCCGGCGATCGGGATCTCGCCGCCGTAAAGCTCAAAGGAGCTGTAGCCGTATACGTGGCTGGAGGGCTTGACCTCCGGCAGCATGCTTTCGGGGATGTCCAGCAGCTCCAAAAGCTCTTTGTCCCAGCAAAGGTCGTGGATGTTGTAGAGCATCGTGCGGCTGGCGTTGGTCTGGTCGGTGACGTGGACGTGGCCGTCCGTCAGCTTCCAGATCAGCCAGGTGTCGATCGTGCCGAACAGCAGCTCGCCCTTTTCGGCCCGCTCGCGCGCGCCGGGCACGTTGTCGAGCAGCCACTTGATCTTCGAGCCGGAGAAATATGCGTCCGGCACAAGGCCCGTCTTGGCGCGGATCTTGTTGCTCCAGCCCGCCTTGACGATGCCGTCGATGATGTCGGAGGTGCGGCGGCACTGCCATACGATGGCGTTTGCGATCGGCTCGCCGGTGTTCTTGTCCCAGATCACGGTCGTCTCGCGCTGGTTGGTGATGCCGATGGCGGCGATATCCGCGGCCGTAACGCCCAGCTTGCGCATCGCGCTGCGCGACACCTCAAGCGTGGTGTCCCAGATCTCATCCGCGTCATGCTCGACCCAGCCGGGCTTGGGGAAGATCTGGCGGAATTCCTTCTGCGCGGTGGAACAGATGTTGCCCGCACGGTCAAAGAGGATGCAGCGGGAGGAAGTGGTGCCCTGGTCAAGGGACATGATATACTTCATGGCAGGGTTGCTCCTTTCCAAAATTGCGGCAAAGCGCATAAAACTCATACAAACATTTTAGTACGAAAGCCGTCAACTTGCAACGGGAAACTTCACTTCCCGCAGCAGAAGAGAAAAAAGCTTAAAAAACTGTAAACTTTCCCACCGGAGAGAAAAAAAGACTTGGAAAAAGGCGGCAGGGTGGTATAGTTTAAGAAGAGCGTTCATCACTTTTTTTCGGAGGGCATACTGCCATGCTGATGACTGTTATCGTGATCCTGTCGCTGCTCGGCGCGGTCGGCTACGGCTTTGCCACATCGGTCGGCGTCGCCGGGCTTTGGAAATGCGCGCTGTTTTTTGTGGGCGGCGTGCTGGGCCTGAGCGCGCTGTTCCTGCTCTTCGCGCTGATCGTTTCGCTGTTCATCGGCCCGGAATGGCCGCGGAAGAAGCAAAATCCGATCTGCCGCTTTCTCGTCGCACAGGGTGGAAACATGATATGCTTCTTCACCCGCGTGCACACGCACGTCGAGGGGCTTGAAAAGCTGCCGGAGGACAGCCGCTTTCTGATGGTGGTCAACCACCGCTCGGCCTTCGACCCGCTGTCCCAGTTCTATCCGCTGCGGAAGTACAACCTTGCCTATATCTCCAAGCCGGAGAATATAAAGCTGTTTATGGTCGGCCGCATCGTGTCCGGCGCCTGCTTTTTGCCCATCGACCGCAACAACGACCGCGAGGCGATCAAGTCCATTCTTGCGGCGGTGGATTATCTCAAGCGGGACGTCTGCAGCATCTGCATTTACCCGGAGGGCACCCGCAGCAAGACGGGCGAGCTGCTGCCCTTCCATCACGGCTCGTTCAAGATCGCGCAGCGCGCCGGCGTGCCGCTTGTCATCGCGGCGTGCAGCGGCTCGGAGAACGCGAAGAAGAACATGCCGCTGCGCCCGACGCATATCTATCTTGACGTCGTCGAGGTCGTCCCCGCCGAACAGGTGAGGGCCATGACCACGGCGGAGCTGAGCGATCATGCGCGCGAGGTGATCGCCGCGGCGCTGGAAGAAAGGGAGGCAAAGGCATGAAGGTCGCATTGATCACCGGCTCGTCCCGCGGCATCGGCGCCGCGACGGCGCGCGAGCTGGCCGGGGCGGGCTACGCTGTCTGCATCAATTATATCGAGCGCGAGGACAAGGCCGGGGAGCTCGCCTCTGCCTTGCGCGCGGAGGGACGCACCGTCATCACCCACCGGGCCGACGTCGCCGACGCCGCAGCCGTGGACGAGATGGTGCGCCGCATCGAGCGGGAACTGGGGCCGGTCACGCTGCTTGTCAACAACGCCGGCATCGCCGAGCAGCACCTGTTCCAGGACATCACGCCGGAATGGTGGCAGCGTATCTTCGCCGTAAACTTAGGCGGATGCTTCAACTGCACGCAGGCTGTGCTGCCCCACATGCTGCACGAGCACGCGGGCTGCATCGTCAACGTCAGCTCGATCTGGGGCAGCCACGGCGCCAGCTGCGAGGTGGCCTATTCCTCGACCAAGCACGCGATCATCGGTCTCACGCGCTCGCTTGCCGCAGAGCTTGCGCCGAGCAACATCCGCGTCAACTGCGTCGCGCCCGGCGTGATCGACACCGACATGGTCAAGGTGCTGGGGCAGGAGACGCTCGACGGTCTGGCCCGCGAGACGATCCCGATGGGCCGTCTCGGCACGCCGGAGGAGATCGCGCGGGCGATCCGCTTCCTGGCCGACGAGGCCAGCTATACGACCGGCCAGGTCCTCGGCTGCGACGGCGGGTTTATTATTTAGGGAAGCACAGTTATATACCGCCGCGGCATATGACCGTGCCTCCCTGAAAACAGAATTAAGGGGGAACATACTATGCATTATACGGATTTGTTTGCTTCCCCGCTGGGGGAGATCCTGCTTGTGAGCGACGGCGAGGCGCTGTGCGGTCTGTACTTTGCGGGGCAGAAATATAGTCCGGCGCTTTCGGACGCAAAGGAGGAGGCGGATCTTCCCGTTTTCAGATCGGCGCTCGCCTGGCTGGAGCGCTATTTCGCCGGGGAAAAACCCGAAACCGATCTTCCGCTGCGCGCGGCGGGGACGGATTTTCAGCGTGCGGTGTGGGATCTGCTGAAAGAGATCCCTTACGGCGCAACGGTGACCTACGGCGAGCTTGCGGAAAAACTGGCTGTGCGGCGGGGGAGACCCTGCTCGGCCCGCGCGGTCGGCGCGGCGGTCGGGCGCAATCCGATCTCCGTGATCGTGCCCTGTCACCGCGTGCTCGGCGCGGACGGCGCGCTTACCGGCTATGCCGGCGGCCTTGCGCGCAAGCGCGCCCTGCTGCAGATAGAGGGGGCCGCGCCTTGAACGACCCGATCATCGAGCTTGACGTCCACGGCATGACACTGATCCAGGCCTGCGTTGCCATCGACGCGGCACTGCGCCGGTCAAAAGGCGCGTATCGCATCCGCGTGATCCACGGCTACCATGGCGGCACCGCGCTGCGCGACGCCGTCCGCGAGCGCTATGCCGCAAACGCAAAGGTGCGGCGCATCGAGCTTGGGCTGAACCCGGGGCAGACCGACCTTGTCCTGCGGGAATTTTAGCTCGCTGCGGCCGGCCGGTTTCGATTGACACGCCGCGCCCGGATATGATATAAAAGATAAGCCGGTTTTCGATCCGGCCTTATACGAAGGGTTGCCGAAGACAGGACATAACGGGGCGGCTCCGCCCGTATAAGACAATTCCATATTGTTGATGATCTTCCGAAAGGGAGTTCATATATCCGGAGGGTTACCGAAGCGGGGACGTTTGCGAGCGCCGCCGGGGGCGGGTAAAGCGAGCAAAAAGGAGTGGCAGCGGTCGAAATCTTGCGAGCGAAAAGCGAGCAGAAGATTTCGGGTACCGCAACAGGACATAACGGGGCGGCTCTGCCCACACAATTCTATATCGTCGTTACCTCCCGAAAGGGAGTTAACATACATGGAGGGAACCCGAAGCGGGGACGTTTGCGAGCGCCGCCGGGGGCGGGTAAAGCGAGCCAAAAGGAGTGGCAGCGGTCGAAATCTTGCGAGCGAAAAGCGAGCAGAAGATTTCGGGTACCGCAACAGGACATA
>JAFSWC010000034.1 GCA_017444665.1 Oscillospiraceae bacterium
ACTGCGCCATCTGCGGGGCGACAGCTACCAGGGCAAGACCGTCGTGGTCTCCGGCTCCGGCAATGTCGCGCAGTACTGCGCGGAAAAGGTCACGCAGCTCGGCGGCAGGGTGGTCGCCATGTCCGACTCCCAGGGCTATGTCTACGACCCCGAGGGCATCGACCTCAAGAAGCTCTTCGACATCAAGCAGAAGCGCCGCGCCCGTATCTCCGTCTACGCCGACGAGGTCGAGGGCGCAAGCTACGTCGAGGGCTGCAAAAACATCTGGTCTGTCAAGTGCGATATCGCCCACCCCTGCGCCAGCCAGAACGAAATGGACGAAAAGGGCGCGCAGGCGCTGGTCGACAACGGCTGCATGGCCGTCTTCGAAGGCGCGAACATGCCGCTGACACCCGAAGCGATCGAAGTCGTCAAATCCAACAATCTGCTCTATTCCCCCGGCAAGGCGTCCAACGCCGGCGGCGTCGCCACCTCGGGTCTTGAAATGAGCCAGAACTCCATCCGCATGTCCTGGAGCTTTGACGAGGTCGATGAAAAGCTGCACGGCATCATGAAGAACATCTACAAGGCCTGCTACGACGCCTCGGTCGAGTGCGGCAAGCCCGGCGATCTGATGGTCGGCGCAAACGTGGCCGGCTTCCTGAAGGTGGCCGAGGCCATGATGGCGCAGGGCATCGTCTGATGATTCGATAAAGCGCTTTGCACAACGCTTTAACTCCTTAAGCACGCCTGCACCCCGGAGAGCCGCAAGGCTCTCCGGGCTTTTTATGCGGTGCGGAAACAAACGCTCTCATCATGGGTAAGTACTTGCCCCAAAAATAAAACTCCCACAGGTTTCCCTGTGGGAGTCTCCCGCTTGTGCCGTGCCGGCCCGGTTATAACCTGCACGAATGGGCAGGTGGGTCGCCTAAGTTCTGTTTCGCTGCTTCCAACATCCGGCCGCAAGCAGCCGGGAGGCCTGCAATCCGCAGACTCAAATCGGCATCCCTTATAAGTGATGTGGGTTTAACGGGCCGTTTTTGTTTCAATTGAAACGACACGCGCACAGCAGGAATCTGTTTTTTTCTTACAGGCAAACTATATGCCCGTCGCCAAAGAACTATTACTGCTTCGGCGAATCATCCTCTTCGTCGTCAAAAAGGATGCGCATAAACTGATTATAGACGTCTTCCAGCTCGTCATCGTCGTCGATCGTATCGAAAACCTCTTCGCCGTTTTCATCCACGGCGTTGCACAGCAGCACAAGGCCGTAGTCGGGATCGTTTTCATCCACGTCCGCCGGCAGGAAGGCCGTATAGGTCTTGCCGTTATAATCAATGGTCTCGACGACTTCCAGCGTAAACTCTTCGCCCTTGTCGTCCACCATCGTGACGAAATCGCTGCCGTATTCTTCGCTCATATTGATTCCTCCACTTGTTTGATGCTTTTATTGTACCAATAATAACCTGATAAATCAATACAAAACTGCTTCACGATCCAAGATCTTCCAGCAGGTGCAGCACCTCGTCGATATTCTCCGCCGGGATTCCTTTTCCGAGCATGGCGCGATCAGCCCGGCGCAGGACTACCGTTTCGATCCCGGTCACGCGCTCCGGCCGGTTCTCACCGTTTCGGAATACGGCAACCTGTCCGTTTTCCTCCCGCAGCAGATACTGCGCCCGCCCGCTCTTGGCCTGAAACTGGGCATACACCTCTTTCGGCAGGAGATCCTCCGCCCTCCGCAGCGTTGCGGCCGCCTGCCGGACTGAAAAAGCGGCCGCTGCAGCCATCGCGGCAAGAAGTACTGCTTTTATTCCGATCTTCATTTTTTTCATCCTCACTTGTCTTTTCTGTATGAAGTATTCCGCAAACGGGGTAAAATTATATCTCCACCCTTTTCTTTTTTGCCATAAAAGCGGCCAAAGCTCTTTTACTTTTTTATCAAAGTTCTTAAAAAACCGGCCCAATTATGAAAAATTCATAAATTCGCTACCCATCTTTGGAAAGCTGTGGTATAATGCCATTTCAGTATAAGATGGAGTATTGTCTTGCTTCTTTGCCCCGGGAGGTGTTTTTAGTATAGATGGAGGAGAATAAGAAAAAACGCGGTGCCGGCCTCAAGGCCCTGCGCGGAAAACTCAAGCGGATCGACACCGGTGAAGTCGCCTCCAAAGCGGCTGATCTGACGATCGACGCTGTTTCCGTCACGCTCAGCAGCGTGCTGAAGGTGATCGGCTCCGTTTTACTGATTTTTGTTCTGACAGGTCTGATCTTCAGCTGCATCTTTGCCTATTATGTTAAAAGCTGTCTGTCCTCCTCGCTGGATATCTCGCTTGAGGACTACCAGCTCAGCGAATCCAGCACGATCTGGTATACCGACTCGACGGGGGGCTGGAAAGAGCTCGTCACGCTCACCGGCACGGAAAAACGAATCTGGGTCGATTACGATAAGATCCCCTGGTATATGGAAAAGGCGCTCGTTGCGATCGAGGACAAGCGCTTTTACGAGCACAAGGGCGTAGACTGGTACCGCACGGCCGGCGCCTTTGTTCAGATGTTCGCCCGCATGTCCGACACCTATGGCGGCTCGACGATCACACAGCAGCTGATCAAAAACCTGACCGGCAAAAATGAAGTCACTGTACAGCGCAAGCTGGCCGAGATCTTCGGCGCGCTCGAGCTGGAAAAGAAATATGACAAGCGAGAGATCATCGAATGGTATCTCAATGCCGTATACTTCGGCGAGGGCTGCTGGGGCGTACAGACCGCCGCGCAGACCTATTTCGGCAAAGACGTCTCCGAGCTCAGCCTGGCCGAATGCGCCGCGATCGTCGGCATTACCAACAAGCCCACCCAGTACGACCCGTTCTACGACCCGTCGGCCAACAAGCAGCGTCAGGAGACCATCCTGCACGAGATGTACGAGCAGGGCTTTATCAACTATGACGAATACAAGGCCGCCGTGGCCGAGCCGCTCAATTTCGTCTACCGCGAAAACACGACCTATACGCAGGATATTTATTCTTATTATGAAGAGGTCGTGATTGCGGACGTTACCGAGGATCTGATGGAGCAAAAAGGCATCAGCAAGGAAGCCGCGCGCCATCTCGTCTACAACGGCGGCTATCAGATCTTCTGCTGTCTTGACGAAACGATCCAGTCCTATATCGACAACATCTATCAGAACATTGAAAACATCCCCCAGACCTACGGGACCGACAAGCAGCTGCAAAGCGCGATCGTCATCATGGACCCGTACACGGGAGAAATCAAGGGTTTGAGCGGCGGCGTCGGAGAAAAGACGCAGAATTTCCCGCTGAACAGAGCAACCGGCTCGCAGCGTCCGCCCGGCTCTTCCATTAAGCCGATCGCCGTCTACGGCCCTGCCGTCGAGCTGCTCGGTCTTACGCCGAACACCCTCGTCAACGACTCGTCGGACATTTATCTCTCCGGCACCAGCTGGTACCCGCACAACGACAGCTGGGAAAACTACGGCATCATCACGATCTATGAGGCGCTGCAGCTTTCGCTCAACACCGTCTCTGCCCAGATCGTCGACAAGCTTGGCCCCGAGACCTGTTATAACTTCATGCGGGATCGACTCGGTGTCACAAGCCTTGTCCCCGACGACGCTTCCTACGCCCCCATGGCGCTCGGCCAGCTTACCAACGGCATCACCGTCCGCGAGATGGCTCAGGCCTATTCCGCCTTTGTCAACGACGGTATCTTTACCTATTCCCGCACCTACACGCGCATCACCGACTCGAACGGCAATATCGTCATCGACAACACACCGCGCACGATCGTCGCGTTCCGCCCCAATACGGCCTATACCATGACCTATATGATGCAAAACGCGGTCGAATCCGGCACCGGCGGAGCCGCCTATCTCGGCATCATGCCCGTGGCAGGCAAGACCGGCACTTCGGGCGAAAACAAGGACCGCTGGTTTGTCGGCTGCACGCCGTACTACGTTGCCGCCGTCTGGACCGGCTATGATATTCCCGAGACGATCAACGTCTGGAACAACCCGGCCGCCCGCATCTGGCACGACGTAATGTACCGCGTCCACGCGGGCCTGGAATACCGCACGTTCAACTGGCCGTATATCGGCGGCGACAGCTATCTCTTTGGCGATCTTCATCCCCAGCTTGAGGAGCAGATCCGCGAAGAGGAAGAGGCCATCCGCGCCGAAGAGGAGGCCGCAGCAGCCGCTGCAGCGGCCGAAGCAGAAGCCGATGCCGCGCCTTCCGAGGAGGATACTCCCTGATCCCTGCGCCTGTTTTCGCGTCAGAAACACTGTTGTGTTCTTTTGCTCTGATTGGGTGGGGAGAAAGGCGTTTTCCGTCCTTTTTCCCTTGCCCGCAATTGGTTTACCATAATATTCTTGTTGACAAATTCCGTGTATTGTGTTACATTTCGATTACAAAACTGGAGGTGCTATCATTGGCAGCAAAATTGGAGTATAAGGGTCACCCGCTCCAGCGCAAGGACAATATCATTTATTACGGCAGCTTTGCCGATAAATATATTGCCATGCTGCAGATCCTAGATACCAAAAAGGTGAAGGATCTGGACGTCGCTACGAAAGTCTCGGTGCAGCTTCAGCTGACCGACCCTTCCATCAAATCCCGCGACAGAGTCGTTAAAAAGAGTGAAAAGGACAGCCTTTACGACGCGATTGACGTCGCGGTCGTCTGGCTTGAAAGGGCACTGGCCTCCAGATAAACTAAAAAAGGAATCGTACAGAAAGATGCGAAAGTATGTCTTCAGAACCCTGGCATTCGCGGCGCTGTTCTGTATGCTGCTGACCGTTTCTGTTTTTGCGGAAGACGCGTTGATTACCGGCAACGACGTCAATTTCCGCTCCGGTCCCGGCACAGATTACGCCATTTACGACTGCCTGCCGAAAGGCACCGTTGTCACGGTCACCGACCGTTCCAACGGCGAGTGGTACGGTGTTACATACGGCGGACGTTCCGGTTTTATTGCCTCGGCATACCTCAAGATCTCTTCCACTTCGTCCGAGCCGGTCAACACCGAGCCGGTCAACACCGAACCGGTCAATACCGAGCCGGTCAATACCGAGCCGGCCGAAAATGAACCCACACCGACCTCGACGGCCTCAAGCGGCAAGATCAACGCGATGTATGTCCGCTTCCGCAGCGGGCCGAGCACGGACCACTCCATACTCGGCGAATACAATAAAGGCACGGCTGTGACGGTGACCGGCAGCACGAACGGCTGGTACGCCGTTACCATCAAAGGCGTGTCCGGCTATGTTTATGCCTCTTACGTCACGCTCAGTGATAACGCCAGCGTCCCGGAAGTCGAGCCAGATCCCCAGCCCACGCCGACACCGACGCCCACCCCCACGCCTGTTCCTGAGCAGACTGAGGTCGATCCCTCAGGCGGCACACCGGGTCATATCAAAGGCGATTACGTGTACTTCCGTTCCGGTCCCGATACGACCTATGCGATTTATGACACGCTTGCCAACGGCACAAAGCTGTCGATCAACGGCCGCACCGGCAAATGGATGTCCGTCACCATCCGCGGGACAACCGGCTACGTCTATAGCAGCTATGTCGTCTCTGACGGAGGCGCGGTTGCCGAACTGCCCGATCCCACGCCTGCGCCGACGCCCACGCCGACGCCGACAGAAACCACTACATCCTCTACGCCGGGCTATATCACCGGAAACGACGTTCGTTTCCGCAGCGGTCCGTCGACGGAGTACGGTGTCCTCGGCACCTATAACTACGGCAAGGCTCTGACGATCACAGGCTCGTCCGGCCAGTGGAAAGCCGTCACGATTGACGGTACCGCAGGCTATGTCTACGGCCAGTATGTTGCGGAAGGCCGCGTTACCACTGAGGTCGCCGACGACCCGAACACCTCCGATCTTGGCAAACGGATCGTCCAGTACGCGCTCCAGTACGAGGGGTACCCGTACGTGTGGGGCGGCACCTCGCCCAGCGGCTTTGACTGCTCCGGCTTTACGACCTATGTCTACGGCCACTTCGGCATCACGCTCAACCGCGTTGCGTGCGACCAGGCGCGAAACGGCGTCGCCGTGAACACCAACGCTCTGCAGCCGGGCGATCTGCTGTGCTTCTACTCCAGCGCGGACTACATCGGTCACGTGGGTATCTACATCGGCAACAACAAGTTTATCCACGCCTCGACCTATACCACCGGCGTCATCATTTCCGAGCTCAGCGGCTATTACAATACGCGCGGTTTTATTGCCCGCCGTGTTATCTGACAGCGTTTTCCCGCCCCGCGGATCCGAAAGATCCGCGGGGTTTTTTCATGCAGTTTTTTCAATGTACGACGTCTATGGCAATAGTATACAATTTTCCCTGTCTGTTTTTTGCCGTTTTCCCCTTTTTCTTGTTGAATTGTTAAAATGAAAATTAAATACTGGATTTCTTTTCGTGAAATGTTATAATGTTATCAAGCATTTTTTGCCTTAGATTCTCAATCAAACAATCACAGGAGGAGCCATGAAGAAAGTACAGTTTACCGAAACCGTGCTGCGTGACGCCAACCAGTCGCTGATCGCAACGAGGCTCGGCTATAACCAGTTTGAGCCTATCCTTGACACCATTGACAAAGCGGGCTTCTACTCCGTCGAATGCTGGGGCGGCGCCACATTTGACGTGTGTCTGCGCTTCCTCGGCGAAGACCCGTGGGAGCGTCTGCGCAAGCTCCGCGCCAAGCTGCCCAACACCAAGCTCCAGATGCTGCTTCGCGGCCAGAACATTCTCGGCTACAAGCATTATCCTGACGACATCGTGCGCCGCTTTGTCCGCGCCGCCGTTCGCAACGGCATCGACATCATCCGTATCTTTGACGCGCTCAACGACGTCAACAACCTGAAGGTTGCGGTGGAAGAGGCCGTCAATTCCGGCGCCATGGCGTCCGGCGCGATTTCCTACACCACCAGCCCCGTCCACACGCTCGACAAGTATGTCGAAATGGTCAAAGAGCTTGCCTCCATGGGCGTCAGCTCCATCTGCATCAAGGACATGGCCGGTATCCTCACGCCGAAGGCCGCCTATGATCTTGTCTCCGCGATCAAAGACGCGGTCGATCTCCCCGTCGTGATGCATACCCACTGCACCACCGGTCTTGCCTTCATGACGTATCTCAAGTCCATTGAAGCCGGCGCCGACGTGATCGACACGGCGATCTCCCCCTTCTCCGGCGGTACCTCGCAGCCCGCGACCGAGACGCTGTACTACGCGCTCAAGGAGTTTGGCTATGAGGTCGATCTTGACGAGAAGTCCATCAACGCGATGGCCGACTTTTTCAAGCCCCTGCGCGCCGAGTTTCTCGAGAAGGGCACCCTCAACCCGATCTCCATGGCGACGGATACCCGCTGCCTGACTTACCAGATTCCCGGCGGCATGCTTTCCAACCTGCTCAGCCAGCTCAAGAGCCTCAACGCCCTTGACAAGTTTGACGAGGCGCTCATCGAGACGCCGAGGGTACGCGCGGACATGGGCTATCCTCCCCTTGTCACCCCCACCAGCCAGCTGGTCGGCACCCAGGCGGTGCAGAATGTGCTTGCGGGAGAGCGCTACAAGAACGTCGGCGCCGAGATCAAGGCCTATTGCCGCGGCGAATACGGCCGTACCCCCGCCCCGATCAACGAGGAAGTCCGCGCCAAGATTCTTGGCGACCTCAAGCCGGTCGAGGGACGTTATGCCGACACGCTTCCGACCGACGCCTTTGAAAAGGCCGCCGAAAAGCTCGGAGATACCGCCCGCTGCGAAGAAGATGTGCTGAGCTACATCTCCTTCCCGCAGGTGGCCGAAAAGTTCTTTGAGGAACGCAAGGCCAAGGAAGAGAAGGTCGTCCGCTACACGATAACGGAGGCGTAAGAGAATGGATCTTATCAACATTTCCATCCCGAATGCAGCGTTTACAGCGCTGCTTGGCTATCTGGTTGTCTTTCTCGGGCTGGTGCTTCTGATGATCGTCGTCATGCTTCAGGGCAAACTGATGGCGCCGAAGAAGAAGGCGGAACAAGCCGCCCCGGCTCCGGCTGAGGTCAAGGCCGCTTCCGCGCCGGCAAAGGAAAAAGCACCCGGCACCGCCGGCGAGCTGAAGCTTTATGACACCGACCCGAAGGACGCCGCCATGATCATGGCCATCGTCGCCGATACGCTCGGCAAACCGCTCAACGAACTGCGGTTCCTTTCCATTAAGGAGATCAAGGAGGACAGTGACAAATGAAGTATAAAGTAACGCTCAATAAGCGCACCTATGAGGTCGAGGTAGAGGCCGGCGAGGCCATGCTCATCGACGAATATGAAGCCTATGCCCCCGCGCCCGCCGCGGCTCCTGCCGCTGTCGTTCCTGTCGCGGCCGCTCCTGCAGCTGCTCCGGCTCCTGCTCCCGCCGCTGCGTCTCTCGCCGCAGGCGAGGTCGTCAAAAGCCCGATGCCCGGCAACATTCTCAAGATCAACGTCTCCCAGGGTCAGGCTGTCAAGGAAGGCGACGTGCTGATCGTCCTTGAAGCTATGAAGATGGAAAACGAGATCGTCGCGCCGAAGGCCGGCAGCGTCGCCCAGATCGCCGTTTCGAAGGGCCAGGTCGTCGAGACAGGCTCGCCGCTCGTCGTGATCGCATAACGGAGGGCAACGGATGGATATACTCGGAACTGTGCAGAAGCTTGCGATGGAGTCCGGGTTTGCAGCCTTCGTTCTCACGGATGGCGGCTGGAAAAACCTTGTGATGATCCTCATCGCCTTCGTTCTGCTGTATTTGGGCATCGCCAAAAAGTTTGAACCGCTGCTTCTCTGCGGTATTGCTTTCGGCTGCCTGCTCTCCAATCTCAGCTATTTTATCGGTATGGGCGAAAACGCCATGTACCACCCCGAACTGTGGTCGGCTTTTCTGGATCAGACAAGCCCCTATTACCACAGCTACGGCCATATCATGGCCCATGCCGGATTGCTTGACTTCTTCTACATCGGCGTCAAGGCCGGTATCTACCCCTCGCTGATCTTTATGGGCGTCGGCGCGATGACCGACTTCGGCCCGCTGCTTTCCAATCCAAAGAGCCTGCTTCTCGGCGCTGCGGCACAGCTTGGCGTATTCGTTGCCTTCTTCGGCGCGGTACTGCTGGGCTTCACCGGCCCTCAGGCGGCTTCGATCGGTATTATCGGCGGCGCAGACGGCCCCACAGCCATCTTCCTGACGACAAAGCTCGCGCCCGAGCTGCTCGGGCCGATCGCAATCGCGGCCTATTCCTACATGGCGCTGATCCCGATGATCCAGCCTCCCATTATGAAGCTGATGACCACGGAAAAGATGCGCGTGGTCAAGATGGAGCAGACACGCGAGGTCTCCAAGGCCGAGAAGATCATCTTCCCTGTCCTTGTTGCGACATTCGTCATTCTGCTTCTCCCCTCCACCGCTCCGCTGATCGGCTGCCTGATGCTGGGCAACCTGTTCCGTGAGTGCGGCGTGACCGACCGTCTGTCCGACACGGCGCAGAACGCGCTGATGAACATCGTCACGAATTTCCTTGCGACTTCTGTCGGCGCGACGATGGTGGCGCAGAACTTCCTGAATTTCAACACCATCAAGATCATCGTGCTCGGTCTGATCGCGTTTGCGATCTCCACGACCGGCGGTCTGATTGGCGGCCTTGTAATGTATAAGACCTCCGGCGGACGGATCAATCCGCTGATCGGCTCTGCCGGCGTCTCCGCCGTTCCGATGGCCGCGCGTGTCAGTCAGGACGTGGGCCGCAGGTACAACAAGTCCAACTTCCTGCTGATGCACGCCATGGGTCCCAACGTGGCCGGCGTTATCGGCTCCGCCATCGCAGCTGGCTTCCTGCTCTCCGTTTTCGGCGGCTGATTTTCTCTTATATTTTGAACCGGCGGCGGCTCCCTACCGGAAGCCGCCGCTTTCTTGTCGCAGAGAAATCTTAACAAATCATAAATTCCCATCGAAAAGCGTTGAAAGTTCTTCTTTTCGGTATTATGATACAAGCAAGAAAAAAATGGAGGTGTATTTGCATGATTTGTCCGAATTGTTCTACTCCCCTTCCCGAGGATGCAAAGTTCTGCCCTGTCTGCGGATCGCCCGCTCCGGCTCAGGCGCCTGCGGAGGAACAGCCTGTCATCCCTGCGCCGGAAAAGCCCTCTGTCCCCCCTGAAGAGAAGCCCGCTCCCGCCGCATCGGCCGGCTGGTACGAAACTGCCGCGCCGGAGTCTGCTGCGTCAGAGCCCTTCTATACCGCCGTTCCCTCCAAGCCCTCGATCGGCAGTATTTTTGACTTTTACCGCAAAGCGCTCGCCGTATTGGCCGCCAAGCCGATCCGGCTTTGGGGGCTTTCTCTGCTCTACGCGCTTATTGGCGCTTTAATCAGCTCTCTGGGGGCAGCGGTCCCGCTGATTTCTCTGCCCATTGTGATGCTGCTTCAGCTTGGCTTTACCGGCATCCTGCTTGACGGGATCCACGGCAAAGAGGTCCGCAGCGAACAGCTGTTCCAGGGCTTCCGCAAGGAAGAGGTACTGCGCAATGCCGGCGGCATGTGCTGGCAGGGTCTGTGGAATCTGATCTGGGCCTTTGTCCCTGTGATGAACGTGATCAAGTACTACTCCTACAGCCTGGTACCGTACATTCTGCTTACCGATAAAGAAATCTCCCCCACCGAGGCGCTGCGCAAGTCCATGCGCATGACCGACGGGTATAAGGGAAAAATGTTCGGTGCGGACATTCTTCTCGTTGTCGGCATCTGGGTGATTATGCTCGTTCTTGGCCTGTTTATCAGGATCCCCTATATCGGCTGGATTTTCGGGATCGTGTTTTTCGTCGTCTACCTCGCCGTCTGTCTCTTCGGCACGCTTTTCTTCGGCCTTGTGCACACTGCGATCTTCGAAAAGATCCGCGAGGTCAACAACGACTGATCCTCTATATAAAGCAAAAAACCTGCTGCGGCTCAGCCGCAGCAGGTTTTTACTTTTTCGTTCAGTTTTCGATAGATTCTCTCGACGAACCACGGCTCGGTGGACGCCTCCAGCGCACCGTCCAGCGTAAACCAGGCCACGCCTGTGTTTTCCTCCTCGCAGATCCGCAGGCTCTCGCTCTCGTCGGTCTCCAGCAGATAAGTCACGTTCAGGTGCAGATGGCTTGGCACATATTCGCCCCGTTTTTCGTGACCGTCGACTGTCAGGACCTCCAGCGAGAAGATCTCGTCGCTGACGGCGCGTACGTTCTTCAATCCCGTCTCCTCCCGGCACTCGCGGATCGCCACGGAAAGGAGATCCTCCTCCCCGTCGGCATGCCCTCCCGTCCAGGACCAGGAATCATAGATCCTGTGATAGACCATGACGACCTTCGTCCGTTCCGGGTTGACGACCCAGGCCGACGCCGTCATGTGGGCAAGAAGATTGGTGCGCAGAAAAGCGTCTGGATTTCTCTCCAGAAAATCAAGGATCACAGCCTTGTCACGCGTCTCCTGCTCGTTGCAGGGGACGTATTTTTTGATATCCTCCGCTACCTTCATTCCGCCACCGTATATACGTCGCGCCGCAGCCGCAAAAAAGTCGGAAGCTGCGCGCGCACCTCGTCCACGCGGCTCAGATCGATCTCGGCATAAAGGATCTGCTCCGTCTCGTCAGCCGAGGCCAGGCAGCTGCCGTAAGGATCGTATACTGCCGAATGCCCCCAGCATTCGTAATCAAAGCCCTCGTACCTTGCCGCAGCGGCGCCGATGAAGAACAGCTCGTTGTCCACTGCGCGGATCTTCAGCGTATCTGCCCAGTGAGCGGGGCCGGTCGTCATGTTGAACTGTGCCGGCAGAAAAATCACCCGCGCGCCGCGAACCGCCATAGCGCGGAACAGTTCCGGAAAACGCACGTCAAAGCAGATCGCAGCGCCCATGCGTCCGAATTCGGTATCAAACACCGTGATATCCTTTCCGGATGAAAAGGTCGAAGACTCGTGAAAGCGCATGCCCGGAATGTCCACGTCAAACAGGTGGATCTTTCGATGCTTCGCTGCGATCCTGCCCTGTCGGTCAAAGACAAAGCAGGTGTTGTAAAGACTCTCTCCCTCGACCTCCGGAACGGAACCGCCGACGAGCCAGATCCCGTTATCCTTTGCCCATTTCGACATGGCCGCAACAGCACGATCGTGTCCCTGTGCGGCAAAATGACGGAAATAGCGCGAAGAGTACGGACAGTTGAACATCTCCGGCAGCACGGCAAAATCCGCTCCGCTCTTCGCCGCGCGCGCAACAAAAGCTTCGGCCTTCCGCATCGTTTCGTCTGCGTCCAGTTCGGTGCGGATCTGGCAAACGGAAATTTTACAGATATCGTTCATATACTCTCCAAGTAGGCGTCGATGTCGAAGGGGCGAACCTCCTCATCCTTTTTCAAATACAGCGGATGGTGCGGGTGGCCCTTGACGGAGCATTTCCCCGCGCAAAGCCATTCGGCGCCGTATTCCTTCCCGATGCGCACCATATCGAACACGCAGTCCTTAAGATACGCTCTCTTTTCGATAATCGTCCCCCAGGCGGCCCATACGGCAGGTTTGTGAGGCTTTTCCACATGGGAGAGTATGTATTCGAAGGCACGCATATTCTCGCGGTGCAGACGCTCGTTGCAGCGCAGATCCATATCGTTCGGATCGGTCGCGCGCTCGGCATAGACGTTGAACATGGTCCAGCTGTCATAACCGTTGTGCGCGGCGATACGCGATACGGACTTGAGCGTGTTGTCCAAGTCGTCCGGCGCCGCCGTGGACGGGTTGATGCCGATGCAGATCAGGGGATTCTTCCCTTTTGTGCCGAGAATATATCGGTATTCCGTGTAGAAATCCGGCACGTACAGCCAGCGTTCGCTGTCATAGCCGCCGCTTTTCCCGGAGACGGCAAGCGCCTCGTCAAAGGCGAGCAGCTCGATCGTCTGGCTTTGTCCCTGCGGAATATGCATGGTCTCACATCCTTACAGCAGTAAATAGACCGTAAGCGGGATCGTAATCATGGAAAGCAGCGTCGTGACCGTAATGCCCTCCGAGCTGTATTCGCCGCTGCGCCCGGTCTGCAGGCTCAGTGCTGTAACAAGGATAGCGCTGGGGCTCGCAGCCGTGATGACCATCGCTCCGGCAAGTACGCTGTCGCTGCATAAAAGCTTCATCAGCAGAAATACCACCAGCGGCGCAAGGACAAAACGCTCCGCCGTCAGCAGGAGCATGCTTCTGTCACGCAGCGCCTTTCCCAGATCGACATTGCCCAGCGAAGAGCCCACCAGCAGCATAGAAATCGGCACCGTCGCAGCGGCCAGTGAAGAAAGGATGCTTCTGACCGGGGTCGGAACGGGAATGCGCAGCGCAAAGAGAAGCACCGCCGCAAGCGTGGCCACCAGCGGAGTCGAGAGAATATCCTTCAGGTGGAATTTTCCTCCCTTCCCTCTCAGCCTGGCGATGCCGTACGTGTAAAGCAGCAGGTTAAAGGGAATGCAGCCGAGCGCGATGATAAAGGCCCCCTTGCTTCCGTAGACCGTCTCCACGACGGGCAGCGTGACGAACAGGTTGTTGATCGCGCTCATCAGCAGTTCAAGCTGCGGCGCCTTTTCCTCGCCGACCCGCAGCAGTCGGACCGTCAGCGCTCCCAGCAGATATAGCACCACATAGGTCGCGCTGGAGATCAGCAGGATGAGCCCCAGCTCACTCATGTTAAGGCTTGAGGCATCCAGGGAGATAACGGAGTTGATGATCGCGGCCACGATGAAAATGTTGACGACCAGCCAGCTCAGACCGCGATTGAAATCCTTTGTCAGGATCTTTTTTCTGGCCCCGAACATACCAATCAGGATCACGATCACGAACAGCGCCATTTTGGTCAGCAGAGCAGACATTTGCATGTGAAGTCACCCGATTTTTCAGATCTTTAAAATCAGTTTTGCCACGAAAATATAGATCAGAAGCGAAACCGCATCGGTAAGCGTCGAGATCAGCGGATTTGCCATAACGGCTGGATCAACGCCGATCTTTTCCGCCGCGATCGGCAGGAAGCTGCCCACGACCTTGGCAAACATAACGATAAAGACGATCGACACGCTCACCGTCGCCGCGACCGAAATCGTAATGCTGCTGTTGCCAAGAAGCATCCCGTCGAGGAGCAGCATTTTGATAAAGTTGACCGCGGCAAGGGAAAGCCCGCACAAAAGCGCCACGCGCCATTCTTTCCACATGACCTTCAGCACGTCTCTCGGCTCGACGTCGCCGAGCGAAAGGCTGCGGATCACGGCGGTAGAGGCCTGAGCGCCGGAGTTGCCGCCCGTTCCCATCAGCATCGGGATAAAGGCGATCAGCACCGTCTGCACGGCCAGTCTGTCTTCAAAAGAGGTCAGGATCATGCTTGTGAAGGTTGCCGAAAGCATCAGGAACATCAGCCAGGGGATGCGGTTTTTCCACATTTCCGTGATGCCCGTGCGCAGATAGGGCTTATCGGACGGCGTCATACCGGCCATCAACTGGATGTCCTCGGTGGCCTCCTGTTCCATGACGTCGATGATATCGTCGACCGTCACAATGCCGACCAGCCGGTTTTCCTTGTCCACGACCGGCATTGCCATCAGGTCATAGTCCGAAAACTTTTCGGATACGCTCTCCTGGTCCTCGGTCGTCATGGCATAGATGACGTTGCGATCCATCAGATCCTCGATAACCGTTTCCGGATCGGCCAGCAGCAGATCCTTTACGGTCACAATGCCCTCCAGCTTGCGGTCGGCCGAGGTCACGAAGCAGATATAGATCGTCTCCTTGTCCTCGCCGATGCGGCGGATGCGGGCAAAGGCGTCCTTGACGCTCATGTATTTTTTCAGATCCACAAATTCCGCTGTCATGATCGAGCCGGCGGAATTATCCGGATAGTGCAGATACTGGTTGATCAGATTTCGCGTTTCGCTCGTCGCGGTGCGCATCACGCGCTTGACAACATTGGCCGGCAGCTCTTCCATCATGTCGACCGCGTCGTCGACGTACAGCTCCTCCACGATCCCGGCAAGTTCCGAGTCGGTGATCGAGTTGATGATTCGCTCCTGATCCGGCGCGTCGAAATTGGCAAAGACCTCCGCCGCTTTTTCCTTGGACAAGAGCCGGAACAGCATCGGCATGCGGTTATCCTTCAGCGAGGACAGGAATTCGGCCACGTCAAACTCCTGCATCTCGTCCATTTTCTCACGCAGGGCCTTCATATTGCGGCTGTCAAGCAGTTCTGTCAGTTCGTCCGTGTGCTTATCGACAAGATCGTCATAAACGACAGGCTCGTCGACCCTTTCTTCATCCTCCAAACTGTCCACCTCCCTTAAACCGGGCATTCTTTATACGCCGAGATACGTTTTTTGCTCGTCGCTGAGCTCGTCGATCGCCACACCCATCGCCCTCAGCTTGCGCGCGGCGACAGCCTCGTCCAGCTCACGCGGAAAACTGATAACCGTATTGTCCAGTTTGCCGCGCATCTTTACCAGATATTCGGCGCTGAGCGCCTGTACGGCAAAGCTCATATCCATGATCTCAGCCGGGTGGC
Organism: Oscillospiraceae bacterium; assembly: GCA_017444665.1. Lineage (GTDB taxonomy): Bacteria > Bacillota > Clostridia > Oscillospirales > Oscillospiraceae > Limivicinus. The sequence goes on from JAFSWC010000034.1 coordinate 15,545, forward strand.
CGTCGGCGGCGGCCAGATTGACAAGCCGCCCCTCGGCGATCGTAAAGACCGTCTTTCCGTTCGGCAGCACGTAGCCCTGGATGTTGTGCCGCGCTTCGTATTTTTTCACGGCGATCTCCTCAAGTCCCGCCATATCCACTTCAACGTCAAAGTGGCCGGCATTCGACAAAATCGCGCCGTCCTTCAGCGAAAGAAAGTGTTCCTTGCGGATCACGCCGCTGCAGCCCGTCACGGTGATGAAAATATCGCCTGTCGCCGCGGCCTCGGCCATCGGCATGACCTCATAGCCGTCCATCACGGCCTCAAGCGCGCGGATCGGGTCGGTCTCGGTCACGATGACCTTGGCGCCAAGGCCCTTTGCGCGCATCGAAACGCCCTTGCCGCACCAGCCGTAGCCGGAAACGACGACGTACTTCCCCGCCACGACCAGGTTGGTCGTGCGCATGATGCCGTCCCAGACAGACTGTCCCGTTCCGTAGCGGTTGTCGAACATGTGCTTGCAGTCGGCCTCGTTGACCATCATCATCGGAAAGCGCAGTTTTCCTTCTCGCGCCATGATCTTCAGACGGTGGATGCCGGTGGTCGTCTCCTCGCAGCCGCCGATGACCTGCGGGATCAGGTCGGTATATCTGGTATGCATCAGATGCACCAGATCGCCGCCGTCGTCAATGATGATCTGCGGCGCCGCCTCCAGCACGCTGCACAGACATTCCTCGTATTCCTCCATCGTGCAGCCGTAGCGCGCAAATACGTTCATGCCGCCGGCGGCCAGCGCAGCGGCCACGTCGTCCTGGGTCGACAGCGGGTTTGACCCGGTCACATACATGTCCGCTCCGCCCATCTCCAGCACGCGGCAAAGATAGGCCGTTTTTGCCTCCAGATGAACGGAAAGCGCCACTCTCAGTCCCTTAAAAGGCTTGGTTTTACGGAAATCCTCGCCCAGGGCGCGCAGCACGGGCATGTTGCGTTCCACCCAGTTGATTTTGATCTCCCCCGAAGGGGCAAGCGCGATATCGGCAATACGGCTCATCTGTCTGTCCTCCCGAAATTTTTTTCAGATCATTTTACCATGCCTGTCCGTTTTTGGCAAGGAAAAGGCAATATCCTCCCACCCTTCATTTCCCTGCTTTTCCGGGCGTAAAGACATTTGTTTTTACAGCGCCGTCCGACCGACTTCTTGAAATTACATAATTATAATTTGACTTACCTTATGTAAACTTTAAAGGAGAATGAAAGCGATGGACGATCAAAGCGGGCTCGGTGTATTGGGAAAGGTTTTTTCACGCAAGCGGGAGGATTGGCGATGGAACGCGGCCTTGCGCTGTTTTCTCGGCGCATGCCTTGCGTTTTTGCTTTCTCTTGCGCGCACACCAAGCGGCGGAGCACCGTTCGGCATCGCGCTTGTGGCGGCCGCAGGCACGGCCTGGAGCGGTTTCTCGGCTTTGGCGGGCGCCGCCGGCGGCTATTTGCTCGGCGGGGGGCTCGGTTGGGGTATCCGCTATGTTGCCGCCTCCGTGCTGACCTTTACGACGGCCTATGTCTTTCAGGAATTCAACTTTGCTTCCCGCCCGTTTTTCTTGCCCTTCGCTGCCGCTCTCATCACCGCGCTGACGGCTTTTCTCGGCAGTTTCTCCCTCTCCGGCGCCACCGCGCCCGAAGCCGCCGCGCTTGTGCTCGAAACGGTGCTCGCCTTTGCCGGCTCCTATTTCTTTCGCATTGCTTTTGAAAAAAAGGCCGATCTTTCCGAGCGCGGCGAGATCCGGCGCAGCGTCTCCGTCACCGTTCTTGCCGCCTGTGCGCTGATGGCGCTTGTCCCGTGGAAAATATTTGACCTTGTCTCGGTCGGGCGTACGTTCGCCCTGATCGTGCTGATGGCATCTGCATTAAAAGGCGGAATGCTTACCGGCGCAGCGGCGGGAACGGTACTTGGCATCACGACGGATCTGGCCTCCGGCGGAAGCTGTTTCTATGCCATGACCTACGCCTTTTCCGGCCTGCTTGCCGGCGTCTTTTCTCGCCACAGCCGTCTTGTCTTTACGCTTTCCTTCGTTCTGGCCTCCGCTCTTGCCGTCACCTGCGCCTGGAACGAATCGATTTCGACAGCCGCCCTCTTCGAGACCTTCGCCGCCTCCGTCATTTTCATTCTTCTGCCGACGCGCTTTCTCAGCCTCATCGGCATGTTTCTGCACGACGCCGAGCACGGCAGCGGCGAGAGGGATCTGCGCCGCTTCGTCGCCCATAAGGTCAAAAGCCTCGGCGAGGCATACGGCGAACTGTACGGCATTGTGGAACGCTCCCTTTCCGACAAAAGCAACGACAACGACGTTGCCCGCGTCTTCGACCGCGCGGCGGACCGGGTATGCATCCACTGCGTCAACAAAAACCGCTGCTGGAACGAGGACTATCTCGATACGCTCAGCGCGCTCAACGACGCGACAAAGGCCATGTGCCAAAACGGTTCGCTTTCCGCCGAAGATATTCCCGGCTTTTTTCGCAGCCGCTGCACGGACCTCTCTTCCTTTATTCAGGCTGTCAACAGCGAGCTGCGCGCCCAGAATTACCGCCGCGAACTGAAAGCGCGCCTTGCCGAAAGGAGCGCCGTTGCCTGGGAACAGTATGCCGACATGTCCCGTCTGCTCTCCTCCGTTGCCGATGAGCTCGGCAGCGTCAACGGATCGGACCTTCTTGCCGAGCAGCGTCTGCTGCGCTATCTCCGTTCACTTGAGATCGACGCCGAAGTATCCGTCTATCGCGACGGCCGCGGCAGGCTTCGCGCCACGATGGAGAGCGGATCGCTTGCCCCTCTCACGGCTGATCCGGGCTATCTCAACAAGCTCTCGGACATTTTGGGTGTGCGCGTCTGTCTGCCCCAGGGAGCGGAGAGCTCCGATGCGCGCCTCGTTGTGCTTGAGGCCGAGCCCTTGGCTGTTTCCGTCGGGATCGCGGCGCTGAAGAAGCGCGGCGAGCGCGTCAGCGGCGACAAGGGCAGCTATTTCAAAACCGATTCCGGCGTGCTTTGCGTGATCCTTTCCGACGGGATGGGCAGCGGAGACGAGGCAGCAAAGGACAGCGCACAAGTCGTGGCCATCCTTGAAAAATTTTTGCGATCCGGCGCCGACGGTGCCGCGGCCATGAAGGTGCTGAACTCCGCCCTTCTCCTTCGCAGCGGCGAGGACTGGGGCTTTGCCACGGTCGATTTGATGTGCATCGACCTCTTCTCCGGCGAGACCTGCTTTTATAAATACGGCGCCGCTCCGTCCTATGTCCGAAGCGGCCGCACCGTGCGTCGCATCAAGGGGGAGACGCTGGCCGCCGGTCTGAGTCTCGGCGGCGGAAACGCGCCGGACGTCGTGCGAATGAAGCTCCAGCCGGGATCCACGGCGATCATCGCCTCGGACGGTGTGATTGCCGACGGCGAAGACGAATGGGTGAAAAATATCCTGCTGCGGGGCGGTGATGACATGAAGTCGCTTGCAAAAAGCACGCTTCGAGAGGCGGAGCAGCTTTACGGCAGCGGCGACGATATGACCGTCGTCACCGTGCGTGTGGAGGAGCGGGTATGATCGGCCGGATCCGCAGCGCGCTCGGCGGCGCGCTCGGAAGGCTTTTCGTGCCGCGCCGCGCGCCAGACGGGAATCGCAGCAGACAAAAGGAGGTGATCGAAGGCAGCGCGGGCAACGTGATCATCGTAAAGTCCCCGAATACCGAGTATTTCAAGGAGGCAATATTCATACTTTGCGATGATCTCTTTACCCGCCGCGGCGTCAGCCGGACGCAGATCCTGCGCGAAGCCCGGCGGGCTGCCTGGGACTATACGGCTGCCCGCACACCGCAAAGCAGTATCTCGGTCCTCACGCGACTGCTGTATTTTCTTCTCGGCGGCTCGGCTGGCCTCCTCCTTGCCTTTTTTCTGTTTTGATCATAAAAGGGACCCCGAAGAGAATCTCTTCGGGGTCCCTTTATGTAGAGATGTGATTCAGTTTCCGTAAAACATGGAAACGTATTCCTCAAGCGTGATATTAAGCTCGTGGATCTGTTTGGCGGCGTTAAGCCCGACATAACGGAAATGATCCTGCGCACAGGCTTTGCCGGTAATGTCTTCCTTTCCGTCCGGATAGCGCCGGATAAAGCCGTATTCCCACGCGTGTTCATCCAGCCACCTGTTTGTTCCGTCCCCGCTTTCCTTTCCGCCGATGTCAACGGCAAGGCCCAGCTGATGCTCGCTGTGCCCGGGCTGCTCGATCTGCTCCGAAGCCATCTCTCTTGCCGTTTCAAACTCATAGCCGGCGGCTGTCAGGTCCTCGGTCATGGCGTTCAGCAATTCCCTCTGTTCGCTTTCGCTTCGATAGGCGGCCAGAATCTGCGGGTCATTTCCGGCAAGGCGGCAGTCGAGAAGCATCTGCTCAAGCTCGGCGGCGCAGCGTGCGTCGATCATATAGGCGTCGTCGATAAACGCCAACGTCTGGCCGCTGTCGGCCGGAACAGGCGTGTTTTCATTCACGATCGCAAGCAGGGACTGATCATTTTTTCTCACGCGCCAGCCGCGTATCTTTGCCAGGAAAAACAGAGACGTAAGCATGACCGCAAGCGACAGCACCAAGGTGATCAGCAAGATCCATTTTCTGCGCTTTTCTTTTTCCAATTCCGGCGTCGTCGCGGAACGCGCCATGGGCCTCGCCTCCTCCTTTGCAAAGTCGTTATATTATTATAGACGCTTTTCTTTGAAAATGGTTCCACAAAACGTCGAATTTCCCCAGAAATATTTTCCTCTGCATGTAATATACACCAATAGACAAATAATTAACAGAGGAACTGAGCGGGTTTAAGGAATATTTAGATTTATTCCTCCGCCTGCTCCGCTCCGGCAGAAAACGGCGCCGCGAAAGATCTTCGCAGCGCCGTTGCACTTTCAAAATTGCTCATCGAATTTGTAGGTGATATCTTCTTCGAGGCTGAGTTTTGGCTCCTGTTTCGAACTGATGCGGGAAATTGCGGGAATCACACGGATCACCGTCAGCACCGCGATAAAAATGCACAGTCTGACGGCAAGATCGTTGTCCACGACCAGAACGCCGGCGATCACCAGCACGATCGCACCGGCCAGCGTACCGAGCGGAAGGTACTTTGTCAGCCAGGAGAACAGGATCGTCGCTGCAAGCACGGCAAAACCGACCGAGAAATTGATGAACATCGCGCCTACCACGATCGCGCCGGTCCCATAGCTTCCGCGGAAGCCGTAGGGCGAGGGATACATCCGCCCCAGCACCAGGCAAAATGCCGCAAGCGCGCGCCCTACGACCGCGTTGCCGTCCGCATGGAACAGCAGCCCCGCGATCAGCAGCGGAAACGCGTCCTTGACAAATTCGACCGCAGCCAGCTTTGCAAAGCCCTTGACGCCGTATATGCGCCGGAAATTCGGCAGCCAGCGGCTCCCCTTTCCCACGCGCCTGAGATTGGTCTTGAAGACAAGCCTTGAGGCGACGACCAGCGAATTGAGCGTGCCGAAGAGATACGCGATCGCAGCAGTCAGGATACTGAAGATCCAGTATTTCATTCCTTGTCTCCCTTCTGTCGGATCACAATCCGGACGGGCGTCCCCTCAAGGCCAAACACGCTGCGGATCTGATTTTCGATATAACGCTGATAGGAAAAATGGAACAGCTCGCGCGAATTGCAGAAGATCACGAAGTTGGGCGGCTTGATGCCGGTCTGCGTCATATAATAGATCTTCAGCCGTCTGCCCTTGTCGGTGGGCGGCTGTACGCGCGCCTGCGCGTCTGCCAGCACGTCGTTAAGCATGCCGGTCGAAATGCGCATGTTGCTCTGATCGTTGACAAAGTTGATCAGCTCGAACAATCTGTCCGTCCGCTGTCCGGTCAGTGCGGAAATGAACAGAACGGGCGCATAGCTCATAAAGCTCAAATCGCGCATCACGTCCTTGCGCATCTTTTCCATCGTGCCGGTCTCTTTTTCAACGAGATCCCACTTGTTGACCACAACGATGCTGGCCTTTCCGGCCTCATGCGCAAGCCCTGCGATCTTGGTGTCCTGATCGGTCACGCCGTCGCGCGCATCGATCATGATTACGCACACGTCCGCGCGCTCGATCGCAAGCTGGGCGCGCATGACCGAAAACTTTTCGACCCGCTCATCCACCTTGGATTTACGGCGGATACCCGCCGTGTCGATGAAGACGTATTTTCCCTTGTCATTCTCAAACGGCGTATCGACCGCGTCGCGCGTGGTGCCCGCCATGTCGCTGACGATCACGCGCTTTTGCCCCAGAATGCAGTTGATCAGCGAGGATTTCCCCACGTTCGGTTTGCCGATCACGGCAACCTTGATCCGGTCTTCCTCTTCCTCTTCTTCAGACTGGGGCGGCATATGCGCCAGGCAGGCGTCAAGCAGTTCACCCGTTCCGTGGCCGTGCACGGCGCTGACCGCAATCGGATCGCCGAGCCCCAGCTCGTAAAACTCATAGACCGCCGGGTCCTCTGCGCCTGTAGAGTCCGCCTTATTGACCGCCAGCACGACCGGCTTGCGGGAACGCAGCAGCATATTGGCCACATCCTTGTCTGCCGCCGTGACGCCGGTGCGGATATCGGTCACCAGCACGATCACATCAGCCGCATCGATCGCGATCTGCGCCTGTTCGCGCATAAACTGCAGGATCTCGCTGTCTGTGCTCGGCTCGATGCCGCCGGTATCCACCATATTAAAAGTTCTTCCGCACCACTCGCATTCGGCGTATAGCCGGTCGCGGGTGACGCCGGGGGTATCTTCCACGATGGAAAGACGCTTTCCTACCAGACGATTGAACAGCATCGACTTGCCCACGTTCGGCCTTCCGACGATCGCCACCAGAGGCTTTGCCATCTCTTCCCCCTCCTTATCCGTTTTGATTGTATTGATAATACTCATCTCTCCGTCCGCTCCCGGGCTGTCTGACGGCGGGCAGTTCACCCGCGATCGCGTCAAAGAGCGCGAAGCCGTCCTGCTCGACGGGATAGATCGGAAGTCCGAGCGCCTCCACGGCCTCGGAGAGCTTGACGTCGTCAAGGAAATCCATTTCCTCGCGGCGCAGCATGTTCTGCGTAATAAACAGTCTTCTGCCGAGAGACTTGCCCTTCAACTGCCGGATCAGATCCCCGCCGGTCACCAGACCGGAGACATTGATGCTGTGACCGAAAAAGTCATTTTCGATCGCATAGACCTCGCCGTTCAGTTCCGGATACCGCTCTTTGGCCAGTGCGACAAGCTTGCGGAAAAAAGGCGCAACCGAGGTGCCGCACGCGATGGAAAACGGTACGCCGTCGACGCCGTCGGAGAGCTTCAGCGCCGAGCGGAATTCCGTCTCCAGCAGCCGGATCATCCCCACGCCGTTTTCCAGTTGGGTATGCTCCTCGTAAAACTCGTCCTCCGGCAGCTCGATCCCGGCCTTGAGATACATCTCGTCGCCGCAGAAGAAGATCCGCGTACCGTGCTTTTCCACACAGCGGTCGCCGAATGCCGTCACCTGTGCGATCGTTTCGGCTGCATGCTCGGGTGTAAAGGGCGTGAGGGGATACAGCCACTCACGGAACTTCGTCAGCCCCACCGGCACGATCGACACACTGTGCACGCCCGGATACATCTCTTCGAGATCGTGCATCGTGCGCTCAAGCGCGGCGCCGTCGTTCAGTCCTGGGCAGCATACGATCTGGCAGTTCATCACGATCCCGCTTTCGGCAAAGCGGCGCATGGTCTCGATGCTTTCTCCCGCGCGGGGATTGCGCAGCATTTCACAGCGCAGCGCCGGATCCGTCGTATGGACCGAGACGTTGATCGGGCTGATATGCAGGTCGATGATGCGCTGGATTTCTCTTTGCGACAGATTGGTAAGCGTGATATAATTGCCGAGAAGGAAGCTGAGCCGCGCATCGTCGTCCTTAAAATACATGGTCGGACGCATGCCTTTGGGAAGCTGGTCGATGAAGCAGAAGACGCAGTTGTTGGCGCACGAGCGCGCACGATCCATCAGATAGCTTTCAAATTCAAGCCCCAGATCGCCGCCCTCGGCTTTTTTTACCGTGACGGCGTACTCTTCTCCGTCCGGGCGGTGCAGTACGACCTTCAGCACGCTGTCATACGCAAAGAACTTATAGTCCAGCACGTCGATGATCCGGTTTCCGTTGATCGACACCAGACTGTCGCCGACAGCGGCGCGTCCGCGCAGCGGACTGTTATAGTCGATCGACTTGATCTGATTTTGCGTCGCACTCACCTTCTCTCAAATAAACACTGGTTCATTGCGGCGAGAGCGTCCCGGCCAGTGTTTGCTTATTTATGCAAAACGAGGAAAGGTCACCCTCTCCTCGTTTTACACATCAATTACTTGCTTTCCTCAACATTGATGACCGTACGGCCCTTGTACTGGCCGCAGGCCTTGCACGCACGATGAGGCATGCAGAAAGCGCCGCAGTTGGGGCACTTAACGATGCTGGGGGGCGTGAGCTTCCAGGTGGAAGAACGTCTCTTATCACGTCTCTGACGCGATACCTTTCCTTTCGGGACTGCCATGTTG
>JAFSWC010000035.1 GCA_017444665.1 Oscillospiraceae bacterium
GGCCTGAAGGAAGCGATTGAGCACGTGCTGAAGCTGAAGGTCGTCAACCTGAAGACCGACCCGCAGCTGATGGGCGCTCTCGGCGCTGCCGAATATGCCCGCCAGAAGGGCCTTGCCAAGAAGTGATCCCCTTGTGGGAATAACACCGAAAGGAGCATCATTGCTGCATGGATAAGATCTTAAAGTTCATTTTCAGTCTGATCAAAGTGCTTCTGATCGTAGTTGTCGTCCTGTTCGTCGTCTACTTCTGGAACCTTGACCAGAAGCTTCTCGGCTGGGCCTACAAGCAGGTCAATCTGGTCTTCGACCGCAAGAAAGTAGACCAGGTATTCTAAATGGAGCTCTACAATTCCCTGTTCCACGATACCGCGGCGCTGCTGGAAAAAGGGCAGCCGTCCGTCTGGTCTTACGAGCCGAACAACACCTGCAAAGAGCTCCCGAACAGCGAGCTTGTCCTCCAGAAGGACGCGGCGTTCGAGCTCGGCGCCTCCGGCAAGGGCTCGGCCAACTATGTCCTCTTCACCTCCTCGCCGGAGCTTTGCGACAAGGACCAGGTTCTTCTCTACGGCCCGGATCTGAAGGACATCCACGGCGACTGCGACTTCGCGCGCATCGTGCTGCTTCGTGTCGGCGTGCTTGACAGCGACGATGAAAAGGTCTACCGCACGCTCAAGGATATCGAGTTTGCCAAGTACCGCGTCAACCTGGAGGGCTATATGGTCCGCATGTCGCCCGAGTCGTACCGCGAACAGGTGCGCCTCAGCCGTCAGGCTCTGCGCAGGGGCATCAGCTTCCGCCAGGTCGGCAACAGCTATATCAAGGCCTACAAGCAGGACGAAAACGTCCTGAACGCCACCGTGATCTTCATCACGGCCCCCGGCTTTGACTACGCCGCCATGAAGGCCAACGCCAAAAAGGCCAGCGACGTCACCGGCACGCTCACCCATATCCTCGAGGGCCTGCCCACCGACTGCTCGGTGTGCTCGCTCAAGGGGATCTGCGACGAGGTCGAAGGCATGAAGGAACTGCACTTCGGCGTCGGCGCGAAAGGCACCGACAAGCACTGATCAAAGCAAAAAAAGTCCGATGGGATCTCCCATCGGACTTTTTTATTGTAAATAACGGTTACAGCACCCGTGCCTGCGCGGCCGCGGCCACAAGCAGCGCGATCGCGACGCCCGCCAGACCGACCTTCCAGAAGATGTCGTTCTCGCCGGCCTGTTCCTCCGGCACGGCGGGCCTGTCAGACAGCAGAAGCGCCAGCAGCGCAAAGAATAGCGGCGTGGTAAAGGGCTGGGCGATGTTCACGGCGGCCTGTACGGCATAGGCCGCGCAGCCGCTTGCCAGCGCCGTCCGCACCGGGCTCGGCCTGAGGACCGCCGCCCGCAGTGCCAGGAAAAGCAGCGCGGCGTAGCTGCCCAGCCCGATCACCCCGCCGGTCAGCAGATAGTGCAGATATTCGTTGTGCGCGCTGTCGGTCACCGCGTCGGAGAAAAGCCGGTGCGCCCTGTCCCACGCCGCCAGCGAGCCCGAGCCGCTGCCGATCAGCTTCTGCCAGACGCTCGCCTCGCGGAACATCTGCCAGAAGCTCATCCATTCCGCGCCGCGGTCCGTGCCCCAGGATGGCGAAAAGACGGCGACGGCGGCGATCGCTTCGGGCAGCTTGTCGCGCCACAGCGTATTGGCCAGCACAAGAAAGACGACGCCAAGCGCAAAGAGCGTCCAGAAAACGATCAGATACACGCGTCGAAAGACGACGATTTCCTGATCGCCCCGCCGGCACAGCAGCTTCCAGAGCACAGCGGAAACGGCCGCGACGCTCAGCAGCAGGACGGGGGAGGTAAGGACCTTGCCGAGCGAGCTCAGCGGATACAGCGCGCCGCGGCGCATCGCAAGCGAAAACAGCAGCGCGGCGAGCGCGGCCGCGCCCCAAAGCCGCGGAACGCGGCGCACAAGCCGCGCCTCGCGCGTCAGCAGCGGGATCAGCGCAAAGCCCGCCAGCGCGCCCAGCGCAAAGCCGTCCGCCCGCACGGCGATGCCAGAGCACAGCGTCAAGAGCGCACCCAGCGACCATATAATCCCGCCGGAAACACTTTCTGCGTCAAGAGCCATCACGGAAAACAGCGGCAGAAACAGCACGCACAGCGCGCTGAGAAACGTGATGTTGCCTACGGTGGAGAAAAAGCGCGGAAGCTCGATCGCGGGCGAGATCGCGCGCAGACCAAGAAGATCGACGCCGAACACCTCTCCGACTGCCAGCGCGGCCGCGACGGAAACGCCGAGCCAAAGCGCATAGCGGACAAGCGCGGCAAACGAGCCGTGCCGCCGCAGCACCAGAAATACGCCGAGATACAGCGCAAAGCTCACGATCCCCTGATAGCGGTTGTCAGACGCCCAAAGGCCGGCGGAAAGGGGTCGGAAGAGCAGCGTGGATGCGATATGCGTCAGCGCAAAAACGCAGAACAGCAGGTCCGGCAGCGAAAAGGAAAGCGGCTGCGGCGCGCCCTTCCGCCCCGCGATCCGCCAGACGGCGAACGCGGCAAGCAAAAGCGCGGACAGCACCCAGAAGACGACGGCTTTGGCGAGGGTGATGTCATAATACGCGCTGTGCACCGCCAGCGGCAGCATCACGCCCAGCAGTGCAAGATACGCCACGCACAGGACCTCGCCGGCCGATATGCTCTTTTTCACAAGCTTTTTCGCAGATGCCGCGCTCTTTTTCATAGATGCCGCGCTCCTTTGCCGGATTGGGATAAGAAAACTATACAACACCCTCGGACAAAAATCCACATAAAAAAGCAAAAACGGCGCCGAACAGGACCAGGTGTCATGCGCCAGTCGGGATACGCTGTTTCTGTCCAAAGAGCAGGAAGCAAAAAGGGGCTGCCGCGGCAGCCCCTTTGGTTAAGATAAGAAAACAGATTATTTGCTGACGATATCGCGGGTGTCGCGCGCGATCACAAGCTCTTCGTTCGTCGGAATGACAAAGACCTTGACCTTGCTGTCGGGCGTGGAGATCATCACGTCCTCGCCGCGCTTGGCGTTGGCGGCCTCGTCGAGCTTGACGCCCAGGTAACCGAAGTATTCGCAGATGCCCTTGCGGGTCTCCTTGCTGTTTTCGCCGACGCCGGCGGTGAACACGATCGCGTCCACGCCGTTCATCGCGGCGACGTAGGAGCCGGCGACCTTGGCGACCCAGTAGTTGAACATGTCGAGCGCGAGCTTGGCCTTGTCGATGCCCTCGCCGGCGGCCTTGTCCAGATCACGGAAGTCGGAGGAAACGCCGGAGACGCCCAGCACGCCGGACTGCTTGTTCAGGATGTTCAGCA
>JAFSWC010000036.1 GCA_017444665.1 Oscillospiraceae bacterium
AGACCTTGGATCGGCTCCACCGGCAGTACGGCTGGAGCGATTCCGCCTCCAACTCCTCCAACAAGCTGCAGCGGAATTCGCTGCGATACCGGGAAGTCGTGGAGCTGGCCGATGTGATCGGGTATGAGCTGAAATGGGTACCCAGAAAGCGAGGGGATGCCGATGACGAATGCCGACATTGAGCGAATGCCCTATACCCTGAACGCCCAGCAGGTGGCGGAGATCCTTGGCATTGCCAAGAACTCCGCTTACACGCTGATGCACAGCGAGGGCTTTCCCACACTTCACATCGGGCGGCGCCTCGTCGTGCCGAAGGAAAAGCTGCTCCAGTGGATGGACGATCAGCTTGAATAAGAGGAATTCCAGCCGGGTTTTGACCCGACTGGAATTTTTTCGCGAAAAGGCTTGAAAAATTGAGAAAGTTATGTAAACAATAGATCAGAGAAACACAATGTTCTGAGGAAAGGAGTTATTTTGGCAAAGAAACGCTGTAACGGCGAAGGCAGTATCAATAAAAGAAAAGATGGGCGCTGGGAGTGCTCCATCATGTTTGGCTTCCAGAAGGACGGCCGGAGAAGACGAAAGTCCTTTTACGGCAGGACCCGCAAGGAAGCGCTGGACAAGATGCACGACTTCAAGCAAAAGCTGGAGGCCGGGCTCATCACCCTGGACGAACGGCCCCTGGTGCAGCCCGATATCCTGTTCTCCCAGTGGGCAGACACCTGGTATGAAGGGCACAAGGACAGCATCTCCAAGACGACGCAGCAGAGCTACAAGTATACGCTGGCCACATTGAAGGAGAAAATCGGCGACCGGCCGGTCAACACCATCAAGGCGATGGACTTCGAAGATCTGCTGCGAGATTTGCGGAGGGAAGGCAAGTCCGACAGCTATGTGGCCAAGGCCCGAGGGATGCTGTTCCAGATCATGAACAAGGCCGAGGCCAACGAGCTGATCCGGCGCAATCCGGTGGTCTGTGCGGAGAAGCTGAAGGCCAACAAACCCATAGAGGCGAAGGAGGCCTTCACCGCCGAGGAGGTCAAACGGATGATGGAGGGGCTCCCGCACGACAAGTATGGAGACAGCATCCGGCTGATGCTGGGAACCGGGATCCGTATGCAGGAGCTCTTGGCGCTGGAGCCGCGGCTGATCGAGAAGGACGGCTCTGCGATCCATATCCGGCAGGCAGTGAAGACCGTGTCCGGGAGAGTGGAGATCGGCGTGCCGAAATCCAGAGACAGCGTGCGGGACGTACCGGTGCCGGAGGGCCTGCGGCCCATCGTGATCGGTCTGCGCAGCACAAAGGACAAGTTTGTTTTCCAATCGCCGAAGAAAGAGCAGCCCTTCGATCCCAAGATGTACCGGGAGAAATTCAAGGACTATATTGAGGCACTGGGAGACGTCCGCGTGCTGACGCCGCATTCCTGCCGCCACACCTATGTGAGTCAGATGCAGGCCCTTGGCGTTGACCTGGCGACCATCCAAAGCATGGTGTGGCATGCGGATCTGGACATGACACAGCACTACCTGCATGTGCAGTCTCCGGTCAAGCAAAAGGCGGTAGAGGCGTTCAACAAGGCGTTTTTGGGAAACGATCCAGGTTCCAGTCAAATTCCAGTCGGCACCTAATTTCGGGGCTCAAAAAGTATGAAAAAGTCCTGAAATCTTACGATTTCAGGACTTTTCTGGTGGAGATAAGCGGGATCGAACCGCTGACCTCTTGAATGCCATTCAAGCGCTCTCCCAGCTGAGCTATACCCCCATCTGTGATACCCGCGCGTCTCACGCGCAAGAAGTATAATAGCAGACGGGCAGGGAAAAGTCAACACTTTTTTTCATTCTTTTCCTGTTCCCCGAAACAGTTCTTCTTCAAGCAAAAACCGCCCAAAATCGGGCGGTTTTTATGTCGAATCATTCAGGGTCTGCGCTTATCGCAGAAATAAAACACTGTCAGAAGACCGGGTCCGCAGTGGGCGCCGATCACAACGCCAAGCCCCGTGATCGTGATCTCTCCGACCATGGGATAAGCCTTTTTGATCTCGTCTCGTACAAACTCGGCGTCCGCGCGGCAGTCGGCCTGCAGGATATTGATCTCGATCCCGGTCGGATCGATCTCTTTGAGATCATCCTTTACGCCGCGCAGGATCTCGGCCAGCGCCGCTTTGCGGCCGCGCACCTTTTTAGCAACGTCAAGCGTTCCTCCGTCAGGGACATACAAAACCGGTTTTACGGAGAGCAGCGATCCGACGAGTGCCGCGGAATTGGAGACCCGGCCGCCCGCTTTGAGATAATTCAGATCATCTACCGTAAAGCGATGTGCGATCTTCAGCTTGTTTTCCTCGCCCCAGCGGATCACTTCCTCAAATCCCATCCCCTGTTCGGCGCGCTCGACCATGTTCTTGACAAGCAGGCCAAGCCCTCCGGAGATGCAGCGCGTGTCCATGATATACAGCTTTCTGTCCGGAAATTCGCTTTTGATCATCTGTTCGGCGATTTTGGACTTCTCATACGAAACCGACATTTTCACCGACATGTCCAGGAAAATGACGTCCTTTCCCTTTTCCAGCAGTGAACGGAAGAAGTCGCAGTAAATAAACTCGTTTATCATCGAAGTTTTCAATCTTTCGCCGCTGCGCATGCCCTTGTAAACTCTGTCGCGGGTCTCCTCGCGGCAATCGTCCTCAAAAAGCTGGTCGCCGACCGTATATGTATAGGAAACAAAAGGAATGTGATGCGCCTCAAGATAGTCTCTTGTCAGATCAGAGGTCGAGGAAGTTGCGATAATGTAATCCTGCATGTTGTGAGCCTTTCTTTCTTACATTTTTTAGCAGATTGATCATACCACCCAAACGCCGTTTTGTCACGCAAAACATAAAACGAAGGGCGGCCGGAACTATTTCCAGCCGCCCTATGTGCACAAGATTATTTCAGAACGACAGTAAATTCGATGATCCCATTTTCCGGGCAGGAAGCGCTGATTTTCCCTTTGTGCGCCTCAACGATTCCCCGCGCGATCGAAAGCCCGACGCCAAAGCCCTTTCTCTCGGACGAGCGAGAGGGATCGGCGCGGTAAAACCGATCAAAGAGCTTTTCCAGATCGCTTTCGGCAATCTCTTCACAGGGGTTGCTCTGACGCAGGACGATCCCGCGGTGTTCCCGTTTGAGCGACAGCGTGATCTCCCCGCCCGGAAGCGCGTATTTCAGAGCGTTGTCAAGCAGGATGGAGCAAAGCTGACGGATCATCGTCTCGTCTCCGCGGAAGACGACGCCATCTGCAATATCCGTCTTGATCGGATGGCCTTCCGCCGCAGCGCTGTCAAGGAAGGATTCGACCGTCTCCCCCACCGCTGCGGATAGATCAAAGTCCGCAAGGGCGACAGGAGGCTCTTCTTCATCCATACGCGACAGCGTGACAAGAGAGTTGACAAGCTCGGTCATTTTATCCGTCTGTGAATTAGCTTTGTCGATCCACTTTGAATGCCCCGTTTCCATTTCCAAAACCTTCAGTGAAGTGCGCATCACGGTAAGCGGGGTTTTCAGCTCATGGCTCGCATCGGTAATAAACTGTTTTTGCTGTTTTGCGCTGCGCACGACAGGGTCGATCGCCTTTTTGGAGAAAACAACGACCAGCCCATACACCAGCAGCAGGCAGACCGCGTCGGCCGCAAACGTCAGCAGCGCCACCATCCGAACGGAACGCAGCTGGGAATAGCAGTCCATAAAGACGGCTTTGTATCCGCCGTTTCTCTGCGCCGTTACCAGGTATTTATAGCCGCCGTAATAGGCGCTTCCCTCTCCGCTCTTGACCGCGACCGCAAGATATTCGCTGATCTCATCTTCCTCGACGGCCGCAATATGTGCAAGATCGTTTGCCTGCAGTTCACCCTGTTCGTCAAAATACAGCACGAAATAGCGGGTCGAAAACGGTGTTTCCGGGTTGAAACGTTTTCCGCCCCGACCGTCGAACCAGCCGGCTTCGCCGTCCGGGCGCTGGGCGTCCTCGCGCATCATCCCGTGGTTATCGCCGCCGGAATGCGGCGCGGCGCCGGGTCTGCCGTCGTCGGAAAGCATTTCAAGCAGTGAATCGATATCCGCATTGACAGAAAGATAATTGGAAACGTTGACGACGACCGACAGCAGCAGCATCACAAGCGCAACGGAAAGCACAGCGATACGGATGAATCTTTTTCTAAGCCGTTCGATCATGTCCCGTCCTCCAGCACGTAGCCCATTCCGCGGTTGGCGCGGATCGAGACCGTCGATCCGATCGCCTTCAGCTTTTTGCGCAAATTGGAAATGTGGACCCATACGACGTTTATTTCCGCGTCGCTGTCCCAGCCCCAGATCCGCTCCATGATCTTGTCGACGGAAAAAATAATTTTCGGTGAGCGGAGAAAGAGTTCCATCAGCTGAAATTCTCTGCCCGAAAGACGCACGGTCTCCTCTCCGCAGCCGAGCGTTCCTGTGGAGGGATCCAGCTTCAGGTCGGCGAAGGACAGAACCGTCGGCTTGAATTCCCCGGCACGCCGCAGCAGCGCGCGCACGCGTGAAAGCAGCTCGTCCGGTGCAAAGGGCTTGGGGAGATAATCGTCCGCACCGGCGTCAAAGCCCTCGACCCGGTCGTCCTTCTGCGCCTTTGCCGTCAGCATCATGATCGGTGTATTGACGCCTTCCTCGCGCAGACGGCGCAGCACCTCGATCCCGTTCATCTTTGGCATCATCACGTCGAGGATCACCGCGTCATAGCCGCCTTCCCGCGCAAAATCATAGGCGTCCGCCCCATTGTGCACCGCCTCAACGGTAAACTGGTTTTTCTCAAAAAAGGCCGTCAAAGCCTCGGCCAGATCGATTTCATCCTCTGCGATCAGCAGTTTCACTTTTCCATCACCCGCTTTATTTATAACCGAAATCTGCATACAATTCAAGTTCCCGTCTGCTCATAAGAATAGATCGCGGACCTTAATCAAACCTAAAGCCGCACTTGAAGGCTAGACGAAAATGCATTATAATGCACCTGAGCAAAGCAGGAGGTGCCAGACATGCTTCAAATCAAATTTGTAAAGCTGCGCGACGGCGCGCATATCCCGCAGAAAGCGCACGAAGACGACGCGGGCTTCGACCTCTACGCCTCGGAAGATTTTATTCTCAAAGCGCACGCCTTCGGCTGTGTGCCGACCGCGATCTCGATTGAGCTTCCGATCGGCTATGAAGCGCAGGTCCGTCCTCGCAGCGGTCTTGCCGCGAAGCACGGCGTTACCGTCCTCAACGCGCCCGGCACGATCGACGCGGGCTATCGCGGCGAGGTCAAGGTCATCCTGATCAATCACGGCAATGAAGATTTCGAAATAACGGCCGGCATGCGCATTGCCCAGATGGTCATATCTCCTGTGGTGGGCGCCGAATTTGTCGAAGCCTCCTCTCTTGAAGACAGCGAACGCGGAGAAGGCGGCTTCGGCTCCTCCGGCACAAAATAAGTCCGGCACTTTTTGCGAAACAAAATCAAAACATGCCATGCGGAAAGCCGCATGGCATGTTTTATTATCCGGATCAGTTTTCAAAGATGATCTCGCAGTCAGGCAGCGCATCGCGCAGCTCCGCGATCTGTTCTGCATCAAGCGGATTGTTGCTGAGATTCAGCCATTGCAGCGATTTCATCAGCTTGAACGGCGAAACGATGCCGATATTGTTGCCGGACACGTCAAGTCTTTCAAGCGAGCCGAGATACATCAGCGGCGTCGGATCCGTGATCCTGTTGTTGCCCAGTTTAAGCTCCTTCAGCGGGGCGCTCGTATACTGGAAGATATACACGTTTTCGATCTCGTTGCTGCCGAGATCCAGCTTTTCCAGCCGTTTAAAACGGTTGATCACGGTGATGTCGGTTATTCCTCTGCCAAACAGAGAAAGCTCGGTGATATTTTCCTTGAATCGCTCTCCGCCGATCTCAAAGGAATAAAGCAGGTCGGAATGCTGCACGCTGCAGCCGCGCAGATTTGCTTTCAGCTCGTCAACAGCCTCGCCGCTGATCGCGGGGTTGTCATAGATCCTCAGAACATCAAGACTGCTCATGGAATACAAAAGCGGCAGCTTGTCGTCCGTAAGTCCGGTGCTTTCCAGCCCCAGGATGCGAAGCGAGCTAAGACCTTTCAGGCCGGAAAAATCGCTGATCAGATTGAACGCGAGATAAAGCTCGTTGAGATTGCCCATGGAAGAGAGCGCAGCCGTTCCCGTGATACCGTTGCCCTCAGCGTTGAGATAGCGCAGCTTGCCAAGGCCCATCAGCGGACGCAGATCCGTGACCGTGTTGTCCTTGATGCTCAGCCATTCAAGCGCGGGCAGATCCATCAGCGGCGTCAGATCGGAGATGGTATTGCCTGTAATATCAAGCTTGGTAAGGTCCTTGCAGGAGCTCAGTGCGGAGATGTCGGAAATCCCCATGTTGCTCAGATCCAGCTCGGTCGCGTTTGTCTTGAATTTGGCGCCGCCAAGCGTGATCTCGCTGACCTTTTCCTGCGCGGTCTCACAGTGGATCGCACAGTTCGGCAGCGCGGACGAAAGCCCGTTCAGCTGATCTTCCGTGATTCCGATCCCTCTGATCGAAAGCATTTCGAGCTGGGACAGAGAATAAAGCGGTGAAAAATCCGTGACGGGATTGTTGTCGAGATACAGCGTTTTCAGTTCGTGAAGGTTGGCGAGCGGATACAGGTCGGAGATCATATTGTCGCTCAGATCCAGGTAGATCAGTCCTCCGAGCGTCGAAAGCGGGGAGACATTGGAAAGATTGTCTCCCGACAGGGTCAGAGTCGAGAGCGAATACAGCTTGATCACATCGGTGAGAAGCCCGTCGCCGAGCGCCGTGTTCTGCAGAGAAAGGGACGTGGTCCCCTCTTCATACGACTTGCCGGCGATCGTGATCCTGGATTCGTTTTTCTCGTCGTTTTCTTTTCCCTTGATCTCGGCGATCCTGGCGGAAACGACAGCGCTGGATTTGTCCTGCTTGTACATCTCCTCAAGCAGCTGCAGCGCTTTTTTATAGTTGCCCTGCTTTTCATAGCAGTCCACCATCAGCATCGAGCACTCCTCCGTTTCGGTGATGGAGGAGGCACGGCGCAGGAAAGCCAGCGCGCTGTCATATTCGCCGTTATAATAATCCTGCAGCGCGCTGCTGTAATAGGTGTTGTAACTGCGCTGCTCCGCCGCCCCCTTCAGGATGAAGGCGGCAACGATGATCGTAGCGGCAGCCAGCGCGGTAAAAACAATGTACAGCGTCCGCTTCTGATTCTTTTTTCTGATCTGTTCGGCCTTTCTCTGTTGGAGCTCTACCGCCGCCTGCCGCGCCGTCATCGACGCGGTTTCGTGCTTTCCGGTAAAAGCCCGTGAGGACGCCGTTTTACCCGGTTCTTTCATGCTATCACCTGTAAAGAGGAGTGCCTGAGCGTCTCCTCACTGCTGCATTTCTTTTTCCGTCTCCGCGGTCTCGTCTGTCTGGATGGCCGTTTCTTCGGCTGCAGGCTCAGCAATACCCTGCGGCGTTTCCTCTGTCTCTTCCGTTATCGGCGCCGTCTCCTCAGGTGCGGCCGCTGTCTCCGGCTCGTCCGTTTCGGGCTTGATGACGACCGGATCCTTGATCTTGGGCAGCTCGCCCGTCTCCTTCGGCGCCTTTCTGCGGCGGATCGCCAGCGACGCGCAAAGCATTGCCAGAATGATGCCGATGGATGAAAGCAGCTTCATCCCATCGGCAAAGCTGATGGGATCCTGTAGATTGGAAAAAGCGGGAATGGCAAGATATCCGACCTGATACGCCAGGATCACAGCAAAAACAGCCGCGTTCACCCACTTGGTGCGGATCATCCCGGCCAGCGTCGCCGTGTAGATGAAGGACGCGATAAAGGACAGAATGATGCAGATGATCATGCGCAGCTGCTCACTCCCCGCCGTGGCGGAAAGGATAAAAAATGCCGCGCCGCCCAATACCGGCAGGATCGTCGTCCAAAGCGCGATCCGCCCGAAGAGCAGGATAAACAGGATAAACAGCAGAGCGCAGACAACGGGCAGAATGATCTGCGTGGCAAGCGCAAACGCATCGCCCCACAGTCCCATCGTGCCAAGCAGACGCGCCGCGATCGCCAAAGCCAGCAGGATCACGGAGGCGTGAACGAAAAAGCTTCCTTTTTCAACGTAAAAGCCGCGTGGTTTTTTCGCTTCTTTTTCCATGATGATCTCCGCCTTTCCGATTCTGTATAAAGAATGAAGGACAGCTATAGTTGTCATAATTTTGTTGTCATAATCCCTTTTGACATTATATCACAGGAAAAGCAATTAATCTATGCATTTTTTATTTTACTATATTTTTCATTCTCCGTAAGAATTTGTCTTTCTTTTTTCTCTTTTTGCGCAAAAAAGGACCGGAAGCCGTTGCTTCCGATCCTTTTTTACATGTTTTGGATCATTCCTCGGGGCTGAAATCGTCCTTGCCGGCGCCGCAGAGCTCGCAGGCGAAATCTTCGGGAAGGTCTTCCCATTTTACGCCCTGCTCTTCCTCGTCATAGACCCAGCCGCACAGATTGCAGACGTACTTCATTTCTTTGCTCCTCCTTTTCGGTCAGTATATGTTTTTCATAAGTTAACTTGCCGGTAATTGTTGCCGTAACACGCATCGTCCCGATCAGAGTTTCGCGCCGGGATGATTCGTTCGGGCATCCCCAAAGGTCCCTCGCCAGGCGATGTCCTGCGGTTTGAGGTTTTTGCCGTATTCCTCCGGGCGGATTTCAAAGGCTTCGGCGGCCGGATGGCCGGCCTTTTTGCCTCTCTTTTTTGAAAACGGTCTTTTCAGCCATTGGAACATGGACCAAAACTCCTTTTAAAGCGCAGCTTTACTTGAAGTATCTCTCCAACAGCCCCTTAAAGGCCTTGCCGTGGCGGGCTTCGTCGCGGGCCATCTCGTGCACGGTGTCGTGGATCGCGTCAAGATTGTACTTCTTGGCGAGCTTGGCCAGCTCGAACTTGCCGGCGGTTGCGCCGTTTTCGGCGTCGACGCGCATCTCAAGGTTTTTCTTGGTGCTGTCGGTCACGACCTCGCCGAGAAGCTCGGCAAACTTGGCGGCATGCTCGGCTTCTTCAAAAGCGGCCTTTTCCCAGTACAGGCCGATTTCGGGATAGCCTTCGCGGTGGGCAACGCGGGACATGGCCAGATACATGCCGACCTCGCTGCACTCGCCGTTGAAGTTCGAGCGAAGCTCGTCGATGATATGCTGCTGGACGTCCTCGGGCACCTCTGCGCCAAAGGTCTTGCCAACGCCGACGACATGCTCGGCAGCCCAGGTCAGTTCACCCTTCATTTCGGTAAAGCGGGAACCGGGGACCTTGCACTGGGGGCAGAACTCGGGAGGCGTATCTCCCTCGTGAACGTAACCGCAAACCGGGCAAACCCATTTTTTCATAAGAAATTCTCTCCTTTGTAAAGAAAAATAAATGTGTTTTGCTTGTGGCATCAATATACCATGCGGCCGCCTTTTTGTAAAGTTAATAATCCGCAAACAAAGCATTATTCGACCAGCTGCAGAAGCGCCGGACCGGCCCCCTCGGCAAACAGCCGGATCGCCGCAAGCGCCTCCTGCATCGTGTTTCCGCTGCTGCCGACCTCCACGATCAGCATTCCGCTGCAAAGCTGCTGATTATACCGCTGCGGCACAACGTCTACAGGCCGCATCAGCGTCGGATGCACGCGCAAAACGGCGTTCTGCAGATACAGCGCAAGCGAAAGATTTTCTCTCCAGTTCGGGTGCTCCAGGCCGCTCTCGTCCGTCCCGGAGAGCAGCATCACCTGGCTTGCGCAAGAGCCTGTTTCCTCCGCAACTGTTTTATAGATCACGTCGTCTGTTCCAAGCGCGTCCCGGTGCACGTCCAGGACTATACCGATGCTCGGATAGTCTTTGAGATACTGCGCGACCGCCTGACCGGATCGCGTGTAAGACCCAGTATAGCTTGGATAGTCGTAAACGCCCCTGTCATGGATCACGTTCAATCCGTATGCTTCCAGTTGTTTTGTCAGCTCGTCTCCCACGCGGATGATGTTATGCTCGCTGTCCTCTGTGCGCGTGTGGTCGCTCGCTTCATATCGGTCAAGTCCGGCCGGCGTATAGGCCTCTGAGGAATGTGTGTGGATGATCAGGATCTGCGGCTGTCCCGCGGGAAGCCGGACGGCCGTCCCGCCGCTGAGGATCGCGGCGGCGTCAATCGGATAATCGGTTTCATTTTTGATCATGGCGTCGTTTCCGATCGTCATTCCGACAGCCGCCTCGGCCCCGGATGAGACAAACAGCGTCTCCTCCCATTCCTGTGTGGTCGAGGCCGGACCGTGGATTGCCGCCGTTTTCTGTTCGTTTTCATCTTCCTTCTCAGCCGTCACGGTCTGCACGGCAGCTCTATCGGCAAACACCGGCTGCTCTGCAGGCCCATTTTTCTCATCCCGGTGGAAGAGCATATACACGCAAAGCACGCACATGCCGAGCAGCGCAAGCTTTTTCCCCTCGCCCATTTCTCCTCTCCCCTGCCTTTCATCTCATCGTATGCGCTCCTGCAGCGTCGATATGTCCGGCGTCCAGACGAGTTACTTGACGAAAGCTGAAGTCGAGTGCTATCATGATCAAAAAAGTCTAAGGAGAATCGCTATGAAATTTACATACCGTCCGAAGGGCGTCTGCTCGCAGCTGATGGAGATCGAGGTCGAAGACGGACGCGTCACGGGCTTTCAGGTCATGGGCGGGTGCGACGGAAACCTGAAGGGCATTTCCCGTCTGGTCGAAGGCATGGAAGTTGAGGAGGTCATCCGTCGGCTTGAAGGCGTTCGCTGCGGACGCAAGTCCACCTCCTGCCCCGACCAGCTGGCCCAAGCTCTCAAGCTCTCCCTGCAGCAGGGCGCGGAAGCGTGATGTTGGAAGAAATCCTTCGCTCCGGCTTTGAGGAGCTCGGTCTCCCGCTCGACGAGCGCGCGCTTGCGCGATACCGCTTGTTTGCCGATATGCTTGTTGAAACGAACAAGGTCATGAACCTCACCGCCATCACGGAGGAGGCGGATGTTGCACGCCTGCATTTTCTTGACAGCGCCGCACTATTGTCTCTTGTCCCGTTTGAAGGCAAGCGTGTGATCGACGTCGGCACCGGCGCCGGCTTTCCGGGCCTTGCGCTGAAGATCGCCCTGCCTGAGCTTTCGCTCGTTCTGCTCGACAGTCTTGACAAGCGCATCGGTTTTTTGCGTGAAACCTGCCGTGCGCTTGATTTTGACGACGTCGCCTGCATCCACGCGCGGGCCGAGGAGATTCCCGCGGGCTGTCGCGCGGCCTATGATATCGCTGTTTCCCGCGCTGTCGCGCGGCTTAACCTGCTATGTGAGCTGTGCCTGCCTTATGTAAAAAAGGGCGGTCTCTTCCTTGCCATGAAAAGCCGTGACCACGCGGACGAACTCAGCGAGGCGAAGCATGCGATCGCGCTGCTCGGCGGCGGGGTCGAAGCGGAAAAGGATTACCGCATTCCCGGAACGGAAATCGTTCACAGCGTGATCTGCATCCGCAAGATCGCCGACACGCCGCCCAAATACCCCAGACGCTGGGCGCAGATCAAAAAGCAGCCTCTCTGATACGGCAAAAACCGGAAAGCGATTTCTTTCGCTTTCCGGTTTTTTCAGCTATTGAGGATATGATCGAGCAGCTCATGCGGATTTGAGATAAAAAGCGTTCCCCCCGCCGCTTCGATTTCTTCCCGGCTGCGGAAGCCCCAAAGTACCGAAGCGCAGTCCATCCCGGCGCGCGCCGCCGTCAGCACGTCTACCTCCGAGTCGCCGACATACAGACACTCCCGGACGGGAACGCCAAGCTCCTCCGCCGCGGCAAGCAGCGTGTCCGGGCAGGGCTTGCGTCGGATCCCCGCCGCTTCGTTCTCCCCTACCGCCGTCTCGAGAAGTCCCGGAAAATGGATCTCTGCCAGTTCCTTGACCGTGCGGTCAGGCTTGTTGGAAATGATCGCGAGCCGCAGGCCCTGTGCGTGCAGGCTTTGCATCAAATCCAAAATGCCGGGATAGGGCGCTGTCGTATCGTTGGCATGGCGGTTATAATACGGCAGATACCACGCCAGCATCTCTTCCATTTTATTGTCATCTGTTCCCGCAGGAACGGACAACTCGACCAGTCTCCTTGCACCGTTGCCCACTCGCCTCCGGGTGTCGTCCAAGGTCTGCGTCGGAAAAGAGAACTGTGCAAGGCAGCGGTTAATTGCCGCGTTGAGATCCCGCAGTGTGTCGAGCACGGTTCCGTCCATATCAAAAAGAATCGCTTTATATTTCATATCCATTCTCTTTCTCCCGTTTTGCCCGAAAAACTTTACATTGAAATACCGGGTAAAACGTGGTAAAGTTTCATTTGAAAACAACTGCGCCGCGCGCAGATCATCTTACGGAGGATCGCCATGGAAGGCTACAGAGTGCTAGAAATCAAGCAGAGCGTTTTTGAAAACAACGACCGCGAGGCTGACAAGCTCCGCAGTGAATTAAAGCGGGATAAAGTCTTTCTGCTCAACCTGATGAGCTCGCCCGGAAGCGGCAAGACCACCACGCTTCGCCGCACGATTGCCGCGCTGAAGGACGAGTTCAGGATCGGCGTGATGGAGGCCGATATCGACTCGGACGTCGACGCCGCCACGATCGAAAAGACGGGCGCCAAGGTCATCCAGCTGCACACCGGCGGCATGTGCCATCTCGACGCCGGCATGACCCGTCAGGGGCTTCAGGGCCTTGGCGTCGGCGACGTCGATTTTGCGATCCTGGAGAATATCGGCAACCTTGTCTGCCCGGCGGAGTTTGACACCGGTTCGTCGAAAAACGCGATGATCCTCTCCGTTCCCGAGGGCGATGACAAGCCTTTGAAGTACCCGCTGATGTTCTCGATCTGCGACGTGCTTCTGATCAACAAGATCGACGTCCTGCCTTATTTTGACTTTGATCTCGAAGCCTGCAAGAAATACGTTCGCCGTCTCAATCCCAACATGAAGATCATCCCGATCTCCGCCCGCACAGGCGAAGGGATCGACGAGTGGGCCGACTGGCTTCGCACGCAGATCCGTGCCTGGAACGAAGGCTGAGCATCCTTTTTAAACTAGCGCCTGAGCTTTGCGGCTCAGGCGTTTTTGTTCTTTTCGTAGAGATACCACAGTCCCTTCAGAAGAAGGTCGTCATCGCATATGATCTCCCGTTTGCAATAAGGCGTAACGCTGCCGGCCAGTCCGCCGGTCGCAACGACGCGGCATTTCTCGCCAAGCTCTTCCTCCATGCGCTCGATCATACCGTCGATCATCGCCGCCGTGCCGAATACGGCGCCGGAGCACATGCAGTCCACCGTATTGGTCGCCATGCACTTTTTCGGCGCGGTGATCGAAATCTCCGGCAGCAGGCTCGTCCCCGCCGCAAGCGCACCGTAGGAAAGCTTGATCCCCGGAAGGATCGCGCCGCCGCGGAAATTGCCCCCCGCGTCGACGACGGTGACGGTGGTCGCCGTACCCAGATCCAGCACGATCACGGGTTTTCCGTAAAACTGCATGGCCGCGACGCCTCCGGTGATCAGATCTCCGGCAACAGTGCCTGGGTCGTCGACACGGATATTCATACCCGTCTTCATGCCGGGACCGACGATCATACAGTCAAGCCCCGTCAGCGTTTTGACCGCGCGCTTGAGCGCCTCGGTCACCGGCGGGACGACAGATGAGAGGATAACGCCCTCAAAGCCTTCGGCATCCATACCATAAGCATTAAAAATCTGTTTGAGCTTGATTGCATATTCCGCCTCGGTCTCGCGCGTATCGGTATGGATCCGAACGATGCTGCCGATCTTTCCGTCTTCGATGCAGCCGAGCACGATGTTGGTATTTCCCACGTCTATGGCAAGGATCATGTCGTTTCTCTCCTTTTCACTTCCGCGTTATCCCGCGGTAAGGCCGCGCAGAAACAATACGGCGCAGGATTACTATAAATCCCGCGCCGCTTTTCTGTCAATGCAAAAGTTAAGTAAACGATGATTAAATCGACGAGAGTGAATCCCGAGAAAATCCGTGTTCTGATGATGGTACTTTTTCGAAGGAATACTTTGTGTATTTCAAGAAAAAGTAACGAAATCAGGGCGCGGATTTTCCGGGAAGCACCGAAGGTGATTTGATCAGCGTTTACTTAATTGTTTGTGCCGTGGTGTGCGCCGTAGCTGCTTTCGTCAAGCGCTTCGAAAACATAGCCGTTGTTGCGTCCCCAGCGGAGGATCGATTCTACCGCGGCCACGCTGAAGTCTTTGGTGTCATGCTGCAGCACGACGTTCACGGTATTTTCAAGACAGCCCTCCGCCACGTTATTGGAAACGGTGTAGCTGTTTTTCGCGCCGCCCAGCGCGTCGCCGCTGTCGACGTTCCAGTCAAAGTACACATAGCCCATGTTTGTCATATAGTTGACCAGACTGGACATGATGCCGCTGCAGTAATTTCGGCTGACGGTATTGCTGCTGCCGCCGGGGAAGCGGAACAGCCGGGTGTACTGGCCGGTCTGCTCATAGATGATGTCCTCCATCGCGTTGAAATCGCGGAAGAAGGCGTCCCGGCTTGCATAGACCGCGGCATAGTCGTGCGTCAGCGTGTGCACGCCGATCGAGTGGCCTTCACGAAAAGCCCGTCCGATCATGTCGGTATAATCCCGGTCATAGTATTGGCCGTTGCCCGTGACAAAAAATGTCGCCTTTGCGCCATAGCGGGCCAGAACGTCCAGCAGCTGCGCTGTGTACGGGCCGGGGCCGTCATCGAACGTCAGATAGATCGTTTTCCTGTTGGGGATTACCGTTTCGACCCTGGGCTGCGGAACAACGTTTACGATACGGCGGGCCGACGCCGTCTCGCCCTGCTCGTTCATGATGTAGTAGTCCAGGGTATAGGTCCCCAGCTCATACGGAATGACCTCGCCGGTGACCTTGACGTAGGACGTCAGATCGTTTCCGCTCTTATCGACGGCTTCAAAGCCGGGGTCCGTGAAGGTGAACGCCGCGCCGACCGTGATCTCTTCCCCGCCCTCAAGGCGGATCTGCGGCTCGGAAACGCCGTATTCGATCTTTCGTTCGACCGCGGTCTCGTTTCCGGAGGAGTCGGCCACGGAATAATACACGGTATCGTCCACCTCGGTGCGGACGACCTTGGCCGTCAGATCACCGTCATAGTTGTCGGTCGCGGAAAAGCCTTCCTCCGTGTATCCGACAAGCCAGCTTGCCAGATAGCCTTCCTCGTGATTGAGCGTGATCACAGGCGGCTTTGTATCGCGCACGAGCACGCGCCGATAGCTCTCCGCTTTTTTCCCGAAGCCCTCTGCCGTGTATTTGACCGTATAATCGCCGATCACGTCGACGTCTACGCCGCTTTCCGTTTTGATCTCGAGCGGGTTGACGCTTTTGCCGAAAAGGTTGCCGACAAAGTAGGCCTCGGCACCGAGATCGACATAGGTTTCCCCTACCTCGGCAATATCTTCCTCCGGGCCGAGGAGCGTGATCTCAATGTGTCTGTCGTCAATGATGACGGCCGCGGCGATCATGACCAGCAGATACACGAACAGGACCGCCAGCACGACTCTGATCTTCTTTTGTCGAAGCGCCTTTCTCGTTTTTTCCCGCTCTTTTTCGGAACGGGTTTTCGCCGCGCTTTGTGTTTTCTCCTTCACCCTGCTATCCTCTATTTCCTATTGTCTTTCCTGTTTCTGTCGAACGCCAATCCAGTATACACCTTATTTTGTGTTATGTTAACACTTTTTTCTCAACTTTTTATTTTTTAAGAAAAAAAACCGCCAAAACCATTTTTTTATTGAACTCAAGGGCACAATCTGATATATTGTGGTTTTGTCAGAAATGATAAATACTCTCTGCGGCAGCCAGCCGCAGGAAAGGAAAGAAACGATGGAACACAGCGAAAAAACAATGGACAAGATCGTTGCCCTGTGCAAAAACCGCGGCTTTGTTTATGCCGGCAGCGAGATCTACGGCGGACTCGCCAACTCCTGGGACTACGGCCCGCTCGGCGTTGAATTCAAAAACAACGTCAAAAAGGCATGGCTGAAGAAATTCGTGCAGGAGAGCCCTTACAACGTCGGGCTTGACGCCGCCATCATCATGAACCCGCAGACCTGGGTCACGACCGGGCATGTCGCCGGCTTCTCCGATCCGCTGCTTGACTGCCGCAGCTGCAAGGCCCGCCACCGTGCCGACAAGCTGATCGGCGACGTCCACGGGGAAGTCAATGTAGACGCCATGAGCTTTGACGAGATGGACGCCTTTATCGCCGAACATGAGGATATCGTCTGCCCGGTTTGCGGCAAGCATACCTTCACCCCGATCCGCAAGTTTAATCTTATGTTCAAAACGGCCATCGGCGTAACAGAGGATTCCTCTTCCGTCTGCTATCTCCGTCCGGAGACGGCGCAGGGCATTTTCGTCAACTTTGCCAACATCCAGCGCACCACCAGAAGGAAGCTGCCTTTCGGCGTTTGCCAGGTCGGCAAGGCCTTCCGCAACGAGATCACCCCGGGCAATTTCACCTTCCGTACCCGCGAGTTCGAACAGATGGAGTGCGAGTTCTTCTGCAAGCCCGGCACCGACCTCGAGTGGTTCGCCTATTGGAAAGACTACTGCCAGAAATGGCTGCTCTCGCTCGGCATCAAGGAAGAGCATCTGCGTCTGCGCGACCATGAAAAGGCCGAGCTCGCCTTCTATTCCCGTGCCACCACCGACATCGAATACGCCTTCCCCTTCACCGACTGGGGCGAACTGTGGGGCATCGCCGATCGCACGGACTATGACCTCGGCCGCCATCAGGAGGCCTCCGGCAAGGATCTGACCTATTTCGACCAGGACACCAACGAGCACTATATCCCCTACGTGATCGAGCCCTCGCTCGGCTGCGACCGCGTCGCGCTCGCCTTCCTGTGCGAGGCCTATGACGAGCAGGTCGTCGGCCGGGACAAGAAGGGCAACGACGATATCCGCACCGTTCTGCATCTGCACCCGGCGCTTGCGCCCTACAAGTGCGCGATCCTGCCGCTGTCGAAAAAGGAGATCCTGACTGGCCCCGCAATGGAGCTTTACCGCGAGCTGTCGAAGGAGTTTATGTGCGATTACGACGAAACCGGCTCGATCGGCAAGCGTTACCGCCGCGAGGATGAGATCGGCACGCCGTTCTGCATCACCTTCGACTTCAACACCGTCGGAACCGAAACCGACGAGGCCGATCACTGCGTCACGATCCGTGAGCGCGACAGCATGGAGCAGGTGCGCATCCCGATCAGCGAAGTCAAGGACTATATTGCCGAGCGCATCAAGTTCTGAGCGCTCTCACCTTACGAACCGCTCTAAAGGTCGATACTCCCCTCATCCGTCAGACAAAGTCTGACACCTTCCCCCGAGGGGGAAGGCTATAAGGAAAGGAATTGGATATGAAAGACGGATTTGTAAAAGTGGCGGCAACGGCGCCCGTGATCCGTGTCGCCGACTGCGAATACAATGCCGCGCGCGTTATCGAGTGTATGGAAAAGGCGGAAGGCCAAGGCGCCAAAGTCCTTGTCTTTCCCGAACTGACGCTGACCGGCGTGACCTGCGGCGACCTGATCGCCCACCGCGTGGTGTTGAACGGCGCCGTCCGTGCGCTTGAAGAGGTCGTGCGCTCGAGCAAAGGGAAAGACATGCTCGTGTTTGTCGGTCTGCCCTTTGCCTTTGGCGCCAGACTCCTCAGTGTTGCCGCCGTGATCTGTGACGGCGAGCTGCTCGGTCTCGTCCCGCGCGAGAATGTAAAAGGCACCCTTTTTGCCGAGTATGAAGGGGATGGCGACTTTGTTACCGTCGGCGCGTATGAGACCTCGATCTGTCCGAACACGCTTTTCTGTCACAGTCTCCTCGGCGAGCTTCGCGTTGCGGTCGAGATTGGGGCCGACCGGGACGAGATCCTTTCCCCCGCTGTTTCCTATGCGCTTGAAGGCGCAAGCGTGATCGTCCAGATGGCCTCCTTCCCCGAGACGGTGTTCTCCGAAGAAGAGACGACCGCTGAAATCCGCGCGCTCTCACGCCGTCTTACCTGCGGTCTTGTCCTGGCCGCGCCCGGCCGCGGTGAGAGTACGACGGACAACAGCTATTCCGGCCTTTGTCTGGTTGCGGAAAACGGCCTCCTTCTTGCCGAAAGCGTGGGCGCCGACGCCCTGGCTATCAGCGAGATCGACGTGCAGCATCTCTCCACGCTTCGCATGAAAGACGGCGGCTTTGATCTCCCGGGCGAGGATCTGTGCTTTGCCTGTTGGGGCAAAGGCCTGACCGAAACCGCACTGACGCGCCGCTATGCCAAGCATCCCCATCTGCCCGAGGGCGAAGATGCCATGGCTAAATACTGCGAGCGGATGCTCGACATCCAGGTGTCCGGCCTTGTCAAGCGTATGGAGTTTGCGCATCTCGACCACTGTGTCGTCGGTATTTCCGGCGGCGTGGATTCGACGCTTGCCGTTCTCGTCAGCGCCATGGCGGTACGGCGCATGGGCCTGCCCTCGACCAATGTGGTCGCCTGCACGATGCCCTGCTTCGGCACCTCGTCGCGCACCAAGTCCAACGCCATCGTCGTGGCCGAGCAGATCGGCGCCGAGGTGCGCGTGATCGACATTTCCAAGAGCGTAAACCAGCACTTTGATGACATCGGCCACGCCCGCGACGATTATTCCGTTGCTTACGAAAACGCACAGGCGCGTGAACGCACCCAGATCCTGATGGATATTGCCAACAAGGTCAACGGTCTGGACGTGGGCACCGAGGATCTCAGCGAGTATATCGACGGCTGGTGCACCTACAACGGCGACCATACCAGCATGTATGACGTCAACATCGGCATGACCAAAACGCAGGTCCGCGCCGCCGTCAGCCATATCGCGGCGAAAACCGAGGACAAGATCCTCAAGGCCGCGCTGTATGACGTGCTGGACTGCCCCGTCACGCCGGAGCTTCTGCCGATCCACGACGATCTGATCGAGCAGAAGAGCGAGGACGCCGTCGGTTCTTACAGCCTGCAGGACTTCTTCACGCATAAGATCCTGATCTGCGGCTTTGACCCGATCAAAACCATGCGGCTTGCCAAGCTCGCCTACGCCGACGAGTTTTCGGATGAAGAACTTCTCCGCTGGCTTAAAAGCTACTGCACCCGTCTGTTCACGCAGCAATTCAAGCGCAGCTGTCTGATGGACGGCCCATCGGTCGAAGCCTTCTCCGTTTCGCCGCGCACGGGGCTTCATATGCCCTCCGACGGTGAAAGCGCGCTTTTCCTCCGTATGCTCGAAGAATACGAGAAAAAATAAAGTCGATTTTGCCAGAAACGGGACCGCATGGCGCGGTCCCGTTTCTGCATATTCCTATAAATTTTGTATGATTAACCAAAATCTCCCTTAAAATTCGGTATGTTCTGACGATAATATTCTTTGCGGTCAAAAAAACTTTTACTTGACAAAGAAAAGTGATATACTGTTGACACGGAGGGCGCTGCCGCTCAAGGGCGGCTGTACCGCCGAATTCAAGCGCGGCAGGCGGCTTTCCGGCCGTCCGGTCGCCAGATATAGGAGGAATGGCAGTATGAAGTTCACTTTTGCCGAAAAACGGATGGACTCGTCCGAGGATCTGCGCGCCTATGCCATCAAGAAGATCGGTAAGCTGGATCGCTTTTTCAAAACCGAAGCCGAAGCTTTCGTCACGTTCTCGATCGAGCGCGGCCGTTTCCTTGCCGAGATTACGATCCGCAACAACGGGCTGTTCTACAGAGCAAGCGAACTTACGAACGACATGTACGCATCCATCGATTCCGGCGTCGCCGCGATCGAGCGGCAGATCCGCCGGAACAAGACGCGCCTCGAAAAGAGGCTGCGCGACGGTGTGCTGGAGCGTGACGCCGTGCCTGCTTACGTCCCCGCGGAAGCGGAAGAATCGGAGGAGGAGTTCAAGGTCGTCCGCAGCAAGCGCTTCTCCATCAAACCCATGAGCGTGCAGGAGGCCATTCTGCAGATGAATCTTCTGGGGCACGAGTTCTTCGTTTTCCGCAACATGGACTCCGAGGACGCGATCTCTGTCGTTTACGCGCGCAAGAACGGCGGCTACGGCCTGATCTGCGACGACGGGCTGAACGACTGAATTGAATCGATCATAACGCAGCGGCCGGTTTCCCGGCCGCTGTTTTTTTATTCGATCACAAATTCGAGATACTTTTCAAACCGTTCCCCCGCTTTGAGCATCGCATCTGGAAATCCCGGCTGATTGGGCGTGTCGGGATAAAACTGCGGCTCGATCGCAAAGCCGGCGTTCGCAGCGAATCCTCCGTCAAGATACTTTCCCGTATAAAACTGCAGCGCCGGATAGTCGGTGTAAAGCGTCAGTTTTCTCTTTCCCGCCTGCACGGTGCAGGCTTCCTCCCCTTTCAGGCAGAAGCAATCGTCGTAATCGCGGCCGATCGTGCGCAGAGAGGAGAAATCGAACGCGCCCTCCATCGGCAGGATCTGACCCGTAGGGATCAGGGCGTCGTCCACTTTAAGGTGCCCGAAGGCGTTGATCCGGATCGACGCGCCGAGGATGTCGTCCTCGCCCAGCGAAAAATAGGCGTGCGAGGTCGGGCAGAAGAAGGTGTCCTTGTCCGAGACGCCCGAAAAGTCAAGCCTTACGCGGTCGGGCAGGACCGTATACAGGACGCGGACCGTCATCGCGCCCGGAAAACCGTTGTCCCCGTCCGGCGAGAAAAGTGTGAAGCTGACCGCGTTGTCGCTTTCGATCTTTCCGTCCCAGCGGCGCTTGTTCCAGGCCTTGCCCTCGTCGCCGCCGTGCAGCGTGTTTCCTTTTTCGTTTGCGCAAAGCGTGTACTTCTGCCCGTTCAGGCAAAAGGCCGCGCCGCCGATACGGTTTGCCCAGCGCCCGACGATCGCGCCGATAAAGGCCGTGCTGTTCTCATAGGCCTCCGGCGTCGAAAAGCCCAGCATCTGTTCTTCGCCGTTCAGGCGAAGGCTCAGCATCGTTGCGCCGTATTCCGACACGCGCAGCGAAATCGCACCGTTTTCGATCACAAAACTTTTATATCCGAAAAAGCTTTCTTCCCTTACCATATTTTCTCCTCCGTTCTCTGTTTTTCTTTCAAAAGCAGGTTAGTCTATTTTGTCAAAAAAATCAAGCCTGTTTTATGTGGTTTTAACAATTTTACAATTTTACGTGCGTTTTTCCTTGTCTATTTTTCAGTATCTCTTGTTAATTCTCTTCGTTTAGATTATAATTGTATCAGCCGAAATCGGTCAATGACTACGGTCAAATATTAAGGAGGTCAGTCCATGCTTACGAATGAATATCTTAAGCGCGTTTATGCGGAGGTCGAAAAGCGCGACTCCCATGAACCTGAGTTTCTCCAGGCTGTACGTGAGGTTTTTGAATCGTTGGAGCTCGTCGTCGACAAACATCCCGAATGGGAAAAGGCCGGCCTGCTTGAGCGCTTTGTCGAGCCCGAGCGTGTGATAGAATTCCGCGTTCCCTGGGTTGACGACAACGGCGTTACGCACGTCAACCGCGGCTACCGTGTGCAGTACAACTCCGCGATCGGCCCCTACAAGGGCGGTCTGCGTTTCCACCCCTCCGTCAATCTTTCGATCATGAAGTTCCTCGGCTTCGAGCAGATCCTGAAGAACTCGCTGACCACGCTGCCGATGGGCGGCGGCAAGGGCGGCTCCGACTTTGACCCGAAGGGCAAGTCCGAGCAGGAAGTCATGCGCTTCTGCCAGAGCTTTATGACCGAGCTTTACCGTCACATCGGCCAGTTCACCGATACCCCGGCCGGCGACATCGGTGTCGGCGGACGCGAGGTCGCCTATATGTACGGCCAGTACAAGCGCA
>JAFSWC010000005.1 GCA_017444665.1 Oscillospiraceae bacterium
ACCAATCACAGCAAATCACACCCAGTACCAACGAGAATGTTAGAGGTTTGTTAGAGATTTCGGAACCGTAAAAATGGAAAGCAAAAGAAAAGTTCCGAATCTCAACCAAACTGATTGAAATTCGGAACTATTCTGGAGCTGCTGGGCAGATTCGAACTGCCGACCTCATCCTTACCAAGGATGCGCTCTACCTACTGAGCTACAGCAGCGAAAAGACATGCCCCTTTTTTAAGGGGCATGTGGCGACCAAGAAGGGACTTGAACCCTCGACCTCCGGCGTGACAGGCCGGCGTTCTAACCAGCTGAACTACTTGGCCACGGCTTGATTATACTATCAAATCCGGCAGCATTTGTCAACACTTTTTTTCGTATGTACCGGGCTTTTTCCCGGGCGGGCCGGCTTGCTCCGCCCGCCGCCGTATGCTACGCCGCCTGCGCCGTGCCGTTTGCCGCGCCGAGCATGTCATAGATCCCGATCGCAAAGCCCCGGCGCGGATCGTTGACAAACACATGCGTCACCGCGCCGACAATGCTGCCGTCCTGGATGATCGGGCTGCCGGACATGCCCTGAACGATCCCGCCCGCACCGGAGACAAGCGAGGCGTCCGTGACCGTAAGCAGCGCGCGCGTCCTGCCGCCGTCGGTATAGACGCGGTCGATCTCCACGGCGTACTCGCGCGTTTCATGCCCCGACAGCGTCGAGACGATGCTGGCCGCGCCGGTGCGGATCTGCCCCGTCTGCAGCAGCCTCCCGCCCGATATCGCGCTGATATGGCCGAAGATGCCCGCGGGCGTGTTCTTCTCCACGCTGCCGATCGACGCGCCGCTTTCGCTGCTGCCGCTCAGCTCGCCGGGGGTGCCCGGGGTTCCGGGATTGACGCCCACGATCTCGGCCGCGCAGATCCTTCCCTCGCGCAGCGGGACGCTCTGCCCGGTATTTTCGTCGTTTACGCTGTGGCCCAGCGCGCCGTACAGGCCGCTTTCGGGCTCGATAAACGTGATCGTTCCGACGCCGGAAACGCCGTCGCGCAGCCACATGCCCAGCAGCCACTGGCCGCTGGGCGAAAGCGCGGGCCGCACCGACAGCCGCACCCGTTTGCCGCCGCGCTCCACGGCGACGGAGGCCTCGTCCCCGCCCAGGCGCGCCACAGCGGCAATCAGATCCTCAGCCGTGCGGATCGCGCAGCCGTTGATCTCCACGATCAGGTCGCCCGGCCGAAAGCCCGCCTCCTCGGCCGGCGAGACCTCGCCCACGGCCGTTTCGACCGTTGAAAAGCCGGAGACGATCACGCCGTCCGCGCTGATCTCAATGCCGACCGCCTGACCGCCGACGAGCAGCTCCTCCGCCCACGCGGCGCACGGCGTCGCCGCAAAGATGAGCGCGCAGAGGAGCGCCGCCGCGATCTTCTTTTTTATCATATCCCCGTTCCTCCCCGCATTTCGCTTGCTTTTCTTTTCGCAAATTTCAGTATGTGCGCGGCGGCGAAAAATAACGGAGGATAAAACTTTCAGCGTTTCCAAAACAAAAGCGGCCTTTGCGCGTGAACAAAGGCCGCTTTTTTCCATTTTTTTCTGTTATGGTTTTTCAGCGCCTTCGCGCTGAAAAGGCCGCGGGAACCGCGGCTTATCTGATTAAAGGTTTTAATCAGATAATAGTATTACCGCATCCGGCCCAGATAGCCTTCGAGGATCAGGCTGGCCGCGACGGCGTCGACCGTGCGGCGGTGGATCTTTTCCTTCTTGCCCGCCGCGTGCAGGATCGCGTGCGCCTCGATCGAGCTTCTGCGCTCGTCCCACAGCACGACTTCAAGCCCGCTGTCGGCGCGGAGCAGCTCGGCAAAGGCGCGGCTTTTTTCGGCGCGCGGGCCTTCGGTCCCGTCCATGTTTTTCGGCAGACCCAGCACCAGCGTGCCGACGTCGCGGCGCGCCGCCTCCTCGGCAATGCGTTTTGAGGCGCGCTCCCTGTTCCATTCCTCCATCGTCCAGGCCTCGCCGCACAGCAGGCCCGTCAGGTCGGACACCGCCAGGCCGATGCGCGCGTCGCCGTAATCGATCGCCATGATCCGCATAGCTGTCTCTCCTTTTTTCCTTTCGATCCGCAAAAGCGAATGGTTTATATATAATAGTATATCACATATTTTGTGTTTGAAAAGCACCTCAAGACGCAAGATAGCGGCAGCGTTTGCAAAAGGGCAGAAAGCCTTGAAAAAAGCGCAATTTTCGCGCAAAAAATGGTTGACGGCGGACGATCGGCTGTGATATACTTCATTTTACCTGTCGGACGAGAGGTTTCTTTTTGCGCGCTTTTTTCCGTGCAAACGCCGCTCGATCCATCATACAGGGAGGCAATGCCCGCGCAGAAAAGGCGGGTAAATAAAATAGGAGGTGCCGAAAGAATGGCTGCAGACGCAAGAGTAAAAATCACACTCAGATGCGACGAATGCAAGCAGAGGAACTACAACACGGTCAAGAACAAGAAGAATACTTCCGACCGTTTGGAGCGCAGCAAGTATTGCCCCTTCTGCAGAAAGCATACCAAGCACGTGGAAACCAAGTAACTTCTGAAAGGACGCGTAGAAATGGCTGAAGAAAAGAAGACGAACGCCGCTCCTGCCAAGGCCGTTGCCGCCGTCAAGAAGGACGACACCAAGCCCGGCTTTTTCAAGAGAGTCGCAAAGTGGTTCCGCGAGATGAAGAGCGAACTGAAAAAGGTTGTATGGCCCACGAGGCAGCAGCTTTTCAACAACACGCTCGTCTCCGTCGTCGTGATGGTGGCTTCCGCGCTGGTTCTGTGGGGTTTTGATCTGCTCGCGGGCGGGCTTGTGAACGCCCTGATCAAGCTGGCGGGTTAAGCACATGGCTGAAGAGGCAAAATGGTACGTTGTTCATACCTATTCCGGGTATGAAAACGCGGTTTCCGCCGCGATCATGAAGGCTGCGGAAAACCGGAAAATGACCGACCTGATCCGGGAGGTCAATATCCCGATGGAGACCGTCACCGAATACACCGACGCCGGCGAAAAGACCGTCGAGCGCAAGGTGTTCCCCGGTTACGTGCTCGTAAAAATGATTATGACGGACGAAAGCTGGCACTTGATCCGCAACGTCCGCGGCGCGACCGGCTTTGTCGGAAGCGACGGCAAGGCCGTCCCTCTGACCGAGCAGGAGATCCTTGATCTCGGCGTCGAGCATCAGGAGATCGTCGTCGGCTATGACGTCGGCGACCGCGTAAAGGTAAACGACGGCCCGCTCGCCGGATTTTTCGGCGTGGTGGACGAACTGGAGCCCGAAAAGGATCGGGTCCGCGTGGTCGTTTCCATGTTTGGGCGCGAGACGCCCGTCGATCTCGAGCTTGACCAGGTCGAGGTCATCAAAGATTAATAAGAAAGAGGTGCTCCAAGTTGGCACAGAAAGTAGTTGGATACGTTAGATTCCAGGTTCCCGCCGGCAAAGCGACTCCGGCGCCCCCCGTCGGCCCGGCCCTCGGCCAGTACGGCGTAAACATCGGTCAGTTCACCAAGGACTTCAACGAGCGCACCAAGGGCGATATGGGCCTGATGATCCCCGTTGTCATCACGGTTTACTCTGACCGCAGCTTCACCTTCATCACCAAGACTCCTCCTGCAGCCCTTCTGATCAAGAAGGCCTGCGGCATCGAGACCGCCTCCGGCGTCCCCCAGAGAGACAAGGTCGCGACCATCAGCAAGGAAGATGTCCGCAAGATCGCCGAGCAGAAGATGCCCGACCTCAACTGCACCGACATCGAATCCGCGATGAGCATGATCGCCGGCACCTGCCGCTCCATGGGCGTCGTCGTCGGCGACTGAGCGGACGATAAGGAACGTCCCTCAAACGTGGGAGGATTTCATCCATCCGACTTTTAACCACATTTTTAGGAGGAAACAAAATTGTTTAGAAGTAAAAATTATAAAGAGAGCGTAAAGCTCGTTGATAAGCAGGCGCTTTATGATCCGCAGGAGGCTCTTGCCCTCGTCTGCAGCGCCAGCAAGGCCAAGTTCGACGAAACCGTCGAGCTGCACGTCAAGCTCGGCGTCGACGGCCGCCACGCCGACCAGCAGGTCCGCGGCGCCATCGTTCTGCCCAACGGCACCGGCAAGACCGTCCGTGTTCTGTGCTTCTGCCCGCCCGAGCAGGTGGACGAGGCTCTTGCGGCCGGCGCCGACTATGCCGGCGGCATGGAACTGGTCGAGAAGATCCAGAAGGAAAACTGGTTTGAATTTGACACCGTTATCGCCAACCCCAAGATGATGGGCACCGTCGGCCGTCTCGGTAAGCTCCTCGGACCGAAGGGCCTGATGCCCTCCCCGAAGGCCGGCACGGTCACCCCGAACATCAAGCAGGCCATCTCCGAGGCGAAAGCCGGTAAGGTTGAGTACCGTCTCGACAAGACCAACATCATCCACTGCCCGATCGGCAAGGTCAGCTTCGGCGCTGAGAAGCTCAACGAGAACTACGAAGCGCTCATCGGCGCCATCATCAAGGCCAAGCC
>JAFSWC010000037.1 GCA_017444665.1 Oscillospiraceae bacterium
GGCGGCCCGGCCAAGCGCGAAACCGACACCATGCCCAACTGGGCCGGTTCCTGCTGGTACTATCTGCGCTATATGGACCCGCACAACGATTCCGCTCCCGTTTCGAAAGAGGCCGAGGAATACTGGGGCCCGGTCGACTGGTACAACGGCGGCATGGAGCACACGACGCTCCACCTGCTCTACAGCCGCTTCTGGCACAAGTTCCTGTACGACATCGGCGTCGTCCACACCAAAGAGCCCTATGCCAAGCGCACCTCGCACGGCATGATCCTGGGCCAGAACCCGCATTACGTCGGCAACGTCTCCACAGAAGAGGAGAAGCAGGCGCTGATCGAGCGCTACGGCAACGAGGCGCTGCGTCCCGCCGTCAAGATGTCGAAGTCTCTGGGCAACGTCGTCAACCCCGACGACGTCATCAAGCTCTACGGCGCGGACACGATGCGCGTGTATATCATGTTCATCGGCGACTTTGAAAAGGTCGCAACCTGGTCCGACGACGCGGTCAAAGGCTCAAAGCGTTTCCTCGATCGCTGCTGGAATCTGATGGAGCTCGTCAAAGACGAGGCGGCGATCTCAAAGAAGAACGAGCCGAGCATCCACCGCACGATCAAAAAGGTGGGCGAGGACATCGACCAGCTGAAGATGAACACGGCCATTGCCGCGCTGATGACCCTGGTCAACGAATTTTACGCCAACGGCCTGACGAAGGGCGACCTTGAAGTGCTGATAGAGCTGCTCTCTCCCTTTGCCCCGCACATCGCGGAGGAAATGTGGGAGCTCTGCGGCTTTGCCGCCAAGCACGGCAAGATGGCCATGCAGATGGACTGGCCGCAGTATGACGAGCGCAAGACCGTCGCCGCCGAGCAGGAGATGGCGGTCCAGGTCAACGGCAAGGTGCGCAGCACGATCACCGTCCCGACCGACTGCGATGAGCAGACGATCCTGGACGCCGCGCTTGCAGACGAAAAGATCAAACGGCAGATGGAAGGCAAAACGCTTGTCAAGTCCATCGTGGTGAAAAACCGCATCATCAACCTGATCGTCAAGTAAAGGCGGTCTCGCCGCAAAAAAGATTTTGGTTGACAAGATCGGCGAAAACCATTATAATATTCCTGCTAAAAAGCCAAGCATTTGGCCCTTGAAGCACCGCAAGGTGCATTTGGAGGGAGGGAAATACATGTCTGAAATCTACGTCAAGGAAAACGAGTCTCTGGACAACGCTCTGAAAAGATTCAAGCGCAGCTGCGCCAAGTCCGGCGTTCTGGCTGATCTGAGAAAGAAAGAGTACTATCAGAGCCCCAGCGTGAAGCGTCGCAAGAAGTCCGAGGCGGCGCGCAAGAACAAGAACAAGCGCTACTATTAAGGCACAATAAGACAGCACCCGTCCGGGTGCTGTCTTTGTTTTGCAAGTAATGACAAAAGCGGGAAGCACGCACGGTGCTTCCCGCTTTCGTTCTATGGGAGTGGAAAGAAGAGAGGATTGGAATCAGTCGTTATCGGATGCGCTTTTGTGCGCGCCGCCTCTGCGGAGAAGCGGACGCTTCCAGCGGCGGCCCTTGCCGCTGCCGAATACGAGGAAATACGCGGCGATCAGACAGCCGAGCAGCGCCACGAGCATCATCAGGATCAGCCAGAGGCCGCTCTGGCTGCGGCGTGCGGTCTGGGTCGTCTGGGTGCCCTCGACCGAGAACACGGTATCCACGCTCTCGCCGCCGCTGTATTTGGCCGTCAGCGTATGGCTGCCGCCGGACAGCGTGTTGAGATATGCGGCCTTCAGCCAGATCTCGGTGCTTCCCGACGCCGAGGTGTACGCGCTGCGGTCAAGGTCCTTGCCGTCGACCTGCAGGCCCTCAAAGCCGTCATAGTCGTGGTCAAGCTTGATGAACAGCGTCCCCGCGCTGCCGCCGACCCAGGTGGGGCCGTCGGCCGCAGCGCCGGTCTCGTCGCTGACGGTCAAAAGACCGTACTGATAGCGGATCGCATAGTTCTTCGTCACGTCCGCACCGCTGTCTTTATCGGTGATCTTCACGTCGGCCACGGTGTTGTCGCTCGAGCCGACCTTGGTCTGTGTGCCGGTGATGCGCAGCGTGACCTGATGGTTTTCGACGCGGCCGGTGATGTTCGGGGTCGAGCGCTCAGTCAGCGGCGTGCCGTCATAGACCTTGTTGGCGGCTTTCGTCTCGATCACAAGCTCGCGCTCGCTGATCGTATAGCTGCCCTTGCCGCGGGAGATGTTGAACTGGTTCGTCACGTCCGAGCCGGAACCGTTGCGGATCGTCACGCTCTTGATCGTGACGTCGTACCGTCCGACGTCCGTAACGCTTTCGGGGTTAAAGGTCGCCTCAATCCGATAGCCGGCCGGCAGTCCGCTTCCCGCGGAAACCTGGATATCCGTGCCGGTAAAGACATAAGGTCTGCCGTCGTAGACCTTGCTGTGGTCGCCGACAGTCAGCGTGATGTTTTTGATCGGATTGTTGCTGACGGTCAGCGTGCCGGTCGCGGTCTTGACCGAATAGTTCGCCGTCACGTCGTTGCCCTTGGCGTCCTTGATCTTGATCGAATTTTTTGAAATACTGTTGGCCGAGCTGCCGGGCTGCGTCTGGCTGCCGACGACCTTGGCCGACAGCTTGTGTCCGCTGACCAGCTTGCCGGAGGTGACAGACCAGCTGGCGCGTGTCAGCGCGCTGCCGTCATAGATTTTCGAAGCCGATGCGGCGGTTACCGTGATCGGTCTGGCCTTGACGGTCAGCTTGCCGGGTACGACGGTGATCGTGTAGCGTCCGGTCACGTCCGTATCGCCGTTCTTTACGGTGAAGTCGGCCTTGACTTCCAGCTCGCCGACGTTTGTCAGCGTGCCGCTGAACTCACCGGCGACAAGCTTGTCGCCGTCGGCAAGCGCGCCGGAGGTAATCTCAAAGTCCTTTGCGGTCAGGGGCTTGCCGTCATAAACCTTTTCGACGCTCTTGATCGTGACCGTAAGATCCGGGGCAGAGGACGGAGAGGTGACGGTCAGCGTGCCGTCCTGCAGCGTGACTGTGTACTGCGAGGTGACGTTTTTCCCGTCCGGATCGGTGAGCTTGACGGATTTGGCGTTGATGACGTTGGCCGAAGAACCGACCTTCGTCTGGCTGCCGCTGATCGTCAAAGCCAGCGTATGTCCCTTGACGAGCGAGCCGGAGGAAATGGAATAGCTGTTTTTCGTCAGCGGCGTGCCGTCATATTCCTTGGTGTCGGACCCGGCTGTCAGCGTGATCGGGCGGGGTTTGACGACAAGCCGGCCGGGCACGACGGTGATCTCATAGTTGTCCGTCACGTCGCTCTCGCCGTTCTTCACGGCAAAAACACCCTTCAGGCTGCTCTCGCCGACGCCGGTGATGCCGCCCTCAAAAGAGACGGGGACAAGCTTGTCGCTGCCGAGAAGCGTGCCGGAGCTGATTTCATATTCGGCGCTCGCGGCGCTCTCGCCGTCATATTCCTTTTCGGCGTTCTTGATCGTCACGGTCAGTTTCTGCTTTTCCGTGCGGGGCACGACGGTGATCGAGCCGTTGATCACGCTGATGTTATAGTTGGCGGACACGTCGCTGCCGCTTCCGTCCTTGATCTGAAAGACGGCCGAGCCGGTGCTCGTGCCAGGCAGGGTCTGCTGGCCGGAATAGGTGGGATAGGCGGTGTGGCCCTCGGCAAGCGTGCCGTAGGAGATCGTGTAAGCGGACGGGAAAAGCGGCGCGGCGTTATATTCGCCCTGCGCGTCGCTCACGGTAAAGGTGATGCCGCGCGGAACAACGCGCAGCGTGCCGGGCTTTACATCAAATTCATATTCACCCGTGACGTCGCTCTCGCCGCGCATCACGCGCACCTGGGAAAGATCGACCGTCGCCTCGCTCTCGCCGGCGTCGGTGCGCGACAGGGTCAGCGCGCTGTCCGGAACGATGAGCTCGTCGCCGCTCTTCACTTCGCCTGTGCGGGTGTAAGAAACGGTCAGCGGCGTGCCGTCATATTCTTTTTCACCGCTTGCAAAGGAAAAGACGATGCCGTCCTTCCAGCGCGCGGTAAGCGTGGCCGAGGACGAGAGCTTCAGCTCATCGCCGCTTTTG
The DNA here is from genome assembly GCA_017444665.1 of Oscillospiraceae bacterium. Lineage (GTDB taxonomy): Bacteria > Bacillota > Clostridia > Oscillospirales > Oscillospiraceae > Limivicinus. Next base: position 4,095 of record JAFSWC010000037.1, read on the forward strand.
ACGTTTACGGAAGCGCCGTTTGCAAGCTTCAGTCTCCAGCCGACAAAGGTCTTTCCCTGCGCTTCGGCCTGAGCCTGTGCCTGCGTGTCAAGTGCCGCGGCCGTATAGCTTACAAAGCTCTGCCCCGCGGGGATGCTCAGCGTTACGCTGTCGCCGCCCGCCGCAACGGGGGAGGAAATCGAATCGGCCTTGCCTGCGGAATAGCTCACGGTGAGCGGTGCATCAAGGTCGATGCGGTCAAGCGCGATGCGGATGGTATAGCGATCGCCGCTGCCGTTGAACACGGCGCCGACGCGGGAAGCGTCATAGCCTTCGGCAAAGATCGCTGCCGGCAGCGTTACGGCGCCGGCGGTTTTGGGCTTTGCGCGGGAGACCTTCAGCAGACTGCCGCTTCCGCTTCCGCTCTCGCTGCCGTCGGCAACGATCAACACCGAGCGCAGCGTATAGCCCGCGGGCGGGGTGAGCGTCACGCCGCTGCGGCGCAGATCGGCGACCGTTGCGGCCGCGTCTGTCCCGAAATCAACAGAGAAGCCCTTTCCCAGCGCATTCTCCACTTCCTCGGCGGTGGTGAGCGTAAGCTCGTGTCCCTCGGCGTCCTTTGCGCTGACGGCCCAGCCTACCGCGGCCGTGTCCGCCGGACCTTCCGCAAAGGCGGCGGGCGCGGACATGCCGAAGAGCTGGAGGACAAGCACAAGGGCAAGAAGAACGATACCAATTTTAGATGATCTGCTCATATTCCTTTTCCCCTCTTGACAAGACGGAGTAAATCTTAAGATTCTTAAGTAATTTGTTACTCGATTTAACGGATTTGCAACTTTCATGGTCCCATTATACCATTTTACGTGCCGATTACAAGATGCCGGAGGCTGAATAATTCTTAAGGAAAAACCCCTCTCCTGCTTAAGAAAAGAAAGCCCGGCCGGAGGACTTGCTTCCGGCCGGAGCAATGGCGAGCAGGGGGCAGACCTATTCGATCTCCACCAGCTTGCCGAAGAGAACGAAGCGTACGTCGTCGCCGGAATAGGTACAGGTCGACAGCGTCACGATCCGGTCGGAGGCGTCCACCTCCACGTCGCTGGAAAAATCGGAGTAATACCGCACGGTGTTGAGAAACGCGGTAAAGTCGCTGTCCACGGCAAAGGCGGAGGTATAGACAAAGGACTCGGGGTCCGTCGTAAAGCCGGCGAAGAAGTCGACGCGGTAATTCTGCTGCGGCGTGTTGAGATACATGACCGGATGCGCGTCATAAAACGCCTGATCGGTGTAATCGTCTACCAGCGCGAACATCGAGCCGTCGCGCATGTTGTGGCCGTAGATGAGCGTGTTTCTGCCCGAAAAATCGGACGGGCAGGTGTAATCGGCAAACAGCGATCCGCCCACGTTGGGCGTGCCGTCTATAAAGTGGTCGAGATAATAATCGTTGTCACGGCCCTGGACGACGGGATAGTTGATCGCCGTCTCCGGCAGATACAGCCAGCCGACTACGGCGTCGCTGTGCAGCGAAAGCTCGTCAAAGTCGATCGAGATGGGGGAGCGCTCGGCCGGCCCCTCCGAGCCGATGACGATCGTGCCGTCGTCGGTTCCGGGTGCGGTATTGTCCGCAGCGTTTCCCGTCTGCGGCGAGAAAACCGCGCCGGACAGATTGTTATACCGGTCGGATGCCTCGTGATAGCCCCGCTGGATCGAATAAATCTTCCATCCGCTGAACAGGGCCGCCAGCAATAATATGATAATAAGCGCCGTCAGAAGCGTGCGCCAAAGCTTTTTCATTCAGGAAGCCTCCCTTCCACAGGCGAATATTATAATATATCAAAAACCAAAATGGTAGCCCCGCGGGGAAAAACTAATGATTCTTTATAATTTGAAAAAAGAATTAAGGAAGACAGCCCTTGCGCTTTCGGTCAATACATGCTATATTTATTTCAAATATTTAAATAAAAATATTTGAAATAATCACCAAGGAGAACCGCCGATGGATATCTTTGAAAAATGCTATCGACCTTCCGCCGCGGACGAGATCCGCGAAAAGGGGATCTACCCCTATTTCCATGCGCTCGAATCCCGGCAGGACACCGAGGTCATCATGGAGGGCAAGCGCCGCATCATGCTGGGCTCGAACAACTATCTCGGCCTGACGACAGACCCGGAGATCATCGAGGCCGGCGTCCGCGCCTTTGAACAGTACGGCAGCGGCTGCTCCGGCTCGCGTTTTCTCAACGGCACGCTGGAGATGCACCTCGAGCTGGAGGCGGAATTGGGCAAATTCCTGCGCAAAAGCGGGATCGTGACCTTCTCGACCGGCTTCCAGTCCAACCTGGGCATCCTCTCGGCGATCGTCGGGCGCAACGACTATGTGATCTGCGACAAGGAAAACCACGCCAGCATCTATGACGGCTGCCGTCTCAGCTTCGGCAAGATGCTGCGCTATGCGCACAACGATATGGAAGACCTGGAAAAGCAGCTGCAGCGTGTGCCGGAGGATTCCGGCTGCCTGATCGTCACCGACGGTGTGTTCAGCATGGGCGGCGACATCGCAAAGCTGCCGGAGATCGTCAGGCTTGCCAGACAGTACGGCGCGCGCGTCATGGTCGACGACGCGCACGGTCTCGGCGTCATCGGCGAGGGGGGCCGCGGCACGGCCAGCCACTTCGGCCTCGAGGACGAGGTGGACATCTACATGGGCACCTTCTCCAAGTCGCTCGCCAGTCTCGGCGGCTATATGGCGGCGGACGCGCGCGTGGCGGACTATGTGCGCCATTCCTCCCGCCCCTTCATCTTCTCGGCCTCCATCACGCCGGCCAGCTGCGCCGTCGCGCTCACGGCGCTGCGCAAGCTGGAGGCGCACCCCGAACTGCCCCTGCGGCTGCAGGCTCTGTCCGCCTATGCGCGCGCGGGCTTCCACAAGCGCGGCGTGCGCATCCGCGAGTCGATCGCCGACGTCCCCACGCCGATCATCCCGCTTTATACCAACGATATCATTAACACGCTTGAGACCTCGCGCCGCATCTATGATGCGGGCGTCTACGTCAATCCCGTTCTGCCGCCCGCCACGCCCCCGGCCGACTGTCTGCTGCGCACAAGCTATATGGCCACGCACACCGAGGCGCTTCTGGACGAGGCGATGGATATCATAGCCGCCAATCTCTGAGCGGCAGGGGAGGAGAGAGACATGGGAAAAGTCGTACTGATCACGGGCGGCAGCTCCGGCATCGGCAAACATGCCGCGCTCGCGCTGGTAAAGGCGGGCTGCACCGTGTATGAAATGAGCCGCAAGGACGCGATCGGGCTCGAGGGCGTCCGCCATATCCGCGGCGACGTCACCGACGAGGCACAGGCCGCGGCGGCGGTCAAAGAGGTCGTCGAGCGGGAGGGCCGCCTGGACGTGCTGATCAACAACGCCGGCTTCGGCATCTCCGGCGCCGTCGAGTTCACGCCTCCGAGCGAGGCGCGAAGACAGTTTGACGTCAACTTCTTCGGCATGGTCAATATGAACAGAGCCGCGCTCGGCGTCATGCGCGAGCAGGGCGGCGGGCGCATCGTATGCATGAGCTCGGTCGCCGCGCCGATCGCGATCCCGTTCCAGGCCTATTATTCCGCCTCCAAGGCCGCGGTCAGGACCTACTGTCTGGCGCTGCACGAGGAGGTGCGCCCCTACGGCGTGGAGATCTGCGTCATTATGCCCGGCGATATCGCCACGGGCTTTACCGCCGCCCGCGCCAAGAGCGCGGAGGGCGACGACGTCTACGGCGGGCGTATCTCACGCTCCGTCGCCGTGATGGAGCACGACGAGCAGACCGGCATGACCGCCGAGTTCGCCGGAAACTTCGTGGCGAAGATCGCAACGAAAAAGGGTCACAAGCCCGTTGTGACCATGGGAGGGAAGTACAAGGTCTTTGTTTTCCTTACAAGACTGATGTCCACCCGCCTGATGACCTACCTCGTGGGCAAGATCTACGCGTCGTAAGAAGACTTTATAGCCAAAATAGAAAAGACGGCGTGACCGTGTCGGTCACGCCGTTTCCAGTCGCCGAGAGGCGGATCGTATCCGAAAAACAGATGAACGCAGAAACTTCTGACAGGGAAAGTGCTGATCGGCAAACTGAGATTGATCTTACGCATTAAACCTTATCTGCTTTCTCCAATGTATCGTGTGTTTCCGAAAGCCACTCTTTATAGTAATGATAGGGGGTGCGGGTCCACCAGTCTAAAAGTTTGTTCAAAGACTCGATGTCTTCTTCGATATTGGCACACTTGTACTGTTCCGGATCGCGGTTGACCGTCACGACGTGATGGTTATCTTCTTTAAAGTCAATCTGATAAATACAGTATCCTGTCCAGCTGCGGTGCGCCCAAAGAGTCGATCTCTCCATATACCAGAACCACTTGTCCTCCATAGCCTGTGGAATATTGCCGCAGCGGAGCACATCCATTTCCTCATCGCTAAATGACCTGGTAAGCACAAAAGTCTCATGCTGTTGAGGCATGGACTCTGTTTTCCAGTCATCACGACGGGCAACCGTTGTTTTGTTTTTATTATCTTCTGTCATATATGTCTCCAACTCAAATCCCGACTTGTTGAAATCATTATATCATCCCCCGCATGAGGGAGTCAATTGACAGCGCCGGGGAAACCGGTCCCTTTCAACAATTTGAGCAAAGCGGATTATTTGCCCGCGGCAGAGCCGCGGGCCCTCCAAAAAAGAAGCATCTGCTATCAGCAGATGCTTCTTTTTTGGAGGCGCCACCCGGATTTGAACCGGGGCAGTCGCGGATTTGCAGTCCGCTGCCTTACCACTTGGCTATGGCGCCGGATATTGGAAAAGAGGGCTTTTTGACAAAACCCTCTTTTATTTTTGTGGAGCGGCCTACGAGGCTCGAACTCGCTACCTCCACCTTGGCAAGGTGGCGCTCTACCAGATGAGCTAAGGCCGCAGATGGTGCCTCAGGCCAGAGTTGAACTGGCGACACGCGGATTTTCAGTCCGCTGCTCTACCTACTGAGCTACCGAGGCA
>JAFSWC010000038.1 GCA_017444665.1 Oscillospiraceae bacterium
GCGAGAAGATGCAGCTGATGCTGGTCATGTCGCGCCGGGCCAGGCTCTATCTGCTCGATGAGCCGATCGCGGGCGTCGACCCGGCGGCGCGCGAATTCATCATGCACACGATCCTGACGAATTACAGCGAGGACGGCACGGTGCTGATCTCGACGCATCTGATCCTCGACGTCGAGCAGGTGCTCGACGAGGCGGTGTTCCTGCGCCAGGGCAGCGTGGTGCTGCACGAGAGCGTAGACAGCATCCGCGAACGTACGAACGGCAGTGTGGATCAGCTCTTCCGCGAGATGTTCCGCACGCAGGTATGAAACGGAGGGGACGAAAATGCTCGGTAAACTGATGAAATATGATCTGCGCTCGATGCTGCGGCGCTTCGGCGGGCTTTGGATCGCGATCGCGGCGCTGTCCGTGATCAACGGCTTTTCCATCCGCGGCGCTTTTGAACAGGCCACCGCGCGCAGCGGCTGGGCGGCCTTCTTTCTTTCCGTGCTGCCGCCGATGCTGCTCTTCGGGCTGTACGTTGCGACGGGCGTGCTGACGCTGATCTTTATCTGCGAGCGCTTTTACAAGGGTCTGCTCGGCGACGAGGGCTATCTGATGTTCACGCTTCCGGCCTCGGTTTCGGCGCACATCGGCTCGAAAACGCTCTCCGCGCTGATTTTGGAGCTGCTCTCCTTCCTTGTCGCCGTGATCAGCGGCATGCTGCTGCTTGTGATCTCGGCGCCGGAAGAGCTGGCAAACAGCTGGCAGACGCTCCGCGAGGGGCTTGCCCAGGTCTCGCTTCCCGCTTCCCTGCCCTGGCTGATCGTGGAGTGCGTCGTGCTTTCCCTCATCGGCATCGTGGCCGAGACGCTGAAGATCTACGCCGCGATCGCGCTGGGCCATTTGGCGAAAAAGCACCGCGTGCTGTGGGCGATCGTGTCCTACATCGGCCTCAACATCGTGCTGAGCTTCCTGCTCGGTCTGTCCGTCGAGCGCGCCGCCGCCTGGAATCTCTTCAGCGGGCTTGCCAACCCGAACTTCGGCGTCGAGTTTGTCGAGGGCAAGTGGGCCTTTGAGGGCGTCGGTCTTGTCGCCGGTGTGACGGGCGGCGCGATCGTGGGAGAACTGCTGCTGTGCGCTGCTCTGTTCTTCCTCACACGCTGGATTTTGAAGAACAAGCTGAATCTTGAATAACTCTAAACCCAAAGAAAAGCTCCCCTCACGGGGAGCTTTTCTTTGTTGCTTTATCAGCCCTCGGCGCCGGTGATGCTGGCGCCGCAGAGGCGCGTGACGGCGGGGATGAGGTAATTGTTGTACTGCTTCTGTTCTTTCGAGAAGCGCAGCGCGCCGCCGAGCTCGCGCATCGTGCCGGAGACCGAGCCGCCCTCGACGACCATGACGGCGTCGCCGTCGTGCAGATAGCCCAGGCGGATCTCACCGGCGATGTCGCCGCTTGCCGGATCGACCTGGAAATCGGAGAACTCGACGACTTCAAGGAACTTGCCCGTGCGCAGCTCCGCGGCGGTTTTGTCGCCGCCCTCGACGACAAAGTTGCCGGGAGAAAAGCTGTCCTCAAGCCCGATATACTGCGAAAACATGCGTCTGCCATAGAAGTTTTCGGCCACGCCGCCGGAAATGATCGTCATGTCGCGCACCGGCGCGCCCTCGCTGTCGAAGGCGCCGTTGTGCGAAGAGTTTTCCAGCGTCTTCGCCGCGCGGACCGTCAGCTTGTCGCCGCCCTTGTCCTCGGCCACCGCTTTGCCGATCTCGCAGTCGGAGATCCCCTGGTAGACCATGCCGGCGTTCATGCGGTCGATGAAATAATCATAGAGCTGCAGCGCGTCGTCCGTGGAGAACACAACGTCGCACTTGCCCAGCGCAGGGGTCTTTCCCGCGCGCAGCTTGTCGCGGCCGAAGCGCATCGTCTCCTCGACGTTGGCCTTCAGCCCAGCGGCATCACAGCTGCCGGAGTTGTACATGCGGTACAACTCGATCTCGCGCTTGTCGTCGCGCGCGTTGACGACGACCTCCGTCATCGAGGACGGATACACGTCCGTCACGTCGATGCCCGTCGAGGTGACAAGGCGGCAGCAGACGCTGTCCGTGAAGATCTCGTAGGAATTGACAAAGGCGCCGGCGTCCTCGTCCACGCTTTTCATCGCGCGCAGGAAATCGCCCGCGATCGCCGCCACGTCCGGCGCATCGGGCATGGGAGCGGCGTCGCCACGCGGCTGATTGAGCGCATAATACGGGTTGCGGATCAGCCCCGCCTCGAAGAGCAGCGAGCGGATCAGCCCTTCGGCCTCCGCTTCCGTCGCGGTCGGCGCGATCTCGGCCGAGGCGCTGCCGAGGAATTTCTTTCCGTTCTCTTCAAACGCCTTGTAGATCGTAAGGGTGATATGCTCGGTTTCGCGGACGCGGTTCTGGTCGAGGGCGTGGCGGATGAAATAAAACTCCCAGCCCGTGCGGATCTCGTCACGGACGGCCCAGCCGTCGGCGCCGCTTCTCTTCAGCAGATCAAAAATGAAGTTTTCCATTTATCCCAGCCTCGCTTTCGCCTTCATATAGGGGCCGCCGTCCGAAACCTTGACCCACTCCTTATGGCCCTTGCCGCAGCCGCCGTTGCCGTACAGGCAGTGGTCGCGGCTGAGCATCGAAATCGAACCAAGCAGCTCCGGAACATAGCCGGTCATGACGATCGGCGAGACGACCTTGCCGGTCAGCTTGCCGTCGCGGATCTCATAACCGCGGTCGAGGATGCACTGGATGCCCCAGTGCTTGGGGTCCTCCATGCCGGACTGCATGCCCTTGAGGAGATAGCCGTATTTCACCGTGGCGATCATTTCCTCAAGCGTGCTGTCGCCCGATTCGAAAACCGTGTTGGTCATGCGGGTGTAGACCTTGTGCTCAAAATTCTCGCGCTTGCCGTTGCCGGTGGGCTCGACGCCGAGCCGCAGTGCGCTCAGCGCATCGCACACGCCGGTTTTCAGGATGCCGTTCTGGATCTCGACCGTGTCGTGGGCCGGCGTCCCCTCGTCGTCGAAGGCATAGCTCGCAACCTGGATCTCGGGGCTGGCGCCCTCGTGCATCGTGACGAGGTCGCTGCCGACGCGCTTGCCGATATAGTCCGCGCCGAGCGCGCGGTTTTTCACGAACATGTCCATTTCCACGCCGTGGCCGAAGGCCTCGTGCGCGATCAGGCCGCTGACCTCGGGCGAGACGATGACCTCGTACTCGCCGGGCTCGATCCGGTCGGCCGAAAGCAGCTCCTCGGCGCTTTTCATAATAGTCTCGACCTTGTCCGAAAGCCTGTCGAAGATCTCCGGTCCCTCGCGGCCGGACACGCCCTCATAGCCGTATTCGACGCGGCCGTCCTTTGCCACGATCGGCAGGATCACGCCCTCGGAATAGACATAGCTCTGGCGCATGTCGCGGTTTGGCGTCAGGAACATTTTGCAGACGTGCGTCGACTGGGCGCTCAGCCGGCAGTCGAGCGCAAACTCGCTTGCCGCGACGCCGCGCGCCGACATCGCCGACAGCTTTTCGACCAGCGCGGCAAGGTCCGTCTCCTCCGGCAGCGTGCCGGTCTCCATCTCCTCGTGCAGAACGCAGGGCTCGTCAGGCAGGGCGGCCGTCCTGTAGACGTCGCTGGCGGTCTCCTTCAGCAGGGCAAACTGCGCCTCAAGGGCCTGCTCGGCCTCGGCCGCCGTCTTTTCGGGGGCAGCGGGATCAAAGCGGTTGAAGGCGTATTCGCTGTAAAGCCCGTCACGGCAGACGCGGATGACGTTGCCGCGCTCGGTCATCATCGTCGAATGGTTGACGGCCTTGGCGCGCTGGGAGATCGAGGCGGCAAAGCCGACGGAATCGGTGCACAGCACGCTGACGTAATCATACTTTCCTTTCAGCGCCGCCACGAGCGTTTTCATGCCCGGCGCGATCGCGTCAAGGTAAGGGGAAAAAGGTGCTTTCACTTCTGATCGTTCCTTTCTTCTGGATTGACAGCTGGATTGTACCATGCCCCGCGCGCTTTTTCAACTGTCTGTCGCGTACGAGCCGTCTTCGCCCGCATGGTGTTCGCGGGAAAAAGACACTTGTTTTTTCTGCGCGGCACGTGTATCATACAGGCAAGGCGGGCGGCGATTTCCCCGCCCCGGGGAGGGTCTTTCATGCCGGAAAACTATCTGATCGTCCATAAAAGCGTTCTGCCGGATTATTTTGAAAAGGTGCTGGAAGCAAAGCGCCTGCTGGAAAGCGGCAAGGTGCGCGAGGTCAGCGAGGCCGTGCGCCGCGTCGGCATTTCGCGCAGCACCTATTATAAATACAAGGATCACGTGTTCGCGCCGTCCGCGGTCGCCGAAAGCCGCAAGGCCGTGCTGGAGCTGATGCTGGACCATCGGCCGGGCGTGCTCAGCGCCGTGCTTGCGCGCATCTTCGGCGCGGGGGCCAGTATCCTGACCATCACGCAAAGCCTGCCCGTGCTCGGCAAGGCCAGTGTGACGCTTTCGATCGATCTCGGCGCCATGTCCGGCACGATCGGCACGCTGACGCGCTCGCTTGAAGCCGTCGACGGGGTGGAAAGCGTCCGTCTGCTTGCGATCGAATAGCCGCGCGGTTTGGCCGCTCTTCCCCGTCCGGCTGCGGCGGAAGCAAAAAGGAAAAAAGTCCTTGACAATCGGAAATTATTCTGTATAATAGCTTTTGCGTTTAGCGGGATTGTGTAAAGGTAGCACAGCGGACTCTGACTCCGTATGTGAGGGTTCGAATCCTTCTCCCGCTGCCAAAGAAAAGAGTCTGAAATGTTTTTGTTTCAGGCTCTTTTCTTTGTTTTTTATCACTTTTTTATTTGTTTCGTTTAATATTCAGTTCTTGCGGAGTTGCCAAATGTGAAGGTTTTTTTGCATTTGTGAAGCCATTTCACATGTTATTTTTACATGATAAAACCAACTCTATGCATGTAGATACAAAGGCATTATCTTGAGAGTGTCTTAGGATTATTAGTGTTTTCCAAGAAACAAGCAAAAACGGAATCGGATCTCTCCGATCGCGCTTTTTCATACGTCCATCATCATGGTCATGTAGGCCGCGCATATGACACGCACAGTTTTTTGTGTTCTATGAGAGTAGATGCTTCCTCTCTTTCGTATTATTTAATTATCTATTTCTTAAATCACAGGTTTCTTTCAATTCTGTTTTATGGTACAATAAATACATGTGAGATGTTTTGAATTCATCTGAGAGGGAGAATATCTGTGAGCACGGAAGCCAGAAGCTACATTGGGGATACTATTGGGCAACTGACCATAATTGAGGAACTTGATCCTCATATTACCCCAAACGGGTCAAAGCAAAGGATTGTGAAATGCATTTGTTCCTGTGGAAATGTTTTTACATCAAGACTAACAGCCGTTCTAAAAAGCCAAAAGTGTCGAGAATGTCAAGGAAAAGCCCTTCGAGTTGATGTTACGGGACAACGTTTTGGACATCTGATTGTTCAATCAATGGCTGATGACTATATCTCGCCATCTGGACACAGGTTATCTCAATGTAACTGCCTTTGTGATTGTGGAAAAACAGTAGTTGTCAATATGAGCAGTTTGGTTACTGGCAAAACTCAATCGTGTGGATGCATGCGGAATACACAGGGTTTGCTTAAAGAAAGTCCGGAACTGCTATTAAAATATGATTACGAAAAAAATCTTGCATTAGGAGTTGATATTGACTCGCTGACGGCAAGAACTGATAAAAAAGTTTGGTGGAAGTGTAGTGAATGTGGAAACAGTTGGTTTGCGACTGTTGCAAGCCAAAATGATAGGAAAAAACATGGATGTCCTTATTGCTCTGGAAGACTTGCAATCAAAGGAAAAACAGATTTGGGAACACAATACCCGGAGATTGCAAGAGAATGGGATTATGATAAGAATGGAGAATTAGATCCATGCGAAGTCTCTTCTAAAAGCAATCTAAAGGTATGGTGGAAATGTAGTGAAGGTCATGAATGGAAAGCGACTGTAGCTAACAGAACTCACAACAATTCGGGATGTCCTCGTTGTAATCTTGAGAATACCAACTCATTCTGCGAGCAAGCAGTTTATTATTATATCAAAAAAGCATTTCCAGATGCCATTAACAGTGATAGACATTTGGGGGTTGAGTTGGATGTTTTCATTCCATCGATAAAAACTGCTGTCGAATATGATGGTGAGGCATGGCACAATTCAGAACGAAGAAAGAAGAATGATATACATAAGAACTGTTTGTGCGCAGATGCCGGTATAAAGCTAATTCGAATACGTGAACCCAGATTGTCAGTAATAGATAACTGTATTTCTCTCATGAGAGAGGACTCCATTTCAAACCGCTCACTTGGAAAAGTGATTTCTGAATTACTATGTTATTTGGGCAAAAATACTATTCAAGTAAATATTGATTTTGATAGTGCATCTATTCTTGCCCTGTATGCGGCGAAAAAGCATGAAAACAGTCTCGCTTACTGCCATCCGGAATTGGCCGAAGAATGGCACCCAACAAAGAACGGGTATTTGACGCCTGATAGAATCAGCAAGGCATCCAGGAGAACGGTATGGTGGCTTGGAAAGTGTGGGCACGAGTGGCAGTCTGCACCAAATTATCGTTGCAGGAGAAAGCAATGCCCTATCTGCTATAATGAAAACCGAAGTCCTGCGGTAATCTGTGTTGAGACCGGGAGAGTATTTGAAAGTGGTCTTGATGCAGCAAAGAGTCTTGGATATAAAAATGGTAGTTCGATTTACCGATGCTGTCGTGGTCAATCGAAAACTGCTCATGGATATCATTGGATCTTCGCTGCTAATTGATGATATGGGCGTAATAGTTCGAAATCGTTCAGTTATGCAAAGATTGCGGGAGCTGTCAGCAGGGAAATCGCCTGCTTTTGATATTATCCATTAACGGGTTCCGGATCCTTTCCGCCACCTTGCTCCGGAGGCGCTTGGCGGAAAGCGTCTCGCAGAGACGGGAGGGCACGGCGCACCTCGTCCGGGAGTTCCAATAACTCCGCAATCTGACCCGCTGCGATCCGCGCGTCAAAAGCCTGAATCGGCGAAGAGGACTCGACGTCATAGTTGTAATTCCCGGCGATCTCGACGGAGCGGCCGTAACGCTGCCGGTACAGCTCCGCCATCACGCTGTAGAGCAACTGGCCGCGGCGCTGGTGATAGGTGGAAGTGACCACGGTCATCGTCTGAACGCCCTGTCGACGCAGGATATCCAGCTTGTTGGCCGCATTCTCGGCCGTGGTGGTCGCCTTTTCGTCGACGAAAACCCGCTCGGCGCCGATCCCGCAGCTCTCCGCAAGATAAGCCTTCATCAGGCCGGCTTCCGTATGCCCCTCCGGGTTGTTCTCACCGGTAGCGCCGCCGGAACAGACCAGGATCGCAGAGGGAAAGGACCTGGCCATTGCAGCGGCCGCGTCGCAGCGTCCCATCAGCTCCGGCTGCATTTCTCCGTTCTGAAGTGCAAACCCGAGTATGACGATCGCATGCTTCACGCTGTCTGTTATTCCCGCATCCTCAAGTTCCCGGGCGGTATTATCCCCCTGATGGAGATATAACCGATAGCCGGTATCCAGATAAAGCTTCCGCCAGCTATCTGCGATCACTTTTGCCATGGCATAGTCTTTCGGGTTGAGGGCTTTGACCGCGGCCAGATCCGCTTCGATCTTCTGCGCGTCTTCTTCTGTCGGCGTTTCACTTGCCTTCACCAAGTCGGTGAGCAGCACGCCGAAGTTTTCGGCATTCGCCTCTGAGACCGGAGGCTTCTGCGCCTGCAGAAGCGCAGCAGCAAAAACCAGAAGAGCGAGCGCCGCCAGGCACAGAAAGAGGCTCAGGATCAAGCGTTTTTTCATAGTATCACAACCCTTTGCAAACAAAACTCCGCCACAGTTATTATACATTATAGCATTTCCGCCGGACACAGTAAACATATATCGGGCAAACACGCCTCGGATCAAATGCCAAACCCTTTTCCTCTTGTGGTAATCCGGTTCAATCTGATTCAGGACACCTGGCAAACAGCCCGCTCGTCACGAAGGAATAAGATGGCTTACATCATTGCCAAAGCTGCGAATTCGACGTGCGTCTTTTATGATCGCCTGCCGGGTACCGGCAGCGCCGGAGATAGATAGCCTCGCATTCCACCGGGGAGAATCCCGCCGCCGCGAAGAATCAAAGCGTGTTAATCCGAATCGCACTTTATGAACAAACGGAAAATTAGTTGACATAACTGAAAGAAAATGATTGACAAAGCAGATTGGAAACTGTATTATTATGGATAGTTCGGGACGTCTTCCCGAGATGTGACCGGCATCTTAACCCGTATGCCAGCAAGGGCGTTAGGTACTTGCAGTCGAGCGGGCGACATTAAACACCGGTCAACAATATAGATCTCACGATCATTGAAATGCAAACGCGCTGGAATGACAACCATGCGCGTTTGTTCTTTTTTGCTGGATTGGACAACTGCCTTGTGTTATAATATTGACGACGGTAAAAAAGCAAAACAGAAATCCGAAAAAGAAATCAAGGAGGGCTTTGTATGAGAAAAAAGCTGGAAAAGGCCTGGATGAAGGTCGGCAAATTTCTGTTCTGGGCACTGGTCACTGCGCTTTGCTGCTGCCTGACCTACATGGTTTTTGTACATCGCCATGCGATTATCGCAGCGATCAAAGGTGAACCGCTTCCCAAGCCGCCGGAGGGGAAATGCTGCCACAAATTCTGCAAAAAGAAATAAGCCGGAATATGAAAGCCGATTAAGGAGTGCGGGATGATAGTACTAAACGTGACATACAGATGCAGACCCGGCATGAGGGACGCATTCCTTCGTTCGATCAGGGACAATGGTATCGACTCCGCCAGTCGGGCAGAGGAGGGCAACGTCCGATATGACTACTTCATCTCGGTCAACGGCGGCGACGATCTTCTCCTGCTTGAAAAGTGGCGGGACACGGAAGCATTTGAGGTTCATCGCGGCCAGTCTCATTTTGCCTTGCTCGGGGAAATCAAGTCGGCGTACGTGCTGAATACGGACATCGAAAAATATGAAATCTGAACTGTAAATCGATTCGCAGCCATCCCTCTTTTCAGCCCTCTGCCTGATGGAACGTGCCGGTATGCAGGCGACTGAATTCATGGTTTCATACAGTTCCAATACCCTGCGTAATCATTTTACGTATTGTTTCCGAAAAAGGCAGTCTCCGAAAAAAGAAATTACGCCCGCGGCGATCGGTCTTTCCTCTCGCTGCGGGCTTTTCTTATAGCACAAGATATGGTATGATGATTTATGGTCTTCTGCATCAAGGGAAGGAGTACCCGTATGAAACCCGATTATCGTATTCGTATGCTGTGTCTGCTGCTGGTTTTTTCCGTGCTTTTCTTTTGCGGCGGCTGCGGGCACAGAAGCTGCCGGGATATCGTCGAGGAACTGGTTGTTGACTATGGCAGCTATGGGCACGAGGCAGACGGTCACATACAGGCTCTGCTCAAGGAGCTTCGATCCGTTGACGCCGACGCGGCCGACCGCTGGGAGAGCATCATGGCCGTGTGGGAAAGGGCAAATACGGATTTGACGATCCGGGAAGACGTGCTGCCGGACGGGCTGCATGACACAGACGCTTTATGCATCATCGTCCTTGGGTTTCAGCTCAATCCCGACGGGACCATGCGCGAGGAGCTGATCGAGCGTCTTACGGTCGCCAAAAGGAGCGCGGAGAAATACCCCAACGCGCTGATCGTCTGCACCGGCGGCGGGACGGCCTCGGAGGATGAAACCGCCACGGAGGCCGGAAGGATGGCCGGGTGGCTGATCGAAAACGGCATTGCGGCAGAACGCGTCATTGTGGAGGATAAATCCGTCACCACGGCGCAGAACGCCATTTTCACCTATGACATTCTGACGGAGAAATACCAGCAGGTCAGGCAGCTGGCGATCGTATCGAGCGACTATCATATCGCGACAGGCACGCTCCTCTTTGAAGCAGAGGCGATCCTGCGCGCAGAGAAGGCCGGCGCCGAGACCATGCATGTTGTTTCCAACGCCGCGTGGAAAGCCCCGTCCGGAAGTCTTTCGACCATGTTCCAGGCCGGGGCGCTGATCGAACTTAACGGCGATGCGGATACCGCGTTTGAGATCTACTTTGATACCTATGACATTCACGAGCTGCCGCCGCTGCCTTGATTTTTTGAAGGCGGGCTGACCGCGGCGATATTAAGGGAGGATGGAAACGATGGATCGACAGATCGAAAGCAAGTGCCTGGGGCTGGTGGAAAACTATCGTATCCTGGCCGAAGGCAACAAGTGGGAGTTCACGGAAATGGTTCTGGCCTGCGCCGGGATCTATCTTGCGGCCGGCACAGTGCCCGACACGGATAAAGTGAAGGCGTGCAAAAAGCTTTTGAAGATCAAGGCGGGCGTTTTCTCCAACTTCCGCGGCTCGGACGAGCTGCTTGTGCGCTGCAAGATGGCGCTTGCGGACGACCCCTCGCTCTATTTTGAGCGTCTGGAGAATGAATACAAGCGGCTGAAAACCTTTTTCAGCGGCGAGCAGACCGTTCTCGCCGCCATGATCCTGGCGGAACAGGACGATTCTGAGGACCTGGCGGAAAAGGCAAAGCAGATCTACAAGGAAATGAAGGACGCGCATCCGTTTTTGACGAGCGAAAACGATCTGCCCTTTGCCGCGCTGATGGCAATCTCCGGCCGGGACGTCTCGGCCGTTTATGCGGAGGCGGAGGAAATTTACGCCCTTTTGCGGAAAAGTTTGCATGCGGACAGGGATACGCTGCAGATGCTCAGCCATATCCTTGCCATCCGCAGCGGACGCGCAGACGTAAAATGCGAAAAACTCTGCGCACTGGCCGCCGGCCTGAAAGCGGCGCGGCATTCGCTCGGCAGAGGGAGCAGGCTTGCCATTCTCGGTCTTCTGGCCGATTCTCCTCTGCCCGCCGACGCGCTGGTCGAGCGGATCTGTGAGACGGACGACTTTCTCAGGCAGCACAAGCCCTTCCGCGGGCTTTTCGGCGTCGGGAAGGACTGCAGGAGAATGTTTGCCGCGCAGATGGTGCATGCCTCCCTCTCCGCCGAGGACAGTCTCGGCGCTTCCGCGATGATGGCCGCCTCCGTCGAGCTTGCCATCATCACCATGATCCTGATGATGATCATCATAAGCAGCACGGCCGCTGCCCATTCCAGCAGCCATTGACCTGCTCGGGTCAGGAAAAAGCTTATGAAGCGCGAACTGGAACACTTTTATATCGATAATTCCTATGGCGGCAATCAGGACTGGTTTCCCACCCTTATGATGCACATCGGCGGCTGCGGCGCGGAGACCGCCTGCGACAGCAGCGTTTATTTTGCGCTGCACCGCGCGCTTTCAAAGATCGCGCCGGAGAACGCCGCCGCGCTTACCCGGACGGAATATGTCCGCTTTGCCTATCGGATGAAGCCGTACCTCTCGCCGCGGCGGACAGGCATCGACCGGCTGGACATTTATATCGACGGTTACGCCCGGTATCTGCGCGACTGCGGCGAGACGCGCCTTTCCATGACATCTCTGGACGGCGGCGAGCCGTTTGAAGCGGCCAGAGATGCGATCGTTTCGCAGATCGACCGGGGATATCCCGTCCCGACGCTTGTGCTCAATCACCGCGATAAAAGGTTCCGGGATTATGTGTGGCATTGGTTTTTGATCAACGGATACGACGCGTCCGATCAGGCCTTTCTGGTGAAGGCCGTGACCTACAGCAGCTATGAATGGCTGGATCTCAGAGCGCTTTGGGACACCGGTCACGAAAGACGCGGCGGCTTTGTTCTGTACCATCTTGATGAAGGAAAGGAGACGGATCCCCTGTTATGAAACCGATCGAAAGCTTCCCGAGAGCTGCGCTCGGCTTTTTTCCGACGCCCGTTCAAAAGCTTGAAAACATCAGTGCTCTTCTCGGCAGGAACATCTATATCAAACGCGACGACCTGACCGGGATCGGTCTTGGCGGAAACAAGGTGCGAAAGCTTGAATTTCTGCTGGCCGATGCGAAAGCGCAGGGGGCGGAGATCGTTTTCACGACCGGCGGCGCCCAGTCCAACCACGCCATGCTGACCGCCGCGGCCGCAGGCAGGCTGGGTATGAAGGCGATCCTGGTGCTGAAGGAGCGCGGCGTGACCGCCTGCGTGGGCAATCAGCTGCTCGAGCGCCTGATGGGAACGGACGTGCGCTTTGTCGACACCGACGATTATGCCGACATTTACGCGGAAATGGACCGGATCGGCAAGGAGCTGGGCAGGCCGTACTACAAGATCCCCTGCGGCGGCTCGAACGCGCTCGGCGCGCTGGGTTACGTGGCATGTGCCCGCGAGATCGCCGGGCAGGGGCTGCACTTTGACCATATCGTATGCGCGGAGGGCAGCGGCGGAACGATGGCCGGTCTGGCGCTCGGCGCAAAGCTGTATCTGCCCGGGACGACCGTGCACGGCATGATGGTCGACACCGATCCCTTTGACAAGATTACGCCCGCTCTGATGCGCGAGACAGCCGGGCTGCTGGAGATTGCGCCGGAAATCACGCCGGCGGATTATCCTTTGCGTGATATGTGCGGGCCGGGCTATGCCATCGCCTCGAAGGAAGGGAACGCCGCCGTTAAGCTGATGGCGGAACGCGAGGGGATCTTCCTCGACCCGGTCTACACCGGCAAAGCGTTTGCCGGTCTGCTGGAGCTGGCGAAGGAGGGCGTCTTTGCCGAGCAGGACAACGTCCTGTTCCTGCACTCGGGCGGCGCCGGCGGGCTGTTCGCCATCGAGATGTAAGAGGCCGCGCTTTTCGGAATAAGCGAGCGCGTTTTTTCAAGCGAATGCGAGGATAGTTATGACATATTCGATCATCGGCATACTGGCGGCCATTCTTCTGCTGATTATCAATCGGGACATTCTGTTGGGAAGCCGTGAGCTGACGCAGACGCTGCGCAGTTATCGCCAGTTTCTCATGGGCGTTATGGCCTACTATATTACCGATCTGCTGTGGGGCATCCTGGAAGCAAAGGGCTGGATCCCGCTCCTTTACGCGGATACCGCGGTGCATTTTGCGGCAATGGCGACGGCCGTTCTGCTGTGGACGCAGTACGTCATCTCCTATCTGTCGGGCGGAAGCACCGTGGAAAAGATCCTGTTCCACACGGGCCGCATCTTCTTTGCTTTCGAGATCGTTGTGATCGTCGTCAACTTCTTCTATCCGGTCCTGTTCCGGTTTGACGCCCAAGGGGTCTATCACGCGGAGGCGGCACGCTATGTGACGCTTGCGATCCAGATCCTGATGTTTCTGCTGACGTCGATCTATACGCTGCGGATCACCGCCCGTTCGGAGGGCAGCGTCAAGCAGCGGCATTTGACCATCGGACTGTTCGGCATCGCGATGATCGCGCTGATTTCGATCCAGCTGTTCTATCCGCTGATGCCCTTTTACGCCATGGGTTATATGCTGGGGACCAGCGTGCTGCACAGCTTTGTGCTGGAGGATGAGAAGGAGGAATACCGGCGGGAGCTGGAAAGCTCGCTTGAGCGGGAGCAGGCGCAGCGGGAAGAACTGGCCGAAAGCCGCGAGGCCCTGCGCGACGCGCTTTCCTCTGCCGAGCATGCCAACCAGGCAAAGACCGCGTTTCTTTCCAACATGAGCCACGAGATCCGCACCCCCATGAACGCGATCATCGGGCTGAACAACATCGCCATGAACGATCCGACGGTCAGCGGCAAGGTCAGGGAATACCTGGAGAAGATCGGCGCGTCCGCACAGCATCTGCTGGGGATCATCAACGACATCCTGGACATGAGCCGCATCGAATCCGGGCGCATGACGATCAAAAAGGAAGAGTTCTCCTTCTCCAAGGCGCTGGAACAGGTCAATACCATCATCATCGGACAGTGCCGGGACAAAGGGCTGCAGTACGACTGCCAGGTAAAAGGCAGGATCGACGATTATTACGTCGGCGACGCCATGAAGCTCAAGCAGGTGATGATCAACATTCTGGGCAACGCCGTCAAGTTTACGCCGGAGGGCGGCAAGGTCAGCTTTCTGATCGAAGAGGGCGCGCGCTATGACCGCATGGCAACGCTCAAGCTGGTGTTTCGCGACACCGGCATCGGCATCGGCAAAGAATTTCTGCCCCATGTTTTCGACGCCTTCAGTCAGGAGGATTCCTCGTCCACCAGCCGATACGGAAGCACCGGGCTCGGCATGCCGATCACCAAAAGCATCGTTGAGCTGATGAACGGCCACATCGAGGTGGAAAGCGAAAAGGGCGTCGGCACGACCTTTACCGTCACCGTCACGCTGGGCGAGTCGGAACGGAAGAACGTCGAAACCCCGGGCGGCGAGCTTGATCCGCACGAGATGAGCGTGCTGGTGATCGACGACGATTCGATCGCGCTGGAGCACGCGGAGATCGTCCTCGGTCAGGTCGGCGTGCACTGCGAGACGGCGGAGTCGGGCTGGGAAGGCGTGGACAAGGTCAGGATCCGCCACGGACGGCGGGAGGACTTTGATCTGATCCTCATCGACTGGCGTATGCCGGAGATGGACGGCATCGAGACGACACGGCAGATCCGCTCCATTGTCGGCAGCGACACGCCCATCATCATCCTCACGGCCTTCAACTGGGACGATATCGCGGATGAGGCAAGGGCGGCGGGCGTCGACACCTTTGCGCCGAAGCCGCTTTTCGCCGGCAGCGTGATGGAGGAATTCCGCGAGGCCTTCCGCCGCAAGAGCGAGCGGACGGCCGTGCAGACGGTGGATCTGAAGGGCCGAAGGGTGCTTCTGGCCGAGGACGTGCCCATCAATGCCGAGATCATCGCCATGGTCCTTTCCATGCGCGAGATCGAGGCGGAGCATGCCGCAAACGGCCGCATCGCCGTGGAAATGTTCGCCGGCAGCAAGCCGGGATATTATGACGCGATCCTGATGGATATGCGGATGCCGGAAATGGACGGGCTGGAAGCGACGCGGGCGATCCGCGCGCTGGACAGGCCGGACGCCGGCGCCGTCCCCATTATCGCTTTGACGGCCAACGCCTTTGACGAGGACGTCCAGCGCAGCATGCAGGCGGGGCTGAACGCGCACCTTTCCAAGCCCGTCGAGCCGGACACGCTCTTTGCCACGCTTGAAAACCTGGTCAAATGAGAAACGCTTGCCTTTTCCCCGGCAGGGAAAGGCGGTCTCTCCCCTTCTCTTAAAGGGAAAAGCCCGGCCCCTCCCTTGAAATAGACTTTCTTTTATTCTGACATATCTCTGCCTGACGGCGCTGCTGTGTTTCGGCGCCGAGGCGATCGCCGTCAACACCGGCTGCGCCGTCGGCGTGCCGGGCGACGGCGACCACGGCGAGACACGGACGGAAGGCTGGTCGCTCGCCGTCGGCTGAAAACGGTTTTTTCTTTCATTCTGCAGAAAATCCGCAAGGAGGTTTGGGATGAAAAAAGCCCTGTTAGCAAAGCTGTCAGAGGCGCTCGTTTCGGTTTTTCCGGTGGCGGCGCTCGTTCTGATCCTGTCTTTCACACCGCTTGCCCCGCTCTCCTGGCTGCAGCGCACGGTGTTTTTCGTCAGCGCGCTGCTGCTGGTGCTGGGGATCGGGCTGTTCAATCTGGGCGCGGACCTGGCCATGACGCCCATGGGACGCCATATCGGCGAAGGTCTGAGCAAGTCGGGAAAGCTTGTTGTTCTGCTGCTGGTCTGTTTTCTGATGGGCGTGCTGATCACCGTGGCCGAGCCGGACCTGTCCGTTCTGGCCGGCCAGATCAGCGCCGTCGTCAACCCCACGCTGCTTATTCTGACGGTAGGCGTGGGTGTGGGCCTGTTTCTGGCCCTTGCGATCATCCGCATCGTGACCAAAACCGATCTGACGGCGATGCTGCTGTTTTTCTACATGCTGCTCTTTGCCTTTTCCGCCATGCTGATTTCCGGCGGCGGCCAGTCGTTTCTGCCGCTTGCCTTTGACTCCGGCGGCGTGACGACCGGCCCGATCACCGTGCCGTTTATCATGGCGCTCGGTATCGGCATCGCGCAGGCCTTCGGCGGCCGCCACGCGGGCGAGAACAGCTTTGGCCTGATCGCGCTGTGCTCGGCCGGGCCGGTGCTGGCCGTGCTGCTGCTGAGTTTGGGCGCGGCGGGAGGAAAGATCACCTATCCCCTGCCCGACTATTCGCTCGAGGCCAGCTTTTCCTCCGGCTTCTGGGCGCTGCTCGGCGAGACGGCGTGGGAGGTCGGCAAATCGCTGCTTTTGATGGTTTTGTTCTTTGCCGTGCTGCAGAAGCTGGTGCTGCACCTGCCGCTGCAGAAGCTGGTGCAGATCCTCTTCGGGCTTGTGTTCGCCTTTGTGGGGCTGGTGATTTTCCTTCTCGCCGTGTCCGTCGGCTTTATGCCGGTGGGCTATCACATCGGCCGCACGATGGCTGTCTTCAGCGAAAAGGCGCTGCTCGGCTTTGCCTTTGTCATCGGCATGGTAGTCGTCCTGGCCGAGCCTGCCGTCCATGTGCTGACCCAGCAGGTCGAGGAGGTGACGGACGGCACGGTGTCGCGCCGCCAGATGCTGATCGCGCTGTCGGTCGGCGTGGGCGCTTCGATCGGGCTGTCGATCCTGAGGCTGCTGCTCGGGTTTTCGCTTTTGTACTATCTGATCCCGGGCTATCTCCTTTCGCTGGGGCTGTCGTTCTTCGTGCCGAAGCTTTACACCGCCATCGCCTTTGACTCCGGCGGCGTGGCAAGCGGCCCGCTGACAAGCAGCTTTATCCTGCCCATGGCGATCGGCGCCTGCGTTTCGCTGCGCGGGGCCGGCGCGGTGATGGATTTTGCCTTCGGCGTGGTGGCGCTGGTCGCCATGACGCCGCTGATCACGATCCAGGCGCTGGGCTTTCGTTCGATCCTCTCGCGCTTCATGCGCGAAAAGGCCGCCATCCGCAGGATCCTTTCGGCGGATGACGCGCAGATCATTTATTTCAAGTGAAGGAGGGAGCAGAGGTGGCAGAACTGCAATCCGCACAGCCGCCGCGCGGCGCGGTCGCTCCGAACCGGCTGATGCTTCTCGTTACCATTGTACAAAAGGGAAAAGGCACCTTCTTTTCGGACTATCTGCAGACTTTTGACGCCAATCTTCAGATCTGCGTCGTCGGCACCGGGACGGCCAAAGCCGACCTGGTGGAGTTTCTGGGGCTGAAGGACAACAAGCGCAGCGTGATCTTCAGCGTCGTGCGCGAGGACAAGCTTGATCCGATCCTTGCCGCGCTGGAGGATCATTTCGAGACGGTCAACCGGGGCACGGGCATCGCCTTTGCGATCCCGTTTTCGAGCGTGATCGGGAAGCTGAGCTACGGCTTTTTAAGCAACGAACGGCGTATGGCCAAGGGGGATGAGTGATATGGATAACATGGAGAAAAAATACGAAGCGATCTTCTGCATCATCAACGCGGGGTTTTCGGACGACGTGATGTTCGCCGCCAGAAAGGCCGGCGCGGCCGGCGGCACGATCATCAAGGGCCGCGGCACCGCTCCGCGCGAGGCGGAAAAGATGTTCAACATCGCGATCCAGCCGGAAAAGGAGATCGTCATGCTGCTTGTCCCGTACGAGATCAAGGACGACGTGCTGCGCGAGATCTATCAGGCGGCGGGTCTTGGCAGCGCCAGCCAGGGGATCGCCTTCTCCGTTCCCGTCGCCCGCGCCGTCGGGCTGACCGATTTTTTCAAGAAGGAAAAAGAACAGCATAAGACGGAGGACTGAACCTGTTTCTTGCGGAAGAGGGTCTTCTGAAAAGCATAAAAATGTCATCCTGAGCGCAAGCGAAGGATCTTTCCCCATCCCTAACATATATCTCAGGAAAGATTCTTCGGCCTGAAGGCCTCAGAATGACACGATTCGGGGCTGCTGCAGCATTCGCTGCAGCAGCCCCGTTTTCACTCTTTTCTTTATTCCGTTTCACTCGTATAGTCGAGCCGCATGCGGAACACGCTGCGCCCGGTCTCGCCGGAAAGGAAGAACGAATCCCCCTCCCCGCCCCAGCGGAGCGTGAGCGTCTCGCCGAGGCGCGCCTCGTTTTGATACTCCACGCCGATCCCCTTGAGCTTCCGCCCCGCAGCGGCCGCGCCGACGCAGTCCTCGCACAGGTCGAAATAGCGGGTGTTGTTCATGTGGCCGTTGAGATCGACATAGCTGTAGGGCACGGTGAACTCCCGCTCGCATGTCGTCTCCCGCTTTGCCACGCTGCCGGGCATGGCGATCTCCTCGCCGGTCGTGACGCCCTCGATCACCACGCCGTACTTTTCGGGAAAGACGACCTTGCGGGTCTTTTCATCCACCAGGCTCCACAGCGCGCTTGCCTTCAAAAGCGGCTCGCCCGCCGCGGTTTCCAGGCTGTAGTAGCGCGGGAAGAGCAGATGCATCGTCTTGCCCGGCCAGCTTTTGAGCACGATGCGCTCGTCATATTCCGGCATGCGGGCGATCTCGGCGCGCTGCATCAGCAGCACCCACAGGATGCCGCGGTCGAGCGTTTTGTCGCGTCCCATGCCAAGCTGCTCGGTATGGCGGATCGACGCCTCCTGCAGAAGACGGAAAAGCTCTGACGTGCGGAGGCGGCGGTACATGTCGACGTCCTTGCTGCGCAGCAGAATCTCTTCGGAATAAACGCTCATTTCAGCCGCTTGCAGATCGCGTCCACCACGTCGCCGAGCGTCTGCAGCTTCTGCCACTGCCGTTCGGGGATGCGCACGTCAAAGAGCGCCTCGAGCTTGCAGATCACCAGCACGAAGCCCATCGAGTCGATCGCCGTTTCGGTGTTGATAACACTGTCTTCCTGCAGGTCAAGATCCGCCATATCGGGGAAGCAGTCGTAGATCACCTTTTTGGTCTGTTCCAATACTTCCTGTCTGGTCATGTGTTGTCACTCACTTTCTGCTGGAGCTCCCAGCGTTTTATTTTGCCCGTCGCCGTTCTCGGCAGCGGCTCGTCTGTCAGCAGGATGTCCGCAATCTGCTGGCCGCGCGGCAGCGTGCGCATTACCTCGCGCAGCTTTGCCTGCAGCTTTTCCCGGTCCGCCGCGCCGGAGAAGACCAGGATCGGCCGGTCGTTTTTCAGCGTGACGGCCAGCTCGGTGTGGCCCAGCGCCTGCATCAGCGCCGATTCGTATTCCGGCAGGAAGATCTTCGTCCCGTCCGGCAGGACCAGCACGTCCTTTTTTCGTCCGGTGATGTGCAGCTTTCCCTCCTCGTCGAAACGGCCGAGGTCGCCGGTGTGGAACACGCCGCCCACCAGCACCGCGCGCGTCGCGTCGGGACGCTTATAATAGCCCTGCATCATGCAGGTGGGCGCCTCGATCAGGATCTCGCCGTCTTCGGCAAGCGTGATCGTATCGTCGGGGCAGATCTCCATGGCATAGGGATCGCCCTCCACGGAGATGGCGACGCCGGAGCTTGTCTCGGTCAGGCCGTAGCCGAAGCTGACGCGAATGCCCATCGCGCCCGCCGCCCGGAGCAGCGCCGGCGGACAGTCGCCCGCGCCGACAAGCACGAGCTTGAGTTCCGGATTGATACACCGCTGCTTGACAAGAAAGCCCAGCAGCAGCGGCACGACGGAAACGGCTGTCGGCCGGTAGAAATCGCAGTCGTCAAGATAGTGTCTCGCGCCCCGGCCGAGGGCGACGCACGCCCCGCAGCTAAGTCCCCAGAGCAGGCCGCAGACGAAGCCGAACACGTGTCCCAGCGGCAGCATGCACAAAAGGGTGTCGTCTGCCGAAAGAGGCAGCTTGGCCGAGCCGTTGTAGGCGCTCTGGCACAGGCTGTGGTCGGTCAGCACGACGGCCTTGGCCCGCTCGGTCGTGCCGGAGGTGAAGAACAGGATCTTCCCCTTGCCGTCCTTCACGCCGGCCATCAGGGCAAGGGACAGCTCGTCGCACAGCTCCCCGTCGCCCCAGAGCAGGTCGACGTCGGTATAGCGTATCAGGCTTTTGAGCACGTCCGAGGGCAGCGAGGCGTCAAGCAGGACGATCTGCAGTCCGGCAAGGGAGGCGGCAAAGATCTCGATCACGTTGTCCAGGCTGCCGTCGCAGAGAAGACCGATGCAGCTTTTGCCCCCCGCGCGCAGCTCCTCCGCCCGCTTGCGTACGGTCTCGTCAAGGGCGCGGAAGGACAGCGTTGTTTTTTCATAGCGGAGAGCAGGGGCGTCGGGAGTCGTCATGGCAAAATGAGAAAGCAGATGGTCAAAGCTGTCGAATCGCACGGAGCACCTCCAATTATTCCTTTTTTCTCAATATACCACAACCCTTGCGGCAAGGAAAGCCTTTTATCAAAGAAACTGGCACAACCTTCCTTTTTCCTTGTGAAAACTGATAAAGATTTCGACAGTTTTTCAAAATTATATAGTGTTTTTTCCCGGGAGCTGTTGTATAATGACTATATCTGAAAACCTTCAGACACGAACCAAATTTGAATACGGAGGCAGAACATGGACAAGAACATTCGCATCGCCATCATCGGCGGCGGCCCCGCGGGTCTTTCCGCCGGCATGTACCTGGAGAAAAAGGGTTATGAGAACTATGTGATCTTCGAGCGTCAGGATCGCGTGGGCGGCAAGTGCTGGAGCCCCTACTACAACGGCAGACGTTACGAGATGGGCGCCATCATGGGCGTTCCCTCTTACTACGCCGTGCACGATGTAGAAGAGTTCTGCGGCATCACGCACGACGGCCCCAAGCTCAACCGCAACTACAAGAACGCCAACGGCGACGTGATCGAGCCGTTTGCCCGCACGCTCGGCAACATCATCAAGAACCCCTGGATGCTCAAGATGAAGGGCCAGCTGAAGAAGTTCGGTGAACTGCTGGAAACCAAGTACAAGGGCTATGACGTCAACGGTCACCGCGGCGTTGCCGAGGGCCGTTACGACGGCTATGCCGTCACCCCGGGCCGTGAAAAGATCGAGGGCGTGAACCCCAACCTGAAGGATCTGGCTCTCCCGTTCAAGAAGTTCTGCGAAATGAACGGCGTTCCTCTGGTCCAGAAGATCTGGATCGGACCGTTCACCTCCTTCGGCTACGGCTACTTTGACGAGATCCCCGCCGCCTACGTTCTGAAGTACCTTGACTATCAGACCTGCATGAACTTCGTCAAGGTCAACCTCTGGACCTGGAAGGAAGGCACCCAGTACATCTGGGAGCAGCTCAACGAGCACATCAAGAACCCCGCCCGTCTGGGCAGCAACATTGAGAAGGTCGAGCGCCATGACGGCAAGGTATTCATCACCGTCAACGGCGAGGTCGAGGAGTTTGACAAGGTCATCGTCACGGCACCTCTGTACATCCCGAACAAGCGCACCGACGGCCAGAAGGGCATGGTGGAGTACTTCGATACCCGCGACGATGAGATGGAGCTGTTCTCCAAGATCGACTATGAGCGCTATGACGTTCAGGCCTTCCTGACGAAGCCGGAAGATCATCCGGAAATCTCTTACTATGTCTTCGACAACATGGTTCCCGAGAAGCTCGGCCACCTGATGGTCTACTACCGCCGCTGGAAGGACACCAAGGATCAGGTCATCACGACCTACGCCCTGCGCAAGCATAAAGACACGAAGGAAATCCCGTACGAAGAATGCAGGAAGACCGTGCTGGAC